>JAZNOD010000072.1:0-9499 GCA_045580585.1 Eubacteriales bacterium
TCAAAATGGGAGACGTCTGTAAACTTTCCCGATATCGCTCTTGTTCCGAGAATAGCGGAGCTTTTGGGTGTGACGATCGGCGAGTTGTTTGCCGAGTGGGAAAGAAAATAAATCGGTCAAAGCCGCAGCTTTGACCGATTTTTTCAAGTGAAACTTTTGGTGGTTTATTTTGATTCCTCGCGTTCGGCATAGAAAAGATACTGCTGGGCAAGTCCCGCAAAGTCGCCGAGGGCGGCGGGGTCAAAGCCGTATTTTTCAATAACGCGCCGTATCCATACGTCAACGGGGAAGGCATCGAGCTTTCCAAAGCCGAAAAGGAGCGTGCAGGCGGCAACCTTCGCGCCGACTCCCCATATTTCCTGAAGCATTGCGGAAGCCTCGGCGGTTGGGGCGAGGCGCACATCGTCGAGATTCAGTCTGCCGCCGCACACACGGCAGGCGGCATCGTATATGTATTTGGCGCGAAATCCCGTTTTCAGCTCGCGAAGCACGTCTACGCCCGCCGCGCAAACAGCCTCGGGCGTTGGGAAGGCGTATTCCCTCTCTCTTGCGCCGTGCGCAAGCATGTGCGCGGTGTCTATCGGCTCGCCCAGACGCTCACAAAGTGCGCGGATAAGCCCCTTTATACGCGGAATGTTGTTGTTTTGCGAAATGATAAAGGAGCAGAGTGCCTCCCATGCATCCTGCCGCAGTATGCGTATGCCTCTGCCGACCTCGGCGGCGTGCGCAAGGCGGGGAGCTGACGAGTGGGATAGTATGTCGCGCCTTATTTTTTCAATGTCCTCGTCAAGCGCGAAATACCCGCGCCAGATATTGTTAAAATCCGCCTCGTCAGAGCCGTATACGGTAATTCTGTCCCCATCCTGCGCTACCGAAATATAACGTCCGTGGGCGATACCGCCGTATTCCGCGCCGTGGGCGCTTCCCTCTACTTTGTCAAAGCGGAACGCCTGTCCGCACTCAAAAATGGCGCAAACGTCGAAAAAATCCGCCCCATCTATCCTCACAGTATGTCCGTCGAAATATATTTTATCCAAAATGGTCTGCATTTTACTTTTTTATCCTTGATATATTACAATTTTTCTGCTATAATTAACTATGTATACATTATACACTAAAACACGATGGATTTCAAGATGGAGTTAAAATGAATCAGATATATACAATTCCGATAAATGAGCATTTTGATATGAGCCGCGATGACCATAGCTGCGGCTGTCCCGTCTGCTCGCTTCACCGCATGCTTGAGGAAAACGAGCTTGAGCTGATACTCGGTGCGTCCATGATGGAACCCGACGTGCGAATACAGACAAATAAGCTCGGCTTTTGCGCCACTCACAGTAATATGATGTTTGAGCGCAAGAACCGTCTGGGTATGGCACTCACGCTTGAGAGCCATCTTGCCGAGCTTCGTTCCGATATAGCGGACAAGCCGCTGCTCGTAACGGGATATCCCGCGCGCGCGCGCCTTGCGGAGCTTGAGGAGACCTGCTACGTTTGCGGCAGGATAAATGCCAATTTCTCGCTCCTTATAGATAACATCATCTATCTGTGGAGTACCGAGGAGAAATTCAGAGAAAAGTTTTCCGCCCAGCCGTATTTTTGCCTGCCTCATTTTCGCGCTATGCTTGAGGTGGCAAAGGCAAAGCTATCAAAAAAGAGCTACGGCGAGTTTTCAAAGGCTTCGCAGGCGGTGGTGCTTCCCTATTTTGACTCGCTTTGCGAGGACGTTTCGTGGTTCTGCAAAAAGTTTGATTACCGCTACGACGAAGAGCCTTGGGGCAATTCCAAGGATTCGGTCGAGAGGGCTATGAGGTTTTTGCGCTCCGATCTGCACAGAAAAAACAAATAAAGCAAACAGAGGAATAATTTTCTCAAAATTACAAATAATAGAGGTGTGAAATGATAGATCTTTTGTCACTCCACAAGCAATTTATACTCACGCATCTCGGTGAGGGTGACGTTTGTGCCGATTTTACGATGGGAAACGGCTACGACACCGAGTTCCTCTCAAAAACGGTCGGTGAGCGCGGCAAGGTCTACGCCTTTGACGTTCAGGCGCAGGCTGTGGAGTCCACACGTGCGCGGCTGCGCGAGGTCGGCTGTCCCGAAAATTATACGCTGATACACGACTCGCACCACAATGCTAAAAAATATATTTCCGAGCCGATAAAGGCGGGAATGTTCAATCTCGGCTGGCTCCCCGGCGGAGACAAGAGCATCACGACCATGCGCGAGACGACCATGCCCGCGATAGAGGGGGCGATATCTCTCCTTGGTGATGATGCGGTGCTGACGGTCGCGGTCTATCCGGGCCACCCCGAGGGTGACGCCGAGGGCAAAATGATAGAGGAGTATTTTTCAACCCTCTCACGCTTTAAACTATGTATAACAAAGATAAAAATAGTAAATTCCCCCACCTCTCCGTACTTTTTCCTTATAGAAACGAAAGCGAAGAAATAAACGGCAGAGTTTACAATGATCATGCAAGAAAGGAGGCGCAAAAATGACGGGAAAGGACAGAATGGTCGCTGACCTTAAGGCACAGCACGAGGCAAACCGCAAGGCGTACGAGGACAAGCGGCGAAAGGCACGCATCGAATCCAAAGAACCGATAGTGGACCCCGCGTTTTTTGCGCACCTTGAAAATAACCGACGTGCCGAGCCGACCGCGCCGCAAGCGGATAGAGACGTGCAAAAAAGCGCGCCCCAAACGCCGCCTGCGCACACGCAAGCCCCCGCGCGGCAGACTCTCCCCGAGAAACGCTCAAGCCCAAGAACTCAGCCGGAGCGCACAAAGCAAGCACCGAAAAAAGCACCTCGCCGTCCCGAGCAAGGACGGCGCGTGAGTGCCGAGCAGGCGCGAGCCGCCGAGGCACGGCGAGCCGCCGCGCTGGAAAAGCGCAAGAAGGAGCAAGCGGCTCGAAAAGAAGAAAAAAAGAAAGCGTTGCTTGCGCGCGGACAAGCGGTCATGGGCTATTTCGGAGCCTTTATCTGCATTCTCTTTATTATTTGCGGTATCGCCCTGAGCGTTTTTCTGCTTGGGCTTACCTCGCACGATGAGGCGGAGCCATTGCCGGACAAGATAACGTATTATACGGGCGAGGACAAGGTAACGCTTCCGTATTCGTCGGTATATATCGGTGGAAAATACTTTGTAAACCTATCGGATATCGCATCTCGCGCGCAAATCTATATCAGCGGTGACAGCGGTAATATGATCTTTTCCACCCCATCGGGTGAAAAGCTGACTTTTGATACCGATTCTGCCGACGTTCTTGTTAACGGAGTCGGCGTTCGCATGGAAGCGCCGTGCTTTTTGCGTGACGGTTCTTTATGGGTGAGTGCGGAATTTGTCGACAGATATATAAGCGGTATCAGCGTAAGTGTTTCCGAGGATAAAAAGACACTTACGGTGCAGATAGGGGAGAATTGCTCGTTTTTGCTAAAGAACGAGTCGCCCCTTGAAATGCCCGAGGTAGAGACGCTTCCGCCTTCCGCGGTGATATTGCCCACAGACACACCTAAATATAAGTTCACGTGCGATCTTTCGTCCTACTATAAGTACATGGATCCGTCAGACAGAGATGCTTTTCTGGTGCTGATAAATTCCGCGCATCCCGTTGACGCAACTCACGTTCCGCAGGACCTTACCAACGTGATAAACGTAAAAAAGGGAAAGAGCACAATGATGTCCCTCTACGCTGAAAAGGCGCTTGAGGCATTGTTTGTGGAAATGTATGCCGCAGGATATACGGACGTAGTGGTGACGATGGCGTACCGCGCGTATGAGGCGCAGGAAAAGCAATTCAACATATACGTTTATAATGAGAGATACTACTATCGCACGCATTACGAAAGCAGCGGTAAGTGGTTCAGCGACGCGGCGTACAAGGTGCTTGGCGAAAGCTACCTTAAGGAGAATTATATATCCAAGGGCAAGACTGCTCTGACAAAGGAAGATGCCGAGCGTGTAGTCAGGTCTTATTCGGCATCGCCCGGCACGGGTGACCACCAGACGGGATTTGCGTGCGACATGCACAATTTGTCCACGGCATCGGCAAAGTTTGCGAACGAGGAAGCATACACTTGGCTTCTTGAAAACGCGCACAAGTTTGGATTTATTCTCAGATACCCCGAAAACAAGGAAAAGATAACGGGTATCGGCTTTGAACCTTATCATTGGCGCTTCGTGGGACAGTACCACGCCGCAGTTATGCGCGAAAACGGACTCTGCCTTGAGGAGTACGTTGCGTTGCTCGAGGAATGAGCGCGCCGAGGGCGCGAAAACACTTTGCCTTTGGACGGTAATGAAGGCGATTTTTCGGAATAAAAGTAATTAAATGATATATCATGCGCATTATTTGTGCGTGTTTAATGTTTGGGAGGAAAAAATGAAAAGGACAAGTAGATTTATTGCGCTTTTTCTTGCACTTATCATGTGCGTCTCATGCTTTGCGGCGTGTGGTGACGGGGAAGGCGAAACTACCACCGCGGCGGAAACCACGGTTGCAGACACTACTGCTTCTGCCGAAGATACAACTGCTCCCGATGAAGAAACCACGGGCGAGCCTGCCGTAACGACGGAAGAACCCGCCGTGACGACGGAAGAACCTGCCGTGACGACGGAAGAACCTGCCGTGACGACGGAAGAACCTGCCGTGACGACGGAAGAACCTGCCGTAACGACGGAAGAACCTGCCGTAACGACGGAAGAACCTGCCGTGACGACGGAAGAACCTGCCGTGACGACGGAAGAACCTGCCGTGACGACGGAAGAACCGAGTGAAACGAGCGCACCGCACGTTCACAACTACAAAACAAGGCTTGTAACGAAATTTCCGACCTGTACTCTTGACGGTGCTGAAAAGCTTACCTGCGAGTGCGGTGAATACGAAATGCGCGTACTGCCCGCTGCGGGGCACGTGGAGCTTACCGTTTACGGCAAGGCGGCGACCTGCACCGAAAAGGGACTGACCGACGGCAAGAAATGCTCCGTTTGCGGAATAATCACCATGAAGCAGACAGAGACTGCGAAAAAAGCGCATACATACGACAGTGCGGAGGACGCAAGCTGTAACGTCTGCGGATATAAAAGAGACGTTGCCTGCTCCCATAAGAATACCGAGGAGATTCCCGCAAAAGCTGCGACCTGCACCTCTACGGGACTTACCGCGGGAAAGGTCTGCAAGGATTGCGAAGCGATATTAACGGAGCAGTTAGTCGTTCCCGTTGCCAAACACACGGAAACAGTTGTCAACGGCAGAGATGCGACCTGCACGGAGAAGGGATTGACTGACGGTAAAAAATGCTCTGTTTGCGGTATCTTTACCGTAGCGCAGACTGAAATACCCAAAAAGGCTCATACAGAGGAGTCTGTTTCGGGCAAAGCGGCGACCTGCACGGAGAAGGGACTGACCGACGGTAAGAAATGCTCCGTTTGCGGTACGGTAACCGTAAAACAGACTGAGATACCCGCTATGGGACACACCGAGGTCACGGTCAGCGGCAAGGCGGCGACCTGCACCGAAAATGGACTGACGGACGGCAGGGAATGCGTTGTTTGCGAAACCGTTATCATCGCACAGGAAGTTATTCCCGCAGCGGGGCACTCTGAGGTTGTTATCGCGGGAAAGGCTGCAACCTGTACCGAGGGCGGTATCACGGACGGTAAGAAATGCACTACGTGCGGCATTGTGACCGTAGAGCAAAGCGAGATACCCGCCGCGGGACACAGCTACGTAAACGGTGTTTGCACCGCTTGCAATGACAAATACAGCGTTGGTCTTTTGTATGAACGCGATGAAAACGGTGACGGATATTCGGTTACCGGCATTGGAAGCTGCACCGATACGGATATAATCATTCCCGCACTTTATGAGGGAGATCCTGTTACGAGCATCGGCTTTAGTGCTTTCGAGGGCTGTTCCTCGATTACGAGCATAACCATTCCAGCTTCCATAAACAGCATTTACGGAGATGCGTTTTACGACTGCGCCTCGCTCCAAAAGGTATATATAACCGATCTTGAGGCATGGCTCGCTATCGACGTCTGGATAAGCGGTACGAACGGTATTCCTCTTTGTTGCACGAATCCCTGCTGTTACGGGGCAGAGCTGTATCTGAACGGTGAGAAGATAACCGAGCTTGTTATACCGGAGAGCGTAACGCGCATTCGCAGAGAGGCTTTCTCGGGTTGTTCTTCCATCACCGGCGTCGTGATACATTCGGGTGTTACGAGCATTGAGCGTTTTGCTTTCGCCGGTTGTATCTCGCTTGAGAGCATCACCGTCGCCGCGGACAATCCCGTTTATCACAGCGACGGAAATTGCATTATCGAAACGGCGACCAAGACACTCGCCGTTGGCTGCGGGGCAAGTGTTATCCCCTCTGACGGAAGTGTTGAGACCATCGATGCGGGCGCATTCTTCCGCTGTCCTTCGCTGACGAAAACAACTATACCCGGCAGTATTACTGCAATTGAAACGTGGGCGTTCTGCTGGTGCGACGCGCTCAAGAGCGTTGTTATCGGCAACGGAGTCACCGCTATTGGCGGCTCTGCTTTTGCGTATTGCGGTTCACTTGAGAGTGTTACGATCCCCGTTTCCCTCAAGAGTATCAGCGACGGCGCGTTCTGCGGTTGCAACTCGCTTGCCGAGGTAAACATAAGCGATCTTTCGGCTTGGCTTGATATATCGTTTGAAAATTATGATTTTGAGGATGCAAATCCCTGCTGTAACGGAGCCGCGCTTTATCTGAACGGCGAGCTGCTCGAGGACCTTGTGATTCCCGACGGTGTTACGAGCATTGGCAACAATGCCTTTGCGGGCTGTTCCTCGATAAAGAGCGTTGTGATCCCCGACAGCGTTACCGATATCCGTTCCGATGCCTTCATCGGTTGCTCCTCGCTCAAAAGCGTTGTCATCGGAGACGGAGTCGTAAGCATTGACATGGGTATATTCTCGTACTGCTCGTCGCTTGAAAGCGTTTCGATAGGAAAGGGAGTTGCGAGCATCGACAGCGGCGCATTTTACGATTGTCCAAAGCTTGATAGCATAAGCGTTGACGAAAACAATCCCGTGTACCGCAGCGCGGGCAATTGCCTTATCGAAACGGCAACAAAAACACTCGTTTTGGGCGGCGGCACGTGCGTCATTCCCACTGACGGAAGCGTTACGAGCATTGGTGACGATGCTTTTTCAAGCCGCAAATCCCTCACGAGCATAACTATTCCCGAGGGCGTTACGAGAATCGGTAACGATGCGTTCTGGGGGTGCTCGTCGCTGACTTCGGCAGTTATACCGAATAGTATTATGAGCATGGGCAGCGGTGTGTTCTGGAATTGCGTTCTGCTTGAATACAATACGTACGGGAACGGCAAATATCTCGGAAACAGCGAGCATCCGTATCTTGTGCTGTGCGACGTTATTGATTACAGCGCGAAAACGTTTACTTTTTCGGCTGATGCAAAGATAATATACGAGTCCGTATTCTCAGGTTGTGAATCTCTTGAGAGCGTCAGCATCCCCAATACCGTTGTCGACATCGGCGCGTGGGCGTTTTCCGACTGTTCATCGCTGACGAGCATATCCATTCCCGAGGGGATTACGGATATTTACAGCGGAGTTTTCCGCGGTTGTACCTCGCTTGGCGTTATAACCGTTCCCAACAGCATAAAGAATATCAGTCCTTCCGCATTTAGCGGATGTCTCGCGCTTCAGTATAATGAATATAAAAATGGAAGATATCTTGGCAACGGAGAAGAGCCTTATCTTGTCCTTGTCGGCGTCATTGATAAGAGTGTGTCGGCGTTTGAGATGTCAAGCGGAGTTAAAATCATATACGATTTTGCCTTTGAGGACTGTTCTGCGCTTGCCGAAATAATCATTCCCGAAGGAGTGGTTGCTATCGGCGGAAGCGCATTCTACGGCTGTTCATCACTTGCAAGCATAATCATTTCCAAGAGCGTTGCGAGCATCGGGGCCGAGGCGTTTGCAAATTGCTATGCGCTAAAGAGCGTATACGTATCCGATATGCAGGCGTGGCTTAGTATCTTGTTTGACGGATATTGCTCGAATCCTTGCTCTTACGGAGCCGACCTCTGCCTGAACGGTGAAAAGGTCACGGTGCTTACCGTTCCCGCCGAGGTTGAAAAGATCGGAGATTATGCGTTTGACGGCTGTATTTCGCTTACCGAGGTGATTATGCACGACAAGGTCAAGAGCATCGGTGCATCAGCCTTCTCAGGCTGTATCGCGCTTACGAGCATATCTATCCCCGACAGTCTTACATACATCGGCATGAGCGCGTTTGCAAATTGCAAGTCCCTTAAGAACGTGAATATTCCCAAGGGAGTCGTGCGTATCGACGAGTACGTTTTCGAGTATTGCAGCTCGCTTGAGAGCATAACTATCCCCGACGGAGTTAAAGCTATTGAGAATTTCGCGTTTGAGTATTGCACCGCGCTTGCCGAGGTCGTAATACCCGTAAGCGTTACTTCCATAGGTTCGTTCGTGTTTGACGGTTGCTCCGCTATTAAGGAAATAACCTTTGGCGGAACTAAGGCGCAATGGGAAAGCGTCGAAAAGGGATACTGCTGGGACGGCGAAGGTTCCGAGTATACCGTGCGTTGCACCGACGGAGACGTTGCCAACGCCTGATACGCATACGCATTTTATAATAATTTAACTAAAAAAACACCGACGGTTGGAAAACACCGTCGGTGTTTTCAACATATACTGCTTACAAAGGGTAAAAATTCCTTACCTCAAAATTCCGCCCGACTGTTTAAGAGGGACGGCGTACGGTAAAAATATTAGTGTAGAATAAACCCGTCAAGGAGCAGAAAATGAATATTCAAAGCATAAAAAGAGGGGATATTTTTTACGCTGATCTATCCCCCGTGGTTGGCTCGGAGCAGGGGGGACTGCGCCCCGTGCTGATAATACAAAACGACGTTGGAAACCGATACAGCCCCACCGTTATCGCCGCCGCGATTACATCAAGAATGGGAAAAACGCGACTGCCCACACATATCAACATATACGCCGAAAGGGCAGGGCTTTCGCGTGACTCCGTAATACTTCTTGAACAGATAAGAACGCTTGACAAGCGCAGGCTTAAGGAAAAGATGGGACATCTTGACGAGGGACTGATGAACGAGGTCAACGCCGCCATTGCCGTCAGCTTCGGACTCGGTGCCGAAGCACCTGAGGAAGCCGCGGCTATCACCTCGCTCCCTGCCGCAACGGCAGCCGATGGGGGCGGTGCGATAGGTTGAATCGAAAAAATCGCCGTTTTTTTCGAAAAAGCGCAAAAAACTTTGCTTTTGTGCTATATTTTACTTGATTTTTTTCGCAAAAAAGTGTAAAATATACTTTGGTAAAAAAATATACACAAGGAGAAATCAAAAATGGCACTTGTAACAACCAAGGAAATGTTCAAGAAAGCATACGAGGGCGGCTACGCTATCGGTGCTTTCAACATAAACAACATGGAG
>JAZNOD010000073.1:0-2819 GCA_045580585.1 Eubacteriales bacterium
AAATATGCGATTAAAATAGTCTGTGGAAAATCCTGCGTTTTTCGCTACGTCATCGAGCGTGGTAACACCAGATCCCAAGTTGTTGATATACTTTACAGCATTTTTTATCAAATCTCTGTTTTCCATTTTTACCTCCCCAAATGGATAAATAAGCGGCTGTATTCTGCTTGTGATAGAATTATATCATATCCGTTTTTGATTGTCTTGACGAAAAACGCTGAAATGTTAAATTGGCGTACCTGCGATAAAGCAGATACGCCAACAGCCACTTTTTTGCACAGTTTATCTTTTTTTCAGCTTTCCTCTGACCTTGCCGATGCAGGTGACCTCGGAAAAGTCCTTGAGCATTATTTTACCGTAATCGGGGTTGAGCGAGATAAGGCAGTCACCGCCGTATATCTTGAAATATCCGTCGCCGTCAAGGATGAAGATTCCAAGCTCGCCAACCTCAACGGAGTCCGCCGTTTCAATGAGAAGGATATCACCGTTATGATATTTCGGCTCCATACTGTTGCCGCTGATACGCAAGGCAAAGTCTGCGCCTTCGGTTGCGGGGGTGCGGCTTACACTTATCTTTTCCGCGTTTGCGCTGTCGAGATATTCACCTATGCCTGCGGATACGGGCAGGTCATAAAGGTCGATCTCAAGCTTTGAGGCGAACGCTCCCGAGTCGCGGTAACGGCGCGTGATGGGGGCGGTGATGATCGCACTCTCACGGCGAGAGGCAGGGGAGGAGGCAGGTGCATATTCCACGCGTGAAATACGCTCGCGTTCTTTTCCCGCGACCATCATGACAAGCTCCTTGCCGTGAGAGTCAAGGCGGCGGTATTCCTCGACAAGGCGTATCTCGTCGCCATCGAGGGTAAAGTTGTTCGTGTTTTCGGGAATGCCGCTGACGATGTAATCGAGCGAGCAGTCAAGCGCGTCGCAGATGGCAACGATGTTCGATAGCTTAACGGAGTCGGAGATTCCCGCAAGCAGCTTGCTGAGCGTTCCGAGGGGGATCCCGCTCGTCTTGGACAACGCCTCGTTAGTCATCTTTCTTTCATTTTTTATTTCTTTTATACGTTCTACGTAATCGGGGCCCATGCCGATACCTCACTTTCATTTTCTGAAATGATTATATCATACTTTTTCCGATTTGTAAATAGGAAAATAAAAATTTTTCCGAAATTTGAAAAAATATCTTGACAAACGCTTGCGAATGTGATATTATAATGACAGAAAGTTTCCAAAAACGGAATTAAAGGAGGTTTGCTATGAACAACTGCATAAATAACTACAATATATATAATAGAGCCGAGTACGGCAGAAAAGAGAAGAAGGCAAGCCGCCCCTCGTCTCTTGTGGCGTTCCTGCTTGGCTTGTGTGAGGCGCTGATCACAGTTTTTGAGAACGCCGCATTCAGAACGGTGCTTCGTGCGGTTCTTGCCATTGCCCTTGTTGTGCTGTTCTACTTTTTTGTCGGCGCCGTTGTCAACTGCACGATAGGTGCATTCCGCGCCGTATGCTTGGGCATCGGTATTGTTGTCGTTAGCATAAGAGTGTTTGGTGTCAGAGCTTCTGACTGATATCGTTCTCCGAAAGACCTGCGTCTTTCAACGTACGCAGCCCTGCGACGAGCGCGGGTGCGAGGATAACTCCTATCACGCCGAATACCCGTATGCCAAGGTACATTGCGAACAGTGATAGCAATGGGTGAATACCAAGGCTCTTGCCTATTATTTTGGGTTCTAAGAATTGACGCAGAATTATCACTGCGACGTATAAGATCAGAATGGCTGTTCCGCGGCTGATATTCCCCGATATATAAGAAATGACCGACCACGGCACAAGGATGGTTCCGACCCCCAGCACGGGCAATATGTCAACGACGGCGGTGACGGCGGCAAGAAGCAGGGCGTATTCGGCTCCGATAATGGTAAGCCCGAGAAACAGAACCGAAAACATTATCAGCAAAAGTAAAGAAAATGCGCGCAGATAGCGACCCGCTGTCTGCGCGGCTTCTTTTTTCATCCCGCGCCAAAGACCTCTGAATTTTTCGGGCATAATGCCGGAAAAAGCGACAGAAATTTTCTCGCGGTCGAGGGCAAAGTAAAAAGCGGTAATAACAGTTACGGCTATGGCGAAAAGCAGTTTGGGAAGTGATGAGGCTATGGAAGAAACTGTGCTCGAGAGGAATGTGCTGATGCCGTCGGCGGCGTTTTTTACGATTCCTGAAAGAAAAGCGTCGATGCTATCTGCTGATACGCGGCGCATAGCATCGGTGCGAAGTGCGGTGGAGAGCTTATCGCCAAGTCCGTTTATCAATTCGGCTATGTCCCCGATAAATCGGCTTATGGGATCTCCGTCCTCACCGATGCCGGACGCAAGCTCGCCAAGCTCGCATATCAAACGCTTTGCCGCAAGACCAACGCATAAGAAAACTGTTACGAGCAGTAAAAACACAAGGATTGCATTCGCTGCGCGGTGAGAGATTTTGCTATGCTCGGATATTTTTTTTGCAAGCGGAGATACAGCCGCCGCAATCAATGCGCCGACCGCAAAAGGGAGGAGTATTGAGAGCAGATATTTTAAGAACAGATATACCGCCGACGCGGCAAAGGCGAGGCATATCAGAATGGCTGCCGCCCGTCCCCAATCAAAGCTTTTTTTCTCGTTATTCATTTTTTACTCCTGAATATATGCGTATATATGATTTTATGTACTTTTTACATCAACCTATACGTTGAAAAATAAAAAATAAAAAATTTAAAAAAGTATTGACAATTTTAAAGACGAGTGATATAATATTAAGCTGAATTATAATCCCTCAATAT
>JAZNOD010000074.1:0-19439 GCA_045580585.1 Eubacteriales bacterium
AAATTAATGGCAAATTAATAAAATCCCAAGCGGCGTTTTTCGGAACGCCGCTTTTTTGTAGCATAAAATTCAACGTCCGAGGAAAAATATAAACAGCAAATAAAATGGAGGCTCGGATGGGGAGAAAAGCTATAAGCACGCCCGGGGCGTGCGTGATCGCCGCCGCATCGGTGGTTGGGAAAAAAGAATTTGAAGGGCCGCTTGGCGATAGGTTCGATGTTCACGACGCGACCGACCGCTTTGGCGCGCCGACGTTTGAGCTGTCGGAAAGTGAGATGCAACGAATCGCGCTCGGTCTGGTTCTCGGAAAGGCGGGGATATCTTCGGATGCACTTGGTGCGCTTTTCGCGGGAGATCTGCTTAATCAATGCGTCGGATCGGCATTTGGGCTTCTTGAATATGACGTGCCGTATTTTGGACTTTACGGCGCTTGCTCTACCGCGGCGGAGGGACTTATTCTTTCTTCAATGCTCGTTTCAAGCGGTGTTTTGGACACAGCAGCCGCTGTTACCTCGTCACACAATGCCGCGGCAGAGCGGCAATACCGAAATCCGCTTGAATACGGCGGTCAGCGCACTCCGACGTCACAATGGACGGTCACGGGTTCGGGCGCGTTTATTGTCAGCACCGCCGAAAAGGCGAAAGATACACCGCTTGCTTATATATCTGATGTGATGCCGGGGATAGTTGTGGAAAAGGGAATTGCGGATGCGAATAATATGGGGGCGGCGATGGCACCCGCCGCGCTTGATACCTTGCTTGCCTATTTTGAAGCCACGGGAAAATCTCCGTGCGATTTTGACGGAATATATACCGGGGATCTCGGTGCGGAGGGAAGCTCCATTCTCGGTGAACTGCTTGAAGCATCCGGTGTGAACTGCGCCGATAGGCTATTTGATTGCGGAGTAATGATATACGACCGAAAAAAGCAGGACGTTCACGCGGGCGGCTCGGGGTGTGGATGCTCGGCAGTAGTAGCGGCGGCGCATCTTTTGCCCGAACTTTATTCGGGGAAGCAAAAAAGCATATTATTCATAGGCACGGGTGCAATGATGAGTCCGTCAAGCTCAAAGCAGGGACAAGCGATTCCCGCCGTTGCTCACCTTGTGCATTTTACGGGAAGGGGAAAGGAATAATGGAATATATACGTGCCTTTTTAGTTGGCGGAGCGTTGTGTGTCATAGCGCAGATTTTGATAGACCGCACAAAGCTCACACCGGCGCGCATTCTCGTCGGGTACGTGGTTGCGGGTGTGATACTCGGCGCACTCGGCATATATCCGCACCTTATTGAATTTGCGGGCGCGGGCGCAAGCGTGCCGCTTTCGGGATTCGGAAACTTAATTGCCGAGGGGGTGCGAAAAGCTGTTGAGGAGAAGGGCTTTTTCGGAATATTTACGGGAAGCCTCACCGCCGCCGCGGGCGGTACTGCCGCGGCTCTTGTCTTTGGTTTTCTTGCCGCCTGCTTTACGCGAAGCAAGCCTAAATCGTAAAATGAAAAAAGTCGCAGATATTCTGCGGCTTTTCTTGCTTTTGTGCTTGCGATGTGCTAAAATAAAGAAAAGGTGGTGCACATGAAAAAATTCAGACAGATATTTATAATAACGCTTGGCAGTATTGTTTTTCTCAATGCCATTGTAATATCGTTTCTTCAAAATCCGAATACGGGAATATTTATGACCTATGCTCTTGGTGCGGCTTTGATTTTGGGCGGAATATTTATAAACAAGCTGATTGAAAAGGTTCCGCTGTTCGTTAAAATTGCCTTTTTTGCCCTTGTCGGCGCAGCGGTGACATTCCTTTGTGTGCTTTTCATTTACGGTAGCTGTGATAACGTAACGTATACCGAGGACGCGGTCATCGTGCTTGGAGGCGGTGTGCGCGGTGAAACTCCAACAAAAACGCTGGTAAAAAGGCTGGACGCTGCACTTGAATATCACCGAAAGAACCCCGATGCCGTAATTGTCGTTAGCGGCGGTCAGGGGCATAACGAGGATATTACCGAGGCGCTTGCAATGGAGCGTTATCTCGTTGCCGCGGGAGTTGCGGCGGACAGGATAATAAAAGAGGAACGCTCGACCAGCACGGCTGAGAATTTTCGTTATTCCAAGGAGCTGCTTGATGCGCATTTTGACGGTGAGTACAGCGTGGCGTTTATAACGAATGATTTTCATATTATGCGAGGAGTGCTTTCTGCCTCGCGTTGCGGGTATGATGCCACTCACGTTCATTCATCCACGGCGTTTTATACTATACTCCCGCATACCCTGCGCGAATGCCTTGCGTTCGTCAAATATATTGTTTTTCCGTAAAAAAGTCGGTGCAATTCTGCACCGACTTTTTTACTCCCTCGCAAGCATATTTTCGATGAAAATCCCGTAGCCGCTTGTGGGGTCGTTTATGAGGACGTGCGTTACCGCACCGACGAGCTTGCCTTCCTGAATTATGGGGCTTCCCGACATTCCCTGAACGATGCCGCCCGTTATGGCAAGCAGCTCTTTATCCGTCACTTTTACAGAAAAGCACCGTCCGCCCGACGCGCTTTTGTCTATCGAATAAAGTTCTACCGAGTATTCATGCATTTGCCCCGAGTCAAGAGTGCAGAGGATTGTCGCCGCGCCTTCCTTGACCTCTTTTGCGCTTGCTATCGGCATTGCTCCGTATGCCGTTTTTGGTATCTCGCTGTAAATCCCAAACACGCCGCAATCCGTGTTTTTTACCACCGAACCAAGCTTTGAGGACTCGAAATATCCCTTTATCTCACCGGGCGCACCAACGCTTCCCTTTGTGATTCCGCTGATGTTTACCCCAAGCACCACACCCCTGGCGAGGGGGATAGGCTTGCCTGTGTCAGTATCGCAAATGCCGTGTCCAAGCCCGCCAAACGCGCCTGTATTTGGATCGATGTACGTTACCGTTCCGATCCCCGCACCGCCGTCACGCACCCACATTCCTGCCTTGTATTTTTCGTTTTTGTCAGCTCGCGGCGTAACTTTTACGGTAAAATCCGCCTTGTCACGTCGACAGGTAAGCTCAAGAGTGCGCCCACCGCTGTTTTCTATGATCTCTGTCAGATCCTCTGCACCGCTGATCTCGCGCCCATCCGCTTTTAATACTACGTCTCCGATTCGCAACCCTGCGGCATAAGCAGGGCAGTCCCCATTTTCCGCAAAGCCGACTACAAGAACTCCGTTCGTGAAAAATCTCACTCCGAAGGTCATGCCGCCCGGGATGAGCATTTTCGGCTCTGCAGAGCAGATTGTGTCATTCAGGGTGTCTATCTCTGCGCCCAATAGGGGAATCGGCAACGAAATAATCAGGGCGAGCGACAGTGCGATCGCCGCGAGCATCGCGGAGAAAAAGCGAACTCGCTTTATTTTTCTTTTAAATCGCATATATCCACCATTTTATCCCGTTTTTAAATTTGCGGTTTTATCCGCAATAATAATTTTCCCCCCTCTGCGTTTTTAATGTGTAGTAAATTTCAATCGGTGTTCCATTTTTTCAATGTCAAAAAAATTAACTAATTTGTTAATAATATATGATATTGCTTGACTTTTGGTGAAAAATTGATATAATTGACAAGTATTTTATTTATAAACTAATTATTTTACGGAGGACCGATTTTGAAACCCAAGATGAAGCATGATGATGAACACATAAGCCCCCCTATGATAATAGGGCAGATCTCACGTATGCAGCGCAGCCGCATGCGCGAAAGTGAGCCTGAAAACTCCATAATGTCACAAAATAGTTGTCGTGCGCTTTTTTGGAGTCTTTCCAACAGCGACGGAGTTACTCAGCTTGAGCTCGCTGAATCGACGAAGCTTAAACCGCCCACAGTAAGCGTTGCCCTGAAGCGTATGGAGGAGCAGGGCTACGTCAGGAGAGAAACAGACCCCATGGATATGCGCGCGGTACGTGTTTTTCTGACGGACGCGGGCAGAGCGCTCGATGCAAGCCATCTTGACCGCATGCACCGCATAGATGAGGTTATAATGCGCGGCATCAGCGAGGAGGAAACGCAAATTCTTCGCGGCTTGCTTATAAGAATGAGAGATAACCTCGCAAACGAGAAAGGC
This sequence comes from Eubacteriales bacterium, assembly GCA_045580585.1. GTDB lineage: Bacteria > Bacillota > Clostridia > Oscillospirales > CAG-272 > CAG-390. The sequence continues at coordinate 4,082 of JAZNOD010000074.1, forward strand.
GAGGACGAATGAAAAAACTTTTCAAATATCTGAAGCCATATAGGCTTCTCGCCATAGTATCTCCGCTTATGATGATGGGCGAGGTAATGGCAGACCTTTGCCTGCCGTATCTGATGTCCTTTATCGTAAACTACGGTGTCGAGGGTATATCAGTTACCGATAAGGATTTCGGATCTCCCCTTGCCGCTACCATCCTTCGTGTTTTTACAGGCTCGACGGACGTCAGCCGAATGACAATGATAATTATTTTCGGTTCGCTCATGCTTCTGATTACTCTTGTTGGAGGCTTTTTTGGCACTTTTTGTGCTTACACGGCCGCCCGCGCCTCGCAAGGACTCGGACACGACCTGCGTTGCGATGCGTACCGCCGAGTCATGTCGCTTTCCATTGAGCAGACCGACAAATTCACTACGGGCTCACTTGTCACACGCATGACCAACGATATCACGCAGACCGTTGATTTTGTCGAGATGATATTGCGTATGCTTGTGCGCTCCCCGATGTTCTTTATCGGCGGCACGTTTATGCTTTTATCACTCAATCTGAAATTCGGCACAGTGCTTCTTTGCGCTCTGCCCGTAATGATAGTAATGCTCCTTTCCATTGTGATGCGCTCCGTGCCGATTTTTGCCATCGTGCAGAAAAAGCTCGACAAGGTGAATTCGGTAGTTCAGGAGAACGTCAGCGGCGCGCGCGTTGTCAAGGCGTACGTAAGGGAGGATTACGAATGCGCGCGCTTTGAGAGCGCGAACAGCGAGCTGCGTGATACCAATCTGCGCGTTATGCGCTTGATCGCCGTGATGCATCCCGTGCTCACGCTGATACTCGGTTTTTCCATTACCGCCATCATTTACATTGGCGGATGGCAAATAAATATCGGTGCGGCGGGAATGACCACGGGTTCGGTCATGGCGGCTGTTACGTACGCTACGCAGGTCATCTTTTCATTGATGATGATAAGCAATATGTTCCAGTCCATTTCCCGCGCCGCCGCTTCAACAAAGCGTATTTTTGAGATTCTTGATACCGAGCCCACCATCGTGGGCGGTAAGGTAAAGGATGGCGATGCAAACAGCGAGTATGCCGTGGAATTCAAAAACGTTTCCTTTTCATATCCGAGCGCAACGGGTAAGGCTGTGCTTTCCGATATAAATCTTAAGGTAAGGCGCGGCGAAACTCTTGCCGTGATAGGAGCGACGGGATCGGGGAAATCAAGCCTTGTGCAGATGATACCGCGTTTTTACGACGCTACCGCGGGCGAGGTGCTGGTTGATGGTATTTCCACCAAATCGTACGAGCTTTGCGCTCTGCGTAAAAAAATCGGTTACGTTATGCAAAAGAGTGAGCTTTTCTCCGACACAATCGCAGGAAATATCCGTTGGGGAGCGCCCGATGCAACGGATGATGAGGTAGTCTCGGCGGCAGAGGCGGCAGAGGCAGCTCCCTTTATCAGTGGCTTTTCGGAAGGGTATTCCACCTTTATCGCCGAAAAGGGAGCATCTCTTTCAGGCGGACAAAAGCAGAGAATGTCCATAGCTCGCGCAATGCTGCGCCGTCCCGAGATACTGATCCTTGACGACTCCACCTCGGCACTTGATCTTGCGACCGAGGCAAAACTGCGCCGTTCGATGCGTGCGCGCCTTGCGAATACCACGGTTATTATGATAGCGCAGAGGATAGCGAGCGTGAAGGATGCTGACAGGATAGCGGTTATCGAGTCCGACGGCACGATAGTTCATTGTGCGCCGCACGACGAGCTTATGCAAGTAAGCGAAACGTATCGCGATATATATTCCTCTCAGGTTCGCTCCGGTGCGTTGATAACAAAAAAAGAGGGCGAGGAGGTAAAGGCAGATGGCAGAGCGTAATTTTGGAAAGAACAACACCGCGCAAAAACCGCAGATAGATTTTCGCCCCGGTGGCGGCGGACCTCGCAATATGAACGCGCGCATAAACGGCGAAAAGCCGAAGAATACGCTTAAAACTCTCGGCAGGCTGTTTAAATACATAGGCAAGAGCAAGTACGTGCTTTACGCGCTTATTTGCATTACCCTTCTTATCACTACGGCGGACCTGCTTTCGCCCGTAATGCAGCAAAAGGCAATAGATACCATCAAGGTGGTTGACGGTGCGCTTACTGTCGATTTTTCGCAAATGACCTTTTTCCTTGCTGTGATGATAGTCATCTACGTCATCAACTCGGCGTTTGCGCTGACGCAGGGACTCATCTCGGCAAAGCTTTCGCAAAGCACCATATACGTTATGCGCCGCGAGCTTTTCGCAAAGATATCTCGTCTGCCCATAAAGTACACCGACACGCACCGCCACGGAGATATAATGAGCCGAATGACAAACGACGTTGAAAACGTTTCTACGGCTATATCGCAGGCATTGACATCTCTTTTTTCGGCAATACTTACTCTTGTGGGCGCGCTTTCGATGATGCTTTATTACAGCCCGATAATGACACTTGTCGCGCTCGTGACCATACCTCTTACTATTTTAGTTTCTACAAATCTCGCCAAATTTATGCGCAAATACTTTGTCCGTCGGCAAAAACTGCTTGGCAGACTCAACGGTCAGGTTGAGGAAATGGTTACGGGCTACAAAACTGTTGTTGCTTACGGCAAAGAGGATGATGCTGTTGAGATATTTGGCGAAATATCGGAAGATTTTCGCAAATGCTCTATCAGCGCGCGTGTCTGGGGTTCAATAATGGGACCCGTGATGAATTTTATCGGTAATTTGCAGTACGTTCTTATTGCCGCGGCGGGGGGATATCTCGTCATCAACGGCATTGGCGGACTTAGCGTCGGTAGTATTCAGGCGATGCTCCAATATTCCAAAAAGTTCTCACAGCCTATAAATCAGATAGCAAATCAGTATTCCACGGTCCTTACCGCACTTGCGGGCGCGGAGCGTATTTTTCAGATGCTTGACAGCCCCGACGAGATAGATGGGGGCGCTCTTGAAATGAAAAATGAGGATATCAAGGGAGATATCGCCTTTGAGAACATTGATTTTTCCTACGTTGAGGGTGAAAGAGTGCTTCGCGGCTTTGATCTGAAGGTCAAGGCGGGACAGATGATAGCACTCGTCGGTGCGACGGGCTCCGGAAAGACCACGGTAGTCAATCTGCTGACGCGCTTTTACGAGCTTGACGGCGGCAGAATTACTATCGATGGCGTGGATATCAAGGATATCCCGAAGCAGACTTTGCGCTCTGCTATTGCAATAGTGCTTCAGGACACCGTATTGTTCTCGGACACGATAGCAAACAATATAAGATACGGCAAGACCGATGCGACCGACGAGGAGCTTCGCCGTGCGGCACATACCGCAAAGGCGGATACCTTTATCGACCGTCTCCCCGACGGATACGAAACCGTGCTTGCCGAGTCGGGCAGCAATCTTTCGCAAGGACAGCGACAGCTGCTCTCCATCGCACGCGCCGTGCTTGCGGATCCGCGCATACTGATACTTGATGAGGCGACAAGCTCCGTTGATACCCGCACGGAAATGCAGATACAAGGGGCTATGGTTGCGCTTATGAATAACAGAACGTCACTTATTATCGCCCACCGACTCTCCACCATTCGCGGAGCTGACGTTATAGTGGTTCTTGACAAGGGCAGAATCGTCGAGGCGGGAAGCCATGACGAGCTTCTTGCCGCAGGCGGTGAATACAGCAAGCTGTATAAAAACCAGTTTGCGGGAATTGCAACGTGATGCTTTGCCGCGACGATCATGAGCGCTTTGTTAGGGTTTGCCGCGAGATAACGGCAACACCGCTGCCGAGCGACAGAAGCTATGAGGGTGAGATCGGCACGTATAACGAAAAGCGTATGCACATGATACTCAAACGCTTTGTGTGCGAGGACGAGTCCGCCCACGAAATTCCCATCGGCGCACGGTATATCGCTGATATATTGTGCGACGGCGAAATATACGAAATACAGACGGGTTCGCTTTTTCCTTTGAAGAAAAAGCTTGCATATTACGTCGAGAACACCGATCACCATGTGACGGTGGTACATCCCGTTGCGCTCGAAAAGCGAAAAATATGGATAGACACCGATAGCGGGGAGTCGCACCCAACACGCAAAAGCCGCGGCAGAGTCGAGGACGAAATAAGTGAACTTGTATATATTTCGGAGCTTATAGCGACGGGGCGTGTTTCGGTGTGGCTGCTCCTTATCGCCGAGGAAGAGTATCGCTTCCTTGACGGCTGGAGCCGAGACAAAAAGCGCGGTTCAAACCGATACGAGCGTCTGCCGACAGAGATATTTGATGAAATTGCCCTGAACTTCCCCGAGGACTATGCCGCGCTTTTGCCCGACGCTTTGCCCGAGTGCTTCACCGCCGCCGAGTACGCGAAGGCGGCAGGGCAGAGAATGGGCAGACGTGTGTATATGGCACTTGCCGCACTGACGAATATCGGCGTGCTTGAAAATGCGCCAAAGCGCGGCAGAGCATCCGTTTGGAAGCGAAAGCCATAGTCCGTATTGACAAAAGCGCGGATACAAGGTATAATAGAATAAAATCATTTTGATGGGGGATAAATATGAAAAAGCTTTATGGAAATGCAGTAGTAGGTCAGTCGGGCGGTCCTACCGCGGCGATAAACGCAACTCTTGCAGGTGTTAACAGGGGCGCGCTTGCCGCCGATGAGATAAAAACTCTTTACGGTATGCGCAACGGAGTCGAGGGACTTCTTGCGGAGAATATTGTAAATCTTTCCGAGATATTCGAAAACGAGGAAAACATAACTCTGCTTGAGCATACGCCCGCCGCCGCACTCGGCTCTTGCCGCAAAAAACTGCCCGCAGTCGGTGCTGACGGAGCAGAGCAGACCTATGCCGCGCTTCTTGAAATTTGCAAAAAATACGATATCAGATATTTCTTCTATATAGGCGGCAACGATTCTATGGATGCGGTTGCCAAGCTTTCCGCTTATACAAAGGGACACGACTACGAGATGTGCATTATGGGCGTCCCCAAGACTATCGACAATGACCTTGTGCTGACCGACCACACCCCCGGTTTCGGCTCTGCCGCAAAGTACATTGCCGTAACGATGCAGGAGATAATCCGCGATTGCGCTGTGTATACCACAAAGGCAGTTACCATAGTTGAGATAATGGGACGTGACGCAGGCTGGCTCACCGCCGCATCCGCTATCGGCAGAGTGGTAAACGGTGTTGCTCCGGATTACGTTTACCTTCCCGAGAGGGCGTTTGATATGGATGCGTTTTTTGAGGACGTAAGCTCTGCGCTTGAGCGTCATCCCAACGTTGTTATCGCGGTTTCCGAGGGCGTTCGTTTTGCCGACGGCAGATACGTCTGCGAGGGCGTTGACGTTGGCACGACCGACGTTTTCGGTCACAAACAGCTTTCCGGCACGGGCAAGGCGCTTGAGCTCGCCGTCAGAGCAAAGCTCGGCTGTAAGGTGCGCTCTGTTGAGCTTAATATCTCACAGCGTTGCGCGGCGCACATTGCCTCGGCGCAGGATATTACCGAATCCGTTGCCGTCGGCAAGGCGGCAGTTGCCGCCGCTGCCCAAGGCGTCACGCGCGAGATGATGACTATAGTAAGGGAAGAGAAGGACGGCAAGTACGCCTTCAGCGTAGGACATGCAGACGTTTCCGAGATAGCAAACAAGATAAAGCACGTTTGTCCCGAATTTATCAACGAGAGGGGCAATGACGTTACCGACGAGTGCTGTCGTTACCTGCTTCCGCTTATCAAGGGTGAGGCAATGCCCACCTATACTGACGGAATTCCCAACTTTTTCGTTATTTAAGGAGTAAAAATGAAAATTGCCGTTTTCACGGGTGCGTCATCGGGTATGGGGCGCGAATTTGTGCGCAAGATATGCGCCGGCGAGCATTTTGACGAGGTATGGCTTATCGCGCGCCGCCGCGAAAGGCTTGATGTGCTTGCGGGTGAGCTTGGCGGAGTCAAGGTAAGGCTTTTGCCGCTTGACCTCACCAAAAAAGAGGCGATCGATGAGTATAAAGCTCTTCTTGATGCCGATAAGCCCGACGTTGCCGTGCTTGTGAATGCGGCGGGTTTTGGACTCTTTGGCGGATTTTGCGAAATGGAGCTTGAGCGTCAGCTCGATATGATAGAGCTTAACAGCCGTGCGCTTACGGCTATGACGTATCTTACTCTGCCTTATATGAAGGACGGCGGCAGGATATATCAGCTTGGCTCGCTTTCTGCGTTTCAGCCCGTGCCGTTCATTGGAGTTTACGGTGCGTCAAAGGCGTACGTTTTGAGCTTTACCCGTGCCGTCAACCGCGAGCTTAAGTCTCGGGGGCGTGACGTTCGCATGATGGCTGTGTGTCCCGGCTGGGTAAAGACCGAGTTCTTTGAACATGCCGTCCACGACGACACCATCACCTACTATAATCGAATGTATACTGCCGAGCAGGTGGTCGCAAGAGCCATACGCGATATGAAAAAGGGCAAGGACGTTTCAATCTGCGGTAAGCAGATAAGAGCGCAGGTTCTCCTGACAAAGCTCCTGCCGCACAAGCTGGTTATGAATATTTGGTGTAAACAGCAGAAGAAATAAAAAACAAGGACTTCGATCGAAGTCCTTGTTTTTTATACAACGTCAAATTCCCGTCCCGCATGGAGCGAGAAGATGCACACTCTATCGGGACGGCGTCCCAAAATGCGCTCAAGTGCCATCGAGTAGTAGCCAAGCTGTTCTGCGTGTCGCTCTGTAAGCGTTTTTTTCGCAAGCGCCGCATTTTTCAGCTCGTCCCGTGTAAGGCGGTCGGTCTTGTAATCGCAAAGGACTATTTTTCCCTCGTCATCTACAAAGAAAAGGTCGATAACCCCCTGAACAAGGAGCTTTTCTCCTTTCAGTTTGTCCGAAAACTCGGCTGAGGCAGTGAAATCCTTCGCGTCGAGAAAGACGTTAAATCTCTGTTCGCGGTACACCTTTTTGGCGCGCAGAATTTCTCCGATAAGCGAGCTTTTTGCAAATGCGGCAACCTCGTCAAAGCGAATTATATCGCGTGCGTTTTGCGGAATAAAGCCCTCGGCAAGCAGACGGTCCGCCTCTTGGCGCACCGAGTCCTCGCTTGTTCCGAGCCTTTCGAAATCGCAAAATTGCATAAACAGGTGTGTTGCCGTTCCGCGCTCTGCGGCATCGTTTCCGCCGCCCATGAAACGCGGAGTTCTCGGCTCGGATCCCTCTACCTTTCGCAGCAGCGCATCCGTGTCGTCCGTCCGGTCAAGTGCCTCGGGATAAAGGCGGGAAACGGAGAGCTTGGCGGGGATTTGGGATATAGCGCTGTGCGGATACGTATATTCAAATCTGCGGCACAGCTCGGCTCTCATGGATTCGATCTCGTCCTCATTAAGCGACTGCGGCGCATTATCGTTTTGAATATTATCCTCGGTGCTTTCATGTCTTATTTCTTCTATGGTGTAACTTCCAAGCCCTTTTCCTGCCTCGAGCGCGAGCATTATCCATGCAAAGAGCGAACGCTTTTCGGTAAGCGCCGTGCGCCCGCCTGACATTGAGCGCCGCTTTGCCGCCGAACGTGTCGCTTCCAAAAAGTTTTTGCCGCCCGATGCTGTGATATATAGCATATCTCTGGCGCGTGTAAGCGCAACGTACAGAACTCGAATCGCCTCATCAAGTCCTCGCGCGTCTACCTTTTCCGCCGCGGCAAGTCTTGTGGGGGTATCAAAGATGCCAAGCCCCGAGCTGTCACCGAGTTTTGCGGTAAGTCCGAGGTTGTCGTCAGTGGTAAACACTATCGGGGGCGAGCTGTCACGCCGTGACAGGTCGCTTGCCGAGTTTATGAAGAATACAACTGGAAATTCAAGTCCCTTTGATTTGTGTACCGACATAATATTTATGGTGTTTTCGTCCGTTATATCCTCGGTCTTTATCTCGGTATCGTTTTCGATGATACCGTATATATAGTCAACGAAATCATGCAGACTTCTGAATGCGGAAGCCTCGTATTTTCTTGCATACTCGTATAGCTGCTGCAGATTTTTACGCCTCTCGGCGGGCGTGCGCCTGCGGGATTCGGGAGACGAGCCTGCGTATATCAGCGCACCCGTGTCCTGCCACAGATATTTTATAAACCTATGTACGGGCATTGCCTCGGCGCTTGCGCGGTAGTTCTCAAGACGGCAGCTTGCCTTGAGGCAACGCTCTGATAGCTCGCCCTCGGGATTTTCCTCGGCATATTCGAGCATTGCGTCATATAGCGACATATCCCTTCTTCCAAGGCGGATCTTTACAAGGTCGGAGAGTGAAAAATTAAATATCGGTGAGCGTAATGCTCCCGCAAGCGCAAGGTCGCGCCTCGGGTTATCGCAGGCGGACAGTAACGACAGCATTAAAAGCACCTCCGGATTTTCAAAAAGGTCGCTTCCGACGCTGTTGGCGTAGCGAATGCCCTCGTGCGCAAGAGCCTCTGCCATTTTTGTACAGGTGGAGTTCGCCCGTGCAAGCACGGCGATATCTCCCGCTGTTATTTTCTTGCCGCCGGGGAGATATCCGTTTGATAGGAGCCGTTTTATCTCCGAAACCACAAAAGCGATTTCGCACTCTATTCCGCTTGCGCTTTCGCCCTCGTTCGAGCTTGCTTCCTCGCTATTATCCGAGGCTTTTTTACGCACGATTTCTGCCACTGCAATGCGCACGGGCAGTTCTGTGCTTTCGCCACGCGCAAAACGCAGGTCGTCCTCGGGCAGGTAGCCTATGCCCGCATCAGACACGCCTTTTTCCGACTCTCGGAACAGATATGAGCATACGGCGTTTGTAAAGTCAATGATATTTTTGGAGCAACGAAAGTTTTCTGACATGAATATCGATGCAGGCGAACCGTCATCCATATCCGTGTCAGCATTGTAAATGGGGAAATTGTTGCGGTAGGCGGCAAATACTGCGGGTTCAGCCTGACGGAACGAATAAATGCTTTGCTTGATATCTCCGACAAGAAAGAGATTATTGCGGCTTATGGCGCGGAATATCTCGTCCTGAATCATGTCGGAGTCCTGATATTCGTCAACAAAAATATGTGTGAACTTTTTACTTTCCTCAATCGCAAGGCGTGTGGGCATTTGGTCCTCGCCTATGAAAAGCGTGCGGACGAAGCGGCGCAGGTCTGAAAATTCGCATACAGACAGCGCAAGCTTTTCGTCGCGGTATGCGGCGGCGAAATCACCGAGAATATTGGCAAGCATACGGCAGAACCACGCACTTTTTTTCATTATCCACGGAAGATCGTTTTCACTAAAAGCGAAAAATCCCGCTTTTAGCTTTAGCAGATATTCCTTTATCTCGTCTCTCTCGGCTTTTATTGCCTCGGTTATCTCATTTTTCTCTTTTGCATTACCGATTTTTACAGGCGTGTATGCGGAAATACAGCTTTGAGCCGCGGTATAATTTTTGCTCGCGAGAGCTTCAAGCGTTGCCTTAATAGTCTCACAATCATTTTGGAGCGCGGCGCGGCGCGGCTCTGCATCGGGGTTTGCATCAATAAGGCGCATGGCGGCGTTGCCGCGTGAAAGATACGCGCTGAGCGTTTCGGTGCAGGTCTTCAGCATCGACTTGCCTGCGCGGCTTTCGAAAAACGGCATATCCGCTTCTTGCTCGTAGAGCGAGGCGCAATCGTTCAAATATTTTACTCCGTCGGGAACCGCAGAGAGCTTTTTTGAGATGTCAAGCAGAGTTTGAGCAAGCCGCGCATCACTTTTTGCCGTGGTCAGCTCGTCGCAGAACGTTCCAAAATCCTCGTATACCGAATATGCCCTGTCAATAGCGGCATTCATCAGCGACAGCCGCATGGGGGCAAGCTCGCTTTCGTCGGACAGACGGAAGGATGAAGATATACCAAGACGCTGGAAATTAGCGTCCACGATGCTTTTGTAGTAGGAGTCGATGGTGCATATCCGCGCACTGCCCACAGAGGTAAGCTGGCGTGAGAGGTGGCGGTTTGAACGGTCAGCCGCAAGAGCCTCAGTAAGGGCTTTGGTTATCCTCGTTTTCAGCTCCCCCGCCGCCTTTCTCGTAAACGTCACTATAAGCATATCCGCAATATCCGCGGGGGCTTCCTTGTCGGTGAGCAGGGCGATTATTCTTTTTGTCAGCGTGGCAGTCTTGCCAGAGCCTGCGGCGGCAGAAACGAGAATGCTTCTTTTTCGAAGGTCGACTGCAAGCTGTTGAGCTTTTGTCAGCTTTATTTCATTCATTTTCTGCCTCCATCAATAGTTTTTGCTCTTTTTTGCCGCGCGGCAAATCATATTGTACGCACAGTATTTGCAATCCTCATCCTCGGATGGGCGCGCTTGTGCACTGCCGCGGCGCATGTCCGCAGCCACTTCTTTAAGTATGGTTTTTATTTTATCATTGAGGTAATCAAATGCTTCCGCCGTAACGGTGGGGGGCGTTTTCTTTCTGCCCGTTACCATCAGATATCTCGGGTCCGCATTGTGGCTCACAGCCGAAATAACATCATCGTTATCAAGTATCAGTCCGCTTCGCTTGAACTCACCAATGACGCTTTTTTTGACGAAAAGCTCGTCTGCACCGCCCTTGACGGCAACACGCTCGGAGCTTGCGGACAGGTATGATATCGCCGCGGGTACGCTCTCGCCCCCGTATGAGGCATCGGTCAGGGCGTAAAGATAAAGCAGGAGCTGGAGATTTTTCTTTTTATCTATATCACCGATAGAGAATAGCTTTTTTCCGGTCTTATAATCCACGGCACGCAAATAAGCTTTACCGCCGCGGCGGAACACGTCTACGCGGTCTATCTTTCCGCCAAGGGTAACGCGGCTGTTGTCATCGAGTAGTATTTGGGGAGATGGAATGTCGCGCCCGATTGAAAGCTCAAACGCCTCGGGTTTGAAATCTGTGTCGGCAAGCTCGTTTTCAATATCCTCAATTATGAGAGTGGCGAGACGGCGCAGACGTTGAGTCATGTACTCAACTCTACGCCCTGCATCGGCGGGCAGATGCTCTGCGACGTATTGCGACGTGTATTTTTCTATTATTGAAGCTTTTTCCTTTGGACTTGGAAATTCTCCGCCGCGGTGTATAAACACCTCGATGAAATATTTTTCAAGGATGAAATGCACGAAAGTTCCTATGCTGTCTGCGCTGAATTCCGCTTTTTTACCGTCGTCAAGCGAAAGCAGGTAATTACAGCAGTAGGCAAAACGGCATTTGGTAAAGCTTTCAAGCTTCGTTTGGCTAAGCGCAAGATGGTTTCCGTACACGAGCCCCGCAGCCTCTGCGGAAAGCTCGTCGTTTTCCGCACTCACGGGAACGTTATTGATTGCGCCCGCACCAAGCGCGCGTCGTATAGCCTCTCCTGCGGCAGTGCCGTCAAGCAGAGGTGCGTATTCCGATGCTGAAGCTGTAGTTCGAATGCGCGCAAACAGATGCTCTGCGGTGCTTTTGACCTTAACGTTTGGATATATTTGCCCAAGTCGCACGAAAGCAACGGAAGGCGCTGCGCTTGTCCGCGTGTAGACTATAACTTTGTCAATTGCAGAGCCTATGGCGCGTCGGAAAAAGAAAAGCTCGTCTGCGGAGTCCATCTCGCGGCTTCCCGAAATGGGGAGCGACCGTGCTATCAGCTCCTCGCGTTCCGCAGCAGAAAGCAGACCGCCGCCCATTGCGGCGGCAGGGAATTCCCCGTCACATGCGCCGAGAATTATAACGGCTTTTGCGCCCGAGGCGCGTATCATATTCGCGCTTCCGACGCTTACCTCGTCGCTCGATGTGGGAATGCTTCCCATTTGAGTTTCCTCAAGGAGCGTGTTCAGCGCAAATGCAAATTCTGATATTTCAGGCTTTTTACCGTCTCCAAAGCACTCGCACAGCTCGTCAAGCACCGTGAGAAATGCGTCATACGTTCTCGCGGTTTCGGCGGCGTCTCTGCTCTTGTCGGCGGCAAGCTCGCGCATAGCAAGCTCCTTTAGTCTGTTTGGCGCGCCTGCATCCTCTATGTAAGCGAGAGTGGCGCGGCAAAGCTCGGCACAGCTTGAGGCTGCACTAAGTTCAGCAAAATATTTTTTCAGCTTTTCAAGCAAAAAGCTATGTACTCTGTTTGCGGCGGATAGCTTTTCCTCACCGCGCGGAGATAACGAGGCGTTATAACCGTCGGGATTCATGGTCCAATCGGTCTCGGCGGAGAGCTTTTTGCCGCTTATGCTCCATTTTGCAGTGTATTCCTCAAACAGGTCCGCATCCTTTGCGGAGATGTCGAGCATTCCCGTTTTCAGATGCGCGATAACGTCCTCGCGTTTCCATCCGAATTGCTTGATACGCAGGGCGGATAGAATAAGACGGGATAGCGGACTTGTGGAAAGGTCGCGTTTTTCGGAAAAATAATACGGAACGCCCATCGTGTCAAAGGCGGTGTCAAGAATTCCGCGGTATTTTGATGCATCTCGGGCGATGACGGTTATATCTTTGCAACGGTAACCGTCCTCAAGAAGTGCTCGTACTCTCGCCGCGGCTGCCTCAGCCTCGTCATAAATGTCCGACGCCTGCCAAAGCTCAAGACTGCCGTCATCCGCGCTGTCCTCATCACAGGAGATATCCTCATCCATTTGCCAGAGCTTTTGGGAGAGCAGCTTCAAGGTGGGTGCGGCGGCGCGGTGATTTTCGCAAAGCGTGACGGTTTCCACAGCGCTGCCGAATCCTGCGGCATCGGCGCGAAGCTTGTCCGAATAATCTCTGATCGAGACAGTGTCGATTCCGCGGTACGTCGGATATGGCAGGGGAACGGTTGCCGTGAAGCTTGCTGCCGTGCTTATTATGCGCCTGATAACGGCATGCTCCTGACCTGTAAGGCTGTAAAATGAATCCACGTATACGTGCATTCCCGAAAAGAAGGTGCGAGCCGTGGTGTCAAGGAGCTGGCACAGGCGGTCAAGGTCGCTTGCGGGGTCGGTATGGCTTTGCGAGAGCAGCAGGCGGTAGGTCGCGCTGACGGTCGCAATATCGGATAGCTTTCTGCGCAGAGTCGATTCGGGCAGAGCCGTGCAAAATTGCTCAAGCTGTTCGGGGGATATACCGGATGCCGAAAGCTCCTTTGTTATGGAAAGCATGGTTGAGGGCAGGGAACGGTCCGTAGATGCTCTGTCGTAATATTCCGTGAGCATGGGTGCGCATTGGCACAGCGCACGCCACATTATCAGACTGCGTTGACCTGCGCTTGCGTAATTGTATATAAGCCCCCCCGCCTTGCGGAATACGCGATTGGCAAGTCGGGAAAAATTCAGCACCTCGATATTGAGCTGTGCCGATGCGGGAAGGCGTTCAAGAAGCTCGCGCTCCGCGGCAACCGTCTGTTGTTCGGGCACGATCAGCATAGCCGAGACACCCTCGCGCGCATCTTTTTCAAGGCAGGAAAGAATGTATTCGCTCTTTCCACTGCCGGTGTCACCGTAAATCAGCTTGACCATTTTTTCTCCTAATCAAAGATAGATATTGATTCTGTCCTTTGAGTTTTTAAGATATTTTCTGTTAAGAATGAAATAAAGTCCACGACCGACAAAGCAGACGTTGTCGGATGGCGGGTGGGGCTTGTGTAAGGTCGGCGTAACTGCCAAAACCGTGTAGCCCTGTCTTGCAAGATGCTCGGCAGTTGCAGCCGCACAGCAATAAGTGCCGCGGAGATTCATGGGCAGAAATACTACTGCCGAACGCTCGGTATCAGCGCTTTTTAAGCGCGCCCCGACCTGCCCCAAAAGGATAGCTCCTTTTATGAGGGCGATTATTCCGCCAATGATGAGGGCGGGGAGAGCTATCAGGGCGATGACAACAAAGACGATGAACATAGTTCCCGTTTGTACTATGGTAAATATCCAGCCTATCACCTGAAATATTATGGATATCAGGCGAAATCTGCGAAAAACAGCTAAAAATCTTTCCCAAAATCCGTAGAGTGTCGTATCCTTTATTACGGCTAACAGAAAGGAAAAATAATTGCTTTTGGCATATCTGCGCGGAGATGCCGCCGCTTCGGCGGCGCGCCTGTACGGGGATTTGTGTCCTGCGTAGCGCAGAGAAGCAAGCTGATGCTCCTTGCGCTCTATCTCGGCACGCAGACGCATTTCCTCGCGCTCTAAAAAAGTGTTCTTTATGTGTTTTGGCATTTTACCACCTTGGGCTATTGTGTTTTATTATCAAAAACGTTTAAATTTCGGAGAAATACTTCTTTCCCGCGCCAAGAATACGCTCTGCTTGCGAATTCGCCGCTTTCGATAATGCTTTTATCCGGGGAAGGTATAGTGTTTGAATTAAACCATTCGTTATCGGTGTAAATCGTGCCTGCTTGCCTTGCCCGTATCGTGTGCGGACAAACGTTCTGACATATATCGCACCCCCAGAGAGTGCCATTATTAAGCATCAACGCTTGCTCCTCTTTTGTCAGAATTCCCTTTTTCTGTGTTATCGACGACAGGCATTCTCCGCCGTTTTTTAAACGTGTAGGGCAAGCACGCGCGCATGCGCCGCAATTCTCGCAATAGCGTACCTCGCGGCTCTGTTGCGCGACGTTTACGTCCGTAAAAACGCCGAAAATGAAAACGAATGAGGAATATTTTGGAGTTATAAGCAATCCGTGCCTGCCGATGATTCCGAGTCCCGCACGCGCGGCGGCATCGACCTCTGCGATAGGAGAGTGATCTCCGTAAAAGGCAAAACGGTGTTGGAAAAACAGCTTTTGCGCATTTGAAAGCAATCTTTCAGCCAGCGCACTCTGGGCAAGGTGATAATCGCGCGCTACGGCATATGCGGATACAGTCCTTTCGGTATCACAATGCACGGTGTAGTACGGCATTATCCCCATGCACACGCTTTTGACCTCAAAGTCAAGACGGGACAAGAGTCTGGGATTTATTATTTTACATTCGGAAATGCAAATAGACGCGGCATCTGCCGCCCCTGCGGATATTAATAATTCCGATAGCTTATCCATTTCGCGCCCCTCTCTTATTTTTTTATCTCTTATGCTTTTCATACATTAGATTTACAAGTACGCTGCCTATGAAAAATATTATTAAATATCGTTTTGCAGCTTATAATACTCCGGTTTATAATATTATATCATAAAAAAATGTTAGTGTAAACTCTAAAAAGCGGGAAACGGCTCAAGTGCCAAAAAAAGCATTGTGTCGAAAAAACTATATTTCAAAGACTTTTTTTTACTTCGTCAAGAAATCTTCACAAAACTGATGTATAATAAGAGTGTAAAACCATAAGGAGGTATGATCATGAGTTATTTAGATGATGAAAACGTAAAAAACAGCTCCGAAGATATAGAGCCTGTTGAGAATAAGGAAAACGCGGCGGATGCGC
>JAZNOD010000075.1:0-9743 GCA_045580585.1 Eubacteriales bacterium
CGAGTGTCAAGATTTTTACAATATTCGCACAAAAAACAAAACTGCACAGGCGAGGGCGGCGGCAATCGCGGATTGCGCAAGCTTGGCGGTAAAATAGCGGCGCAGGGGTATTCGCAATCCTTCGGATGCGCAAACGGAGATAACCTGCAAATGCACCGACAGACCTGACCACGCGCCTGCGGCGGCACTTAAGATAAAACC
The DNA here is from genome assembly GCA_045580585.1 of Eubacteriales bacterium. Lineage (GTDB taxonomy): Bacteria > Bacillota > Clostridia > Oscillospirales > CAG-272 > CAG-390. Next base: position 202 of record JAZNOD010000075.1, read on the forward strand.
GAGGCGTTTGTTTGCGACAAGAGAGGCAGATGCCGCACCGGAGGTCAGCTCAAAAAACGAATATACCAAAGCCTCTGCGCTCGTTCCCATATTCCCGGCGGCAAAGATACGCGACAGGCACCCCACTACGCAGGAGAAGAACGCAACGTAGGCGCAGACGTAAAGCAGCGATAGTGCCGCCGAGGTGATAGCCTCTCCGATAACGGCAATGCCTATCTGTGTTTGTCTCGGGCAGTACGGCGTTAGGGTGTAAGCATCGCGGCGTCGGCTCAAAAGTCCCCATATTGCTCCCGAGGCAAGCACGCAAAGATAAAGTGCCCTGCCCACGCCAACATCGCCCCACAGGGACGCGCCCACCGCGCTTATCATAAAGGCGGACGAGGGGTAATTGCAAATGCATACTACGTGCGCCGCCTCGCGCTCGCTTATCTCGTTTCTGCGATAAAGCCCCGCGAGAGTCGCCGCCCCTACGGGAAAGCCGCACACCGCTCCGAGAAGCACTGCCACAGCACCTGCTCCCGATACGCAAAAAATCGCGCGCATGGGGCTCTCAAGCCTTTTGCCGAGCATTGCTCCGCACCCTGAACGTACCAAAAGCTCCGAAACCGCCATAAACGGAAAAAGTGTCGGTATCACCGATGATGTGCAGATGCGCAGTCCGCGGCTCATGTATTCTATGGCAAGCTCGGGCATCGCCATGAGAATCACTATGAAGCTTACACCAAGAAAGGCAAACGCCGCAGTTTGCCAGTGAGTAGTGCGTTTTGAAATTGTAATCTTGACCGCCTCCCCAGCATAAAATCAAACAGTAAAATATATTCTTCGAGGGAGGAAAAATGAACGACAAGCAAAAAAATAAAGAGAGCCTGAGCGAGCGCTTCTGCCGCCGCTTTGATCTTCCCGCCGATATCGCAGCAGGGGGACTTACGCTGGAGCTGCGCGGCAGGAGCAATCTGTTGCTTTGCGGTTGCCGCGAGATACTTGCCTATTCAACCGAGCGCATACGGCTGAGGCTGGCACGCGGACAAATAGAAATATGGGGCAGAAGTCTCGTTATGACAGCGTATTACGAGGGACAAACGGGCATTGACGGAGAGATATACGGCATAAACCTCTGCCCCGATGGCGAGCCTGATGATGGGGAAACAAATGAAAATAAGTGAATTTTTGGCAGGGAGATGCAAGATCGAAGCATCCCAGGCCCATACCGTTGCCATTATGAATATTTTGCTTGCCACGCGTACGCTGTACCGCAGGCTCCGAGTTGTTGACGGTGTACTTTCCTTTGATGCCCCCCACCTTGCGGCGAGAAAGCTGTCAGCAATATGCGCACAACAGGGGATCGAGCTATCGGTGACGTCTCTCGGCGGCTTGCCGCATCTGTGGCGGCGATACAGAATGCGCCTCGGCTTATGGCTCGGCATTGCTTTAGGCATATGTCTGCTAACGCTGGGAAGCGGCGTACTGTGGCAGGTGAGGGTTGAAGGAAACGATACGCTCAGCGACGGCGAGGTTTGCGCCCTGCTTGCGGAGTACGGAGTGCGCGTGGGTGCCGATATCTCAAAAATAGATACCGACAGAGTGCGCGCGCTTGTCGAAAAGGACAGCGACAAGATCGCTTGGCTTGCCATAAACGTGCGCGGCACTGTTGCGGAGGTTCAGGTGCGTGAGGAGCGTGCGCCCGACGTAACGGAGGTCGTTGAGGGGGACGGAGTGAATCTCGTTGCTTCGCGTGATGCCCTGATAATCGGATACGAGCTGACAGCGGGAGAGGAGGTCGTGCCCATTGGAACTACCGTCAAGGCGGGGGAGCTTTTGGTAAGCGGTCTGATCGAAAGCCGCCGTTTCGGTTGGCGTGCGGTACGCTCCGAGGGGCGAGTATGGGCGCAGACGCAAAGACGCTTCACCGTTACAATTCCGTACGAGTATACCGTCACCACACCGGTGGAACGGGAAATTCTTGAAATTTCGTTGATTTTTTTCTCAAAAGAGCAAAAAGTTTTCAAAAATAGTGGAAATTACGATGATAATTGTGATAAAATAAAATCGGTTACTTATGTGTACTCCTCAGACGAGCATACGGTTCCCGTAGGTGTTTCCACCGTCAGCCGCCTCATCACTGCCGAATCGACGGCGGTGCGGAGCATCAGCGAGGCACGATCTGCGGCGTATTTTGAGCTTAACAGGCTCATTTCTGCCGAAGGTGACGGCGTAAGGATAGCACATAGGAATATCACGGAAAATGCGGGTGAGTCGGAGTTCACGCTTGAATGCACCCTCGTATGCGCGGAGGATATCGCGCACCCCGTTGCGTTCTATATGCAGGACGGGGAGTAGGAAAGGATAAAAATGGAACAGAAAATAGTAAGGATAGGCGATCCTGCCATTACCGCAAAGATATTCGGTGCGGCAGATATGAACGTAAAGCTCGTTGAGGATGCTTTCAAGGTCACGGTATATAACAGAGCCTCGGGCGTTGACGGAGAGGATGCGCTCCTCGTCAGCGGCGAAACGGAGGACAGAGTGTCCGCGGCGGCTCGCACGATATCCTGCCTTGGCAGGATGGCGGCAAGGAGCGAGGTGTTGAGCGAGCAGACCGTTATTTACGTCATCAATATGGTGCGTGACGGCAGAGAAGGCGAGCTTGAGGCTTTTGACGAAAACTGCATTTGTCTTACGAGCCACGGTAAGCCGATAAAGCCCAAAACTGTCGGTCAGCGCCAGTATGTTGAGGCAATAAAGAAAAACACGGTAATTCTCGGCACGGGACCTGCGGGAACGGGTAAGACCTTCCTTGCTGTTGCAATGGCGGTAAAGGCTTTGCGCGATAAGCAGGTCAACCGCATAATACTGACACGTCCCGCTATCGAAGCGGGCGAAAAGCTGGGTTATCTCCCCGGAGACCTGCAAAGCAAGATAGACCCCTATCTGCGCCCGCTGTACGACGCGCTTTTTGAGATGATGGGCGCGGAAAATTATCAGCGCAATCTTGAAAAACAGATTGTAGAGGTAGCCCCTCTTGCTTATATGCGCGGACGTACGCTTGATGATGCTTTTATCATCCTTGACGAGGCACAGAACGCCACCTTTGAGCAGATGAAGATGTTTCTTACAAGGCTCGGAAACAATTCAAAGGCGGTGGTGACGGGCGACCTCACGCAGACAGACCTGCCGCGCGGACAAAAAAGCGGACTTTGGTCAGCGGTAAAGATACTTGACGGTATCGAGGATATCGCTATCCACAATTTCACCGACCGCGACGTTGTGCGCCACAAGCTCGTGCAAAAGATAATCCTCGCATACGATAAGTTTGAGCGCGAGGCGGTAAAAAGAGATAACGAAAGGGGCAAGGCTAAATTCCGCCGCCCCGATAAGAGCAAGGAGTAAAAATGGAGCTGTTTATGGAATCCCACAACGCTCAGCGAAAAGAATCGGTCAGCTCAGAGCTGCTCGCGCTTATCCGTCGCGCTGTTGCAGAAACGCTTGATTACGAGGGGTATGATGATGATTTTGTGGTGTCCGTCACTCTCGTTTCAAATGGCGGCATACGCCGCTATAACCGTGAGTATCGCGGCATTGACCGTCCCACCGACGTCTTGTCTTTCCCAATGGCGGACGGTGACATCTCGGACGCCTTCGACGGTGAAAGATATCAGCTTGGCGACATCCTTCTCTCGCTTGAAAAGGCAAGGGAGCAATCCGAGCTTTACGGACATAGCTTTGAGCGTGAGGTAGCTTTCCTCACTGTACATTCAACGCTTCATCTTCTCGGCTACGACCACGAAACGAGCGAGGAGGATGAGGAGGATATGCGTCGCCGCCAACGCGAGATAATGAATAAAATGCACCTTGAGGTAGGGGAATAATAAATGAAAAAGACAGTTTTTATATCTATCGTCGGCAGACCGAACGTTGGCAAATCCACGCTTATGAATCGCATTCTTGGTGAAAAGGTGGCAATAGTTTCCAACAAGCCGCAAACCACGCGCAATTGCATCCGCGGTATCCTTACTCGGGGTGAGGATCAGTTTGTTTTCTTTGACACACCCGGCATCCACCGCCCTCAAAACCGCCTTGGCGATTATATGGCTAATGCCGCAACGGCAGGTATGCAGCAGGGCGACGCGGTGCTTCTCGTCGTCGATGCGGGCAGGAGCGTTTCACATATTGAAAAGGAAGTTGTGGAGTATCTTAAAAAAAGCGGCACGCCCTGTGTGCTCGTGCTTAATAAGATAGATATGTACCGCCGCGAGATAATTGCAGAGACCATCGCCGCTTATGCCGCGATACATGATTTTGATGCCGTAGTTCCGATTTCGGCTCGCTCGGGCAACCACGTTGACGAGGTTATGGACGAGCTTTCAAAATTCCTTCGTGAGTCCGAGTGGTTCTTCCCAGACGATGCCGTTACAGATCAGCCGATGCGGCAATATGCATCCGAAATAATCCGCGAAAAGCTCCTTCGTGCGCTTGACCGCGAGGTGCCGCACGGTATAGCCGTCGTTATTGAGGAATATACGGAGGAGGGCGGACTTACCCGCATCCGTGCCGAGATAATGTGCGAGAGAGCATCGCACAAGCGTATTATCATAGGCAAGGGCGGCGAGATACTTAAAAAAGTCGGCTCGTACTCAAGACAGGAGCTTGAGAAGGTTACGGGAACTAAAATCTATCTTGACCTTTGGGTAAAGGTCAAGGAAAATTGGCGCGACAGCGCAGGACTTGTCAGCAATTTCGGTTACAATAAGAAGGACCTTAACGAATAAAAGTTTTACGAAAGGGGTGGGGATATGGCAGTTCGGGATATCAGCGTAGATGCCCTCGTTATCAGGACGTTACCGCACGGTGAGCACGATAAGCTCCTCACTCTGCTGTCTGCCGAGTACGGCAGAATGACCGTTATCGCAAAGGGGGCACGCTCGGTTCGCAGCCGCATTCTCGCGCCCGCACGGGCGTTTGCGTATTCGAATTTTGAGCTTCACCGCAAGGGTGATTTCGTCTGGGTGCGCGATGCGTCTGTTATCGAGGGTTTTCCGGAACTTGAAAGAGACATAGAGACGCTTTATATTTCGCAGTATATCGCAGACGTTTGCTATGAATTAAGCGGAGAGAACGTCCCTGCGGAGAACGTTCTCCGCCTTGCGCTAAATACGTTTTTTGCGCTCAACAGCGGACGGTACGCACAAAAAAAGGTAAAGGCGGCTTTTGAGCTTCGCGCGGCGGTAGAGGCGGGATATCTTCCCGAGCTTTCAGCTTGCGCTGCCTGCGGTGCAACGAAAGCCGACGCTGTTTATCTTGACGTGATGAACGGCTCGCTCAAATGCTCTGAATGCATTGCAAGCGGGGGAGACTGTGTTACTGACGGGGATGCGGCTGCTGATGCCTTCGGCACTCGGCGCATACTTTTGCCACTTCCGCCGGGCGCGCTTGCGGCTATGCGTTACATAGCCGAAGCACCGCTGAAACGCTTGCTTGCCTTTGAAATAAGCGGCGGCGCGGCACAGTCGCTTTTCGATGCTTGCGAGAGCTATATACTAAACCACCTTGAGCGCGGATTTTCATCGCTCAATCAGTACCACGAGCTTGAAAAGCTCGCTAAAAAAACAAAAACAAAAACAGGTCAGGAAAATGATGTATCTACCAGAAAAAACGATAGCAACACTTGAATTTGATAAAATACGGCAGATGCTTTCGGAGCTTGCGCGCACGGAGGGTGCAAGAGCCGCCGCCCTTGCACTTATGCCCGAGTCCGATGCCGAACGTGTTTTGCGCCTGCAGAGGCGTACTACGGACGCCAAGCGGCTTGCCTCGGATAAGGGAATGCCCCCATTCGGTTCTGTCAAGAATATAAGTGAGCATTGCGACAGAGCAAATAAGGGTGCGGCGCTCACTCCGCGTGAGCTTCTCGACGTGGCAAACGTACTGCGCACCTGCCGCAGTTTGCTTGATTACAGCCGTGTCAACCGAACGTATGAAACGGTTCTTGATGAGGTCTTTGAGCGACTTTTGCCCGACCGCAAGCTCGAGGACAAGATACTCCGCGCGATAATATCCGATGAGCTTATTGCCGACGACGCAAGCCCCGCACTCGGGGACGTGCGCCGTAAGATACGCGCGACGGCGGCGAAGATAAAGGATCTTCTTGCAAAATACACGGGTGGCGTGTATTCTAAATATTTGCAAGAAAACATAGTTACAATACGAAACGGCAGATACGTTATTCCCGTGAGAGCCGAGTGCCGAAATGACGTTAAGGGACTTGTACACGACACTTCCTCATCGGGAGCTACTATTTTCGTTGAGCCGATGGCGGTAGTAGATGCGAACAACGCCCTGCGCGAGCTTGAAGCCAAGGAAGCCCACGAGATAGAAAAAATACTCTACGAGCTTTCCTCTGATGTTGCGAGAATATCGGAGACTCTCCTTTATAATGCCGACAATATTGACGAGCTTGCTTTCGTTTTCGCGTGCGGTGCGCTTTCCGAAAAAATGGACGGTGCGCAGCCTGCCATTTCTTGCGATGAGCGCGTTATCGATCTTCGACGCGCGCGTCATCCGCTTATACCGAAGGAGAAGGTCGTTCCCGTAAACGTTCATCTCGGTGACGGATTTGATACGCTTGTTATCACGGGCCCCAATACGGGCGGTAAGACGGTAACGCTTAAAACCTTGGGACTCTTTACCATCATGGCGCAATCGGGACTTCATATTCCTGCGGACGATAGCTCCACGGTGGGTGTTTTTGGCAGAGTTCTCGTTGACCTCGGTGATGAGCAGAGCATTGAGCAATCGCTTTCTACGTTCTCGTCTCATATGGTAAATATCGTGTCGATCGTCAACGACCTTGCCCCCGACGCTCTTGTGCTTTTTGATGAGCTTGGCGTGGGAACGGACCCTATCGAGGGTGCGGCGCTTGCTATCGCCATCATTAGCGAGGTCAGAGAGGCAGGAGCGCTCTGCGCCGCCACAACACATTATGCCGAGCTTAAATCCTACGCCCTTAATACTAAGGGAGTTACAAATGCGTCCTGTGAGTTCAACGTGGAGACTTTGCGCCCCACGTACAAGCTCACGATAGGCACTCCCGGTAGGTCGAATGCCTTTGCGATATCACAGCGGCTTGGATTGCCCATGCACATCATTGACCGTGCGAGCGAAGCTGTAAGCTCCGATGACCGCCGCTTTGAGGATGTTATAGATAAGCTTGAGGCTGCCCGTATCGAAATGGAGGCTAAAAAAGCGGAGACACAGGCAATGCGCGCCGAGTACGAACGCTTTAAGCGTGAGGCAGAGGCAAAGATGCGCCGCAATATTGAGGAGTCCGAGCGTCAGCTTGAGGCGGCGGCAAAGAAGGCTGCAACAATGATAGAGGGCGCAAAAATATCAAGTGAATTCGTGCTTGCACAGCTTGAAAAGGCGAAAAAGGCAAAGGATAGTGGCAGGCTTGCCGAGGAGCTTGCCGACACGCGCCGCCGTATACGCGAGCATATGAAGGAAAATGAGGATAAATTCAATCCCGTAGACGAGGGCGCGGACGAGGAATATACCCCCTCGCGCCCATTCCGCAAGGGGGATGCGGTCTATCTTATGAACGTAAAGCAGGAGGGTGTTCTCCTTGCGGATCCCGACCGTTCGGGCAACGTCAGTGTTCAGACGGGCAGTATCCGAACAAAAACAAAAACAAAGAACCTAAAGCTGATGGATGACGTGGTCACCGTTACGAATTCTCAGGGCGAAAAACGTCCTGTTGCGGAATTCAGAAAAAGCGTTGTCAGCCGTAGCTGTTCAGACGAGATCGACCTGCGCGGCATGACGGGGGACGAGGCATGGCTTGCTGTCGACAAATATCTTGACGAGGTGATGCTTGCGGGCTTGCATAACGTGCGCCTCATTCACGGCAAGGGAACGGGCATGCTCAAGGCGTCGCTTTGGAGAATGTTAAGGGGCGACGGACGCATTGCATCATACCGAATCGGACAGTATGGCGAGGGCGACGGCGGCGTTACGGTGGTTGAACTAAAATAATAAAAACTTGGGCATAATGCCATATTTATTTATGTGTTTTAACAAAAAAGCAATACCGATTAAAATATTGCAAAAAAACATTTGCATATATTGTTGTTTTATGCTATAATATGTCTATAAATGTTTTCTTGGGGGGAAGTATGAAAGAACTGGTTTACGGCGATCTTGGTATTATCGGAATGCGTGGCTGTGAGCATTTCGTTGAGCAGGTTGACAATTACATAAGGAGAAGCCGCGGCACTGATAAGAGCTTTTTGGTTTCTGCCGAGTGTCCTCGTTTCGGTAGCGGAGAAGGCAAGGGCTTACTCCACCAATCCGTTCGCGGACTCGATATCTTCATCATTTGCGATATCTTCAATTACGGTGTAACGTATAAGCTCCGCGGCACGGATATACCCATGACGCCGGATGAGCATTACGCAGACCTTAAAAGAATAGTCGGTGCTATCGAGGGCAAGGCGAGAAGAATTTCAGTCATTATGCCCATGCTTTACGAGGGCAGACAGCATAAGAGATCAATGCGTGAGTCACTTGACTGCGCAATGATGCTCCGTGAGCTTGAGTTCTACGGCGTAAAGAACTTTATCACCTTTGATGCTCACGATGACAGAGTACAGAATGCTATTCCTCTTTCGGGCTTTGACAACTACCGCCCTACCTACCAGATGGTAAAGGCACTTGTTCGCGAGGTTCCCGATATAGCCTTTGACAAGGATCAGCTTATGATCATTTCTCCCGACGAGGGCGCAATGGGCAGAAGCACGTATATCAGCTCCATACTCGGTCTTGACGTTGGTATGTTCTACAAGCGCCGTGATTATTCCAGAGTGGAAAACGGCAGAAACCCCATCGTCGCTCACGAGTATCTCGGAAACGACCTTGCAGGCAAGGATGCTATTATCATCGACGATATGATAGCATCGGGCGAGTCGCTCTTTGACGTTGCCCGCCAGATAAAGAAGAGGGGCGCAAAGAGGGTGTTCAATTTTGCTACCTTCGGTCTTTTCACCAACGGCTTTGAAAAGTTTGACAAGGCTCACGAGGAGGGACTTATTGATAAGATATTTACCACAAACCTCGTTTATGGTGATCCTGCTCTCGCAAGCCGCCCTTGGCACGTCAGCGTAAATATGTGTAAATACGTTTCATACATTATTGATACTCTCAATCATGACGAATCAATAAGCGTTCTTATCGATCCCGTCAAGAAGATCCACACTCTCGTGGATCGCCATAAAGCAGAGCTTGGCGGACAGATGAGCATTGATTTTGGAACAGATTTAAAGAAAGTCTGATAAAGCAACAAAAAGCAGAGAATTTTTTCATTCTCTGCTTTTTGTTATATTCAGTATTTGAGTATTGTGACCGCATACAGCAAGTCGGCAGTCGTAGCCGCTCCGTCGCGGTTGACGTCTGCGGCGTTGGCGGCAGACACATTAAGTCCGCTGACAAGTCCTGCGGAAATAGCAAGCGTATCTGCGCTGTCAATAGCTCCGTCGCCGTTGACGTCACCGATT
>JAZNOD010000076.1:0-1596 GCA_045580585.1 Eubacteriales bacterium
GCGACGGCGGCACTCGCAAGTCTTTCCCATACTCCACCTCTTATGTTGACGACGGATATGTAACGCTCAAGCTCACCGCAGAGTATAACGGAACTACGTTTATCAGCACCCTCTACGCTCTTAACACGAGCTACGAGTGGAAAAAGGTTACCAGCGAGCCCGTAGGATTTTCGTCGGGCAATACCTTCGGACTTTACTTCCTCTTCGGAAGCGATGCAGGCTCTACCATCAAGCTCAAGGACGTTGCCTATAACGTTGAGGATCTCAAGTCGGATCGTAGCCATGTCGTTCTGTGAGCCAAGGAGTTGATAGCCCCAGTTGTCTTCCTAAGACCGCTTGGCCTCCGACTTGGGATATGCTGGAGTTACGGACGTGCCGAGGTCCTCAATGCTATATGCAACGTCCTTGAGCTTGATGGTAGAGCCTGCATCGCTTCCGAAGAGGAAGTAAAGTCCGAAGGTATTGCCCGACGAAAATCCTACGGGCTCGCTGGTAACCTTTTTCCACTCGTAGCTCGTGTTAAGAGCGTAGAGAGTGCTTATAAAGGTAGTGCCGTTATACTCTGCGGTTAGCTTAAGCGTTACGTATCCGTCGTCAACGTAAGAGGTAGAGTACGGGAACGCCTTGCGCGTACCGCCGTCGCGGGTATCGCTTATCTCGTAAAGACCGCGTCTGTATCTCAAGGTCTTTGCCTTACTGCTACTATCGTAGGTGTAGTTGCCGTAGAAGGTATTGATACCGTGATGGTCATTGCCGGAATCGTCCTTGATAAGCTCATCCTTTACGCAACCGATGCCGACGTTGGAAACGCTGTTCTGAAGCTTGAATACTACCGTGTACTTCTTGTTAGCATCAATGACCTCGCCGCCAAGGCTAAGCTCCCAGTTCTCGTCCGTAGTATCGGAGTCGGCAACCAAAGTAACACCTGCGCCCGAGTCGGTAACGGTAGCCGTTCCGCCCGTAGAGTCGTGTCCCGCATTGTAGGTAAGGTTGGAATTCTTAACAATAGTGACGTAGTTATACTCGGGCAAATAACCGGGATCGATCCCCTTAGCAACCGAGAGAACGGTGCCGTTGATATAACCGATCATCATCATAGCATCCGCACTTGTAACAACGCCGTCGCCGTTAAGGTCAGAGAAAATGAGATTTGTGCCCGAAAATGCAGAATTTGCTTGAATACTTGTTTTCAATTCAAGATAGTCATTGTTTCCTATTTTTCCGTCGCCGTCAACGTCACCCACCATATACGCGGCAGATGCGCCAAAAGAACCGAATGTAACGGTTCCTACGAAAAGGGAAATCGTCATAATAATGCTGAGCAGTAATGATGCTGATTTTTTCATTATTAGTCCCTCCTATGATTTATTTTACATTTCATTATAACACTACAAAAATTTTTTGTCAATAAAAAACGGAAACCTTTTTGTTTTTGGATGCATTTTTGTGCAAAACGCCAAATTATTACTCAACGCCTTAAACAAATTGACAAAGCCCATAATACAAAATGACCGACAGGCAAATGCCGTCGGTCATTTTGTGAATTAATACATTCCTCCGCCGCCTGCCATAGCTGCGTTAGCCGCTGCGGCTGCT
>JAZNOD010000077.1:0-2517 GCA_045580585.1 Eubacteriales bacterium
TTTATCGGGATCATATCCGATAGCCGTAATATAGTTGGTAAGCGCGTCAAGCCAGACGTACGTTACGTGCTTGGGGTCGGATGGCACGGGAATACCCCAAGTAAACGACGTACGGGAAACGCAAAGATCCTGAAGCCCGGGTTTGAGGAAGTTATTGATCATTTCCTTTTTACGAGCCTCGGGCTCAATAAAATCGGGGTGTGTTTCAATATAATCAATGAGCTTGTCGGCATATTTTTTCATATTGAAAAAGTACGCCTCTTCCTTTGCCTGCTTCACAGGAGCACCGCAGTCGGGGCATTTTCCGTCCACTATCTGGGTATCGGTAAAGAAGGACTCGCAGGGAGTGCAATACCAGCCCTCATAGTAGCCCTTATAGATATCGCCTTGTTTTAAAAATCTTTGGAAAATTTTCTGCACCGCATCAACGTGGTAATCATCGGTAGTACGTACAAAATAATCGTAGCTTACGTTCATCTTATCCCAAATACCGCGGATAACTCCTGCAACGTTGTCAACATACGCCTGAGGTGCGATTCCTGCGGCAGCTGCATGGTTCTCTATCTTCTGACCATGCTCGTCGGTACCCGTGCAGAAGAAAACGTCATATCCGCGAAGCCGTCTGTAACGCGCGATGGAGTCAGTAGCGATAGCCTCGTATGTGTTGCCTATATGGGGCTTTGCGGATGCGTATGCAATTGCGGTAGTAATATAATATTTAGGTTTATTCATGGTCTTTTTCTGCCTTTCTGTTTGTTTTGTGTCATTTTATTTCTGTACCGCCAACAAAAACTCGTTGGAGGGTAATCTTTTTTTCTATCTCATCCACGCTTCCAATAAGCAAGTCCGCGCGAGCCCCCACCTTAAGCTCGCCTACAAGGTCGGAAACACCAAGTTCTGCGGCGGGATTTGCCGTTGCACAAACAAGAGCTTCGGTTATGGGGATATTGCAAAATTTTGATAGATTTTCCACAGCTTCAAGAAGGGAGAGCGTGCTTCCTGCGAGAACCCCATCCGGGGTGCGCGCTATTCCATCCCGAACTATCGCAGGCGATCCTGCTATATCGTAATCGCCATCGGGAGCCCCCGTCGCCGCCATAGAATCGGTGATCAACACAAGACGGCTTATTCCTATATTTCGATATGTCATTGCTACCATTTCGGGGGAAACGTGCAAGCCGTCACATATGAGCTCGGCATATCCCCCGCTGTCAAAAGCGGCAAGAACCGTTCCCCCGTCGCGATGGTGCAATGGGGGCATAGCATTATAAAGGTGCGTAAAAGAAGCTTGCCATTTTTGATACGCCGTCATTGCGGTTTTGTAGTCAGCTTCTGTATGAGCAAGACCAAGGGTGACACCCATTTCTCGCGCGGAATCGGCAAAACCGTCCTCGTCAAGCTCAAGCGCCGCACTGATGTGCATGGGAAGACCGCCAACTTTAACAAGCTCTAAAAGTTCATCCTTATTTGGCTTGGCAATAAGGTGAGGTGCGTGTGCACCGCGCCTCTTGGGATTTAGATATCGCCCCTCGAGATGTATGCCGAGAAAAGCCGCACCGCCACTATCGGCTTTTATTTTTTTCACTTCACCGAAAGCTCGGAGCAGGTCGAAAAACTCGGCTGATGCAAGCGTGGGGAAAAGCGAGGTCGTTCCCGACGTTGCATACGAACGCGCCATCTTTCGCATCATTTCGGCATCAGCGGTATTGAAGTCACCGCCCACTCTGCCGTGAGTGTGCGCATCAACAAGCCCGGGGAGAACACATGCGCCTACGGCATCTATCACGGCATCTGCGGGAGCATCGGCATCGTTGGATATTGCCGCTATCTCACCATCGCACACAAGAATAGCGCCTCGTCGAAAGCTACGAATATCCGTGCGATATATTAGAGCATTTTTAATCAACGTTCGCAATTTTGCGCCACTCCTCCCTTTAAGCTATTATACAGAGTTTATTATATCAAATTTTTATAAAAAATACAATAGATAAGAAGCAATTTAACCCCGTAAGATGTAATTTAACCTACATAAGAAGTAATTTCACCAAAATTTGAAGCAATTTAACTTAATTTTTATAAACGATACCACCGCCTCAATGCGGCTTTGCAGCGTCAAGCAGCTCTCTACCGACATTACCAAAAAAGGTGCCGCCGAAGCGACACCTCTAAGTTTTATTTTGCAATGTTACATACAATACAAATAAATTCGGTAAACTTAATTTTAGTTTTACTCAATCAATTTGTACTCTTTCATCACACAGCTATTGTCAAAATATCCTATCTCTTCTATTTTTTCTCGAAAAAAATAAAAACCAGCGTAAGCATTGCTACGCTGGCTTACCTGCCCATAGAAAACCGAATAAAGTTAAAAGTATGATTTAATCGAAACTCAAGAAATTTGTGTGAGAACTGCAAAGCAGTTCAAGCCCTCGGTCTATTAGTATCGGTCAGCTGAATACATTACTGTACTTACACCTCCGACCTATCAAACTTGTAGTCTACAAGTGACCTTACTCA
>JAZNOD010000078.1:0-7483 GCA_045580585.1 Eubacteriales bacterium
TGAATATTCTTCACAAATATATTATATAATAGTATGCGTGAAGGACGGTATAAATCACAGTAAAATTTTATCAAGGAGGACTTGTATGCAGATCACCGATATCAAAGTAAGAAAATTATTTGACGAAGGACCAATGAAAGCGGTTGTTTCCGTGACTTTTGACGGTCAACTTGCTGTTCACGACATCAAGGTAATCAACGCACGCGACCGTTTCTTTATTGTTATGCCGAGTCGAAAAAATCCCGACGAGACCTTCAGGGATATAGTACATCCCATCAACGCCCAGTTCCGTTCAGCTCTTGAGAATGCTGTTATTGAGGCGTACGAGGCAGCGCTTGCGGCAGCCGCTGATGCGGTTGAGGAAAGCTCTGACGAAGCAGAAGAACCCGCGACAGTTTAATATAGACTTTTTTGAAAAGGGTGCTAAGTGCGCCCTTTTTATTTTTGAAAATGCGAGGTCAAAAGCATACAGCCCCTGAATGTAAGAACTCCGTAGGAGAGTTTCGTTCCCTTGCCTACTGTGCCGGGATTCATTACGCGCAGTGGCTTTTTTAGTATCATGCCCGCGACGTTTGAACCTTCGGGAAGATATATATCAACGGGAGTGTGGGTATGACCGAAAAGCAAAAGATCTGCCTCTGCCGCCGTTGCGGCTCGGATGGCGCTGTCAAGGGAGTTTTTTACAGAATGCAAATGTCCGTGCATCATAAGTATACGTGTACCGTTGACGTCTATGAGCTTTTCGTACAGCTCGTGTTTTTTTGTTGTGGCGGGATAGAGATAGCTTTCAAAATTTCCGCAAACGGTGTAGATCTGTCTGCCGTTTGTATCGAGAAATGCCAGATCGTCAATTCCATCGCCAAGGTGGATTATTGAAGCCCCTATATTTGCTTTTAGCGCTTGCCGCATGAGTGTTGGATTTCCGTGTGAATCCGAAAAAACGAGAATAGTTTCGTCCATGTGTTGCTCCAATAACCGATTTACTCTATATTATACCACTTTTTCTGCCATTTGTCCACACCTTATGTGGCACATGATGGAAAAAAATCATATACTGCCCATGAGACGGGTCATACAGACCGTGGGAAAGGAGTTTTCGGTATGCAAATTGATAAAGCAACACTCGAAAAATTGCTTACACTTAATGACGGACAGCTTAAATTCATAATAGGAAGGATAGCGGGGGAGAACGGGATAGATCTATCGGGGTTAAATATCAATATGAGCGATATGTCAAGCGTTCGTAACGCTATAAGAAATATCAGCGACTCCCAGCTTGCCGCAATTTCGGCGCAAATAGAGGCGGCGCAGAGAGCAAGCAAACGAAACGGCAGATAAAATGAGCGAGAAGATGAATGGAGATATCTCGGGGGGCGGCGCTGCTCCTGATCTCGGCAGCATGGTGTCAAAGCTGCTTGCCAATCCTGAACTGATATCGCAGATAGCCTCGGCAGTAGGCGCAGAGCCGAATAATGCGCAAGCTTCGCCTCCCGAAAGGCCGGCAGAGGGGGCGTCTGCCGAAGTTTCGTTACCCGTGGGGCAGATAATGTCCATGCTCGGAGGCGCAGGGGGCAGCGGAGATGCCGCGCGCCGCACGGCGCTCCTTTCCGCGCTCAAGCCCTATTGTAACGAGCACAGGTGCCGCACCATCGACTACATGATAGGAATATCAAAGATAGCGGGCGGATTTTCGGGATTCGGAAAATAGGAGGGCAAATGTATTCAAGACCTAACAGAACGAATACTCATCGCGGTGAGGTAGAGCTTCCGCGTGATTACAGAGGAAACGCCTTTATGCCATTTCCCGATCCGCCCGCTTTGGCGGGGATAAGAGAGGAAAACGAGCAAAAAAGAGCGCAAGCTAAGGAGGAAGAGTGTCCGTGCTGTGATGAATGTGCGGACACTAAGGAGGAAGCCGTGCTTCCCGTATGCCCCGAGCGACCGCGCATTTCGGGGTTTGGCGGACTTTTTGACGGTGAGCTCGGTCTTGAGGAGCTTTTGCTCCTCGGCGTGATATTCCTGCTTTTTTCGGATTCCTCGCACCGCGACAACGAGCTTCTCATCGCGCTTTTGTTGATACTTGTAATATAAAAATCGGTCGGGCTTATGCCTGACCGATTTTTATATCAAAAGAACTCACGGAGTGCCCCGATGTATTTTTCGGGATCGACGGGGAAGGCAAGCCCGTGCCCTGCGCCCGCTATTGTAACGAGTTTTTTCTTTTCGGACGCGCAGGCTTCAAAGTTTTCGCGGCTCATATCGCACGGAACGAAGGCATCGTCCTCGCCGTGAAAAAATATGATGGGCAGACGGCTTTTTTTGAGTTGCTCGATGGGGGAAGTTGATTCCGGATCAAATCTGCCGAAGATGATCGCGCCGAGACGCACGAAGGGGTAGAGAAGCTCGGGCGGAACCTTGATATCGCGCATGACCTTTTTGATTATCGCCTTTGCAGAGGTGTATCCGCAATCGGCAAGCACGCCGATAACGTTTTCGGGCAGCTTCTCGCCCGCGCAGATCATGACCGTGGACGCTCCCATGGAAACGCCGCCTATTATTATTTTTGCATCTGGGTCTATTTCGCTGATTATGTAATCTATCCACGCGCGGCAGTCGCGGCTTTCTCTGATGCCAAAGGTGGACGTGCGGCCCTCGCTTTTGCCGCCGCAACGCTGATCGACTATTATGACGTTAGTGCCGACCTGACGGCAACGGGATATCGCACCCGACAGATCGCGTTCTGCGCTTCCTCTGTAACCGTGCAGTATAAGTTCAATCGGCGCGCCGTCAAAGAAATGATAATATCTTCCGTAAAGGCGAAGTCCGTCAAAGGACGTTATTGATATCTCGCGGTGGGGAAGTGTGCGTCCTTCCTTTATCCACGCTATCATCGCATCTCGGAAGGGCTCGTATATAGGACCTTGAGGGATCTCGTATTCTTCCTTTTTGTTTTTGCGTCCGCGCGGGGAGATGTAAAATACCAAAAGATAGCACACAAACGACACGGCGAGCGTGAGTAAAATTACAGATGACAGTATAATTATCGCGATGAGAAAAATATCCATGAAAGCTTTCCCTTCATAATTTTACGCTTTAACATATATTTTATCACTATTTCGTACTTTTGACAATATTTTTATTTGTTTTTTATGTTAAAGATAATTTGAAATTTGCTTGACTTGATTTTTTGCGTATGGTATAATTTATAAATAAGGGGAAATTCCCCAAAAAATACGCAGGAGAAAGAGTATGGATATCAATAAGATAAAAACCTACATTATCATCACAGATTACGTTGAAGCAAACACGGGCAAGGACGTTTCCGATGCTATTCAGAAGGTCATTGACGAAAACCCCAACAGAACGATATATTTCCCCGACGGTGAGTACGTTCTTGCAAAGCCGATAAAGACGAGCGCGTATCCGCTTGACAGCGTTTCTCTTGAGCTTGCAAACTACGCGGTGCTCAAGGCCTCCGACGATTGGAGCGATACCGAGGCTATGGTGCGCATAGGCGCAGCAGAGCCCCACAACGACATCACCACTGTAGGAAGTAACTATTGCTTCAAGGGCGGCGTTATCGACGGAAACGGCAAGGCAAAGGCTCTGGCACTTGAGGGCTGCCGCGAGGTGCTTGTAAGCAACGTTTCCATAAAGCACGCAAAGGTCGGTATCCACATCAAGAAGGGGGTAAACAACGGATCGTCCGACTCCGACGTAAGAGACGTTAATATCGTTGGTACGGATACAGAGGATTCCATCGGCGTTCTTATCGAGGGCGC
This sequence comes from Eubacteriales bacterium, assembly GCA_045580585.1. Classification (GTDB taxonomy): domain Bacteria; phylum Bacillota; class Clostridia; order Oscillospirales; family CAG-272; genus CAG-390. The sequence continues at coordinate 3,783 of JAZNOD010000078.1, forward strand.
GGACAATACCCTTACCAATATGCGTATTTCCTCCGTTTATATCGGTGTAAAGATCACCCGCGGCGGAAACTTCCTTCGCAATATCCATCCTCTCTACATATACGTTCCCGCGCTTGAGGGCAAGTACGAGGGAAGCATCGGCTTTGACGACGTTGCGGGCGGCAACTGGTTTGATATGTGCTACAGCGACCAATTTGCTACGGGCTTTGCAATGGCACCCAAGACTCCTTCCATCTACAACAACTGCTTTGTCTTCTGGTACGAGGGCGACCACGTGCAAACGGGCTTCCACGCGCGCGGCAAATTTATGTCTTCTATCAAGGGCGGCAGAGTGTGCTTTAGCACCTACGAAACGCAGAATGCCGTTCTCAAGGTCGACGAGGAAGGCGGTACGGGTGTTATCGAGTTCCCCGCGTTTAACCCCGAGTGGTCGCAGGATAAGTCCTACGAGCAGTATTTGCACGGCAAGGTAAACGCTTACACCAAAAAGCCTCTTACCGAGGTACATTACGAGATGTGGAAGATCAGAGCTCCCGAGGAAGCAAGACGCGTTGCCGACCTTGAAAGACGCCGCGCGGAAAGAAAAAACAAGGTGCAGTAATGAGTATCAAGGATACGATAGTTATCAAAAGAGGTAATTGGGAGGCGGGCGTTTGTCCGCGCCTTGGCGGTAATATAATCTACTTCCGCTATTGCGGCAAGGACATCTTTAATCCCCTTGTCGATGAAAAGCAGCTTGAGGCTGACCCGTATCTTCAGGGTGCGCCCATTCTGCTCCCTGCAAACAGAATATATAAGGGAGAATTCAGTTTTGAGGGCGTGGACTACACTTTGCCCATCACCGAGCCGAGAACGAACTCCCACCTGCACGGACTTGTCCACCGCCAGCCATTTACGCTTGTTGAGTCAGGCGAGGATTTTGTGACTATGGCATTCTCGAACAAGGGACTCGTGTATCCCTTCAATTTTGATATGAAGGTCACCTACCGCCTTGATGCCGAGGGGCTTTCGCAGGAATACGATATAGTAAACACCGACTCGAAAAATATGCCTTATACTTTCTGCCTGCACTCCGCTTTTGTTGAGCCTGAGAGCTTCACGCTTCCCATTTGCCGCCGTCAGGAGCATGACGAAATAGATATTCCGACGGGCAGATATCTCGACCTCACCGAGCAGGAGAGGGGATACGTAACGGGCTCACCTTCCAAGGGACTTGAGATTGTCGGATACTACGAAGCAACGGGACACACCGCCCGCGTTGGAGATTTCCTTTACACCGTTTCCGACAATTTTGATTATTGGATATTGTATAACGGTCGCGGCGTTTCGGGATTCCTATGCCTTGAGCCGCAGGCGGGGAAGGTCAACGGACTCAATATTGACGACGGCTACAAGCTCCTCGCTCAGGGCGAGAGCGTAAGATATACTACAAGATATACTCACGTATAAGTTAGGAGAAAAAATGAACGCTTACGGAAATTTTGTACAAGAAAAGGAATTTAAGATCACCTCTCCCACTCCCCCACGTCCTCAGCTCAATTATATCTGGAACTCCCGTGTTCTTTCGGGTGTTAACCAGAACGGCGGCGGTGTCGGAGCGTACGGTCAGCGCGCGCTTGCGTACATTGATCCGGATGGAAAGGGACGCTGCTCCGTCATCCGCGACGGTAACCGCTATTTCTACGTAAAGAACAAGGCTACGGGTACGGTATTCAATCCCGGTCTTTATCCCACGCTTACTCCCGTTGGCGATTACTACTGCATCCACGGACTTGGATACAGCATTATCCACGGCGAGTGCGAGGGTATCAGTGCAACCGCACGCATCTATATCAACGAAAACGATCCTTGCGAGATCTGGAAGATAACGCTTGCGAACAAGACTGATAAGGCACTTGAGGCTTCGCTTTACTCCTTTGCTGATTTTGAGCTTGTCGGATATCAGCGTTACAGTGACTATAACTCCTACGTTCACGCCGAGTATGATGAGGAAAATAACCTTATCATGTGCTTCAACAAGGCTATGGAGCGTCCCCACGAGTGGTTCAACGGATTTATTGCATCGAGCGTTAAGCCCACGGCGTTTGAAACCTCCCGCCGCGGCTTTATCGGTCAGTACGGCTCGATAGTAGCTCCCGAGGCTATAAAGGGTGACAAGCTTGCCGACAACTATGCCGCGTGCGAGCAGATGTGCGGTGCGCTTCAGCATGACGTAACTCTTGCCGCAGGTGAGGAAAAGAGCATATACGTTCTCATCGGTGATGCCGCTGAAATGAGCATTGCCGCCGATATCTGCAAAAAGCTTTTTGCCGACGGTAAGATCGAGGCGGATTATCAGGCTCTGCTTGACCGCAAGAGCGAAACTTCCGCAAGTATCAGCGTACATACCCCCAGCGAGAAGATAAACTGCCTTACCAACTATTGGCTCAAGCAGCAGGTTCAGCTTTGCGCCGAGGTAGGACGCGACACGGGTAAGGGCTTCCGCGATCAGCTTCAGGATGCGTGGGCGGTTGCTTCCTTTAATCCCGCGCTTGCAAAGGAAAAGATTCTTGAAACGCTCACGTATATGTATTCTGACGGCCGCTGCGTTCGCGGTTGGTTGCCGCTTGACCACCACATCTATTCCGACGGTCCCGTTTGGGTAACTCCCACGATAAACGCTTACATCAAGGAAACGGGCGACGTTGATTTCCTTAACCATCCCGTTAAGTATCTTGACGAGGGCGAGGACACCGTTTGGGAGCATATCCTCACCGCTATGCGCTTTGTATCCGAGGATATTGGCGAGCACGGACTCGTTCACTCGCGCGACGGCGACTGGAACGACTCGCTCAATATGACGGGACTTCTCGGTAAGGGTGAGTCCGTATGGACTTCTATCGCGCTTTGCTACGCGCTCAAAAACGCCGCCGAGATTGCAGAAAAGCTCATTGGAGACCTTCTTATTCGTGACGAGATGCTTGCCCGCCGTGAGAAGATGATAAAGGCGATAAACGAAAAGGCTTGGGACGGCGAGTGGTATCTTGCCGCTATCAATGATTACAACGAAAAGGTCGGAAGCCACGAGGAGAGCGAGGGTAAGATATACCTCAACTCGCAGACCTGGGCAATTCTCTCCGAGGTTGCGTCGGGCGAGAGAGCAGAGAAGTGCATCGAGTCCGTTGACAAGTATCTTGACAGCGACTACGGTCCCCTCACCCTTTACCCCACCTATACGAAGTTCAATAACAGAATAGGCAGACTTACAAGCTTTATTCCCGGCATTTGGGAAAACGGAACTCCCTACTGTCACGGCGGTACGTTCAAGGTAGTTGCCGACTGTCTGCTTGGCAGAGGCGACAAGGCTTATGAAACTATTCTGAAGATAATGCCAAACAGCGAGACCAACCCCTCTACACATTCGGGCTGTGAGCCTTATGCTCTGACAAATATGTATTTCGGTCCCGATAACCCCCGCCGCGGAGAAACGCTCTTTGCGTGGGTAACGGGTACTGCGGGCTGGATGTTCCGCGCTGTAGAAGTCGGATCGGAGCCATGTCGTTCTGTGAGCCAAGGAGTTGATAGCCCCAGTTGTCCTAAGACCGCTTGGCCCCCGACTTGTATAGGTGGGGTAAAGGGTGAGGGGACCGTAGTCGCTGTCAAGATACTTGTCAACGGACTCGATGCACTTCTCTGCTCTCTCGCCCGACGCAACCTCGGAG
>JAZNOD010000079.1:0-10063 GCA_045580585.1 Eubacteriales bacterium
CGGCTGAAAGCATTATCACCAAGGCAATTATTGCCGCTATCATCCTTTTTGCCATTTCTTTGCCATCCTTTGAAAAGCTGTTGACAAAAAATTATTTTTGTGCTATCATATTAGTGGAAGGAGCATACCGATGACGGTTGCCTCCCGCGTTTAGAACTAACCGTTCAACTTTGGTCGGCTGAGGCGGTTAGTTCTTTTTGATTTATTTATCGCCTTTGTCTTTTTTGACAAAAGAGATAATTGCCAAAATGAGTGCAAGGAAAGCAAAAAGCTCATTCCAAGAAACCATTGGCACCACCTCCTCGCCATAGTGTGAGGAGGTTTTTTATTCAATAAGAACGTTGACCTCCTCCATAGTAGATGCTATGTTGGGGAGTCAACCGCCACCGTTTCCGAGGCTTTTCCAAGTCCTCGGAGAGCTTCGGGGGAAGCTCGGTATGCTCCGCGACACGGACTTCCCGTGCCGCTTTTTTATTATAACACCGCCGCCCTATCAAGTCAAGTGCGCGGTACAAGTTTGAACTTTAGGCTTGATATTTTCAATCGCTATTATAAATAAAAAAATGCTCTTTTAGTTGACTGCCGCGGCAAAATGTGATAATATTAATGTATATTTATATTTGTGAGGTAAAAATGTATTCATACCGTCCCCCACAGGGCAACACAGCTACAAAAGCGCTGACCTTTTCGGCACTTGTCATTGCTCTGCTGCTCTTTCTCGCGCCCGCCGCAAAGCTCCCCTATGCGGGAGCGCTCCAGATGCTCGGGCTTATCTTTGCCATGGGCGGCATCATGCTTTGCACACGCTATTTGCTGACAGGGTACGTATACACGCTTGAGCAAAACGGCGATGGCGTTGACCTGACCATTGTTGAGGAAAAGGGCAAGGCGCGGCGCACCGTCTGCCGTCTTAGCGTAAACGGCGCGGCTCTTACGCGCGGCGCAAAGCTGCCCGAATCCGAAAAAAAACGGCGCACGTATAACTACTGTCCCGCGGCATTCGATAAAAATGCACACTGCTTTATCTCTCCCGAATCAGAGGGGGAAGCTGTTAAAATCACCGTTTGCGACGAGTTTCTTATTGCGCTCTTTGCGGCGGGCGCTCACTATATTGATGAGGAATAAAATCATGGAAGAAAACAAAAACGGCGAGAGCGAACGCCGACTGACAAGTGCGGAACGACGTGCGCTTTACCAGCAACGCGCCGACGAAAAAAACGCAGCCGCGGCTCTGCGTAAAAACAGAAAAAAGGTCATTATCGCATCTGCCGCGATATGCGGAGCCCTATTGCTCGCGATCGCCGCGGTGCTTTTGGCTCTCCATATAAAAAACACCGTCATCCCCTCAAACAAATACGATGATGCCTCAGCGCTCTTTGACGCGGGCGAATACCAAAAAGCGTATGACATTTTCAGCGAGCTTGGTGACTTTTTCGATGCTCGGGAGCGCGCCGCTGAGGCTGCGCTGAAATACGCTCAAGCCCTTGCGGGCAAGGAAGACGTTCTCGTTGCGACCTCGGAGAGTATGCCATGGTTCTCATTAGATGCTAAAGCAATGGGTACGATAAGGTTTGACAGCGAGCTTTACAATGGCGGACCTGCCGTGTCCGTTCCCGACGTTTTTGACGGCGTTCTTGTCACCGAGGTGGGAACGAAAGCGTTCAACGGCGCGGATTTTTTGCAATCCGTAACGCTCCCCGATTCAGTCACCGTCATCGGTGACCGCGCGTTTTCGGGTTGCATCGGACTTGAAGAGATAAATCTGCCCGCAAAGCTTGAAAAAATCAACCAAAACGCCTTTTTCGGCTGTAAAGCCCTCAAAAGTATCTCTATTCCCGAAGGATGCACGATAATCGAAAACCGTGCCTTTAATAATTGCATCTCACTTGAAAAAATCACGCTTCCCTCTACCCTTACCGAGATCGGCATTTATGCATTTTCAAATTGCAATGCAATAAAGACCGTCAAATTTGACGGCACGCGAGAAAGACTTTTACAGATATGCTCACCTGAAGGAAATGAATCACTTTTAAAGGAAGGTAATCTACAATGAAAAAACTCTCCGCCCGCACCATTACCACATCTGCAATGTTCGCCGCCTTGATATTCGCGGCAACCTGCTTTGTAAAGATACCTCTGCCCGTAGGCTACGTGCACGCGGGAGACGGTCTTGTTTTTCTCGCGGCGGGGTTTTTACCGCTTCCCTACGCTATGGCGGCATCCGCTATCGGTATGGGTCTTTGCGACCTCATCCTAGGCTACACGCTGTGGATACCCGCAACGGTGCTGACTCGCATCGCCGCAACGGTACTTTTCACACGCAAAACCAAAATATGCAGCCGCCGCAACATCATCGCCGTAATCACTTCAACACTCATCATCTCGGCGGGATATTGGGCATACGAGGCACTCTTTGTCTACCACAGCGCATTCGGCGCGCTGGCGGGAGTGCCGCTTAATCTTGTGCAGAGCGCGCTCGGAGCCGCCGTGTTTATCGCGGTTGGCAAGTTCGCGGACAAAATGACATCTACCAAAAAATCAGAAAGGTAAAAAAATGAGAATATTAGCTGTTGGCGACGTTGTCGGCACGGATGCGGTAAGCTTTTTACGAAAAGAATTACGAAAAAAAACAAACGCACTCGGCATAGATCTGACAATAGTGAACGGCGAAAACGCCGCCGATATCAAGGGGATATCCAAAGATAACGTTTATGCTCTTTTTGACGCGGGCGCAGACGTGATAACAACGGGCAACCACGCCTTTGGCCAGCGTGATTGCTACTCCTCGCTTGACGACGAAAAATGCCTTTTGCGCCCCGATAATTTCCCCGGCGGCGCGCCGGGACACGGAAGCGTTATAATAAACGCGGCAGGACAGCGCGTGCTTGTTATGAATCTGCAGGGAAACGTGTCGATGAAGGTCGCACTCGCCTCGCCCTTTACCGCCGCAGATGCGATTTTGCGCCGCGAGAGTGGCAAATACGACGTAGCCGTGCTCGATTTTCACGCCGAGGCTACCTCGGAAAAGCAAGCTATGGGACGCTATCTCGACGGTAGGGTGGACGTCATTTTCGGCACGCACACGCACGTTCCAACCGCCGACGAGCGCATATTGCCAAACGGCAGCGGATACATTACCGACGTTGGAATGACGGGCGTTGAGGACAGCATTCTCGGCGCGGCGGCAGAACCCATTATGACACAATTTCTAACAGCCATGCCTGCACGCTTTTGCGCGGCACGCGGCAAGGTACGCGCTAATGCCGTGCTTTTTGAGGTAGTCCCGGGAAAAGGCTGCACGAAGATCGAAAGAATAGTTTTTTAAAGCGTATTTTCAGGTATAAAAGTAAGAGGTAGAAACTCGCGTTTCTACCTCTTGCTTTTATTTATTAGCATACTTTTCAGCATCACGCTGACGTATCTCCGTGCGGCGTATCTTGCCGCTGAAGGTCTTGGGGAGAGCATCGACAAACTCGATAATACGAGGGTACTTGTACGGTGCCGTATTGACCTTGACGTAGTTTTGAAGCTCCTTTACAAGCTCATCAGAGGGCGCAAAGCCTTCGCGCAGAACGACAGTCGCTTTAACAAGGAAGCCGCGCAGAGCGTCGGGAACGCCCGTAACCGCGACCTCAAGCACCGCGGGATGCTCTATCATAACCGACTCTATCTCAAACGGACCTATGCGGTAACCCGATGACTTGATTATATCGTCGTTACGTCCAACGTAGCGGAACATACCCTTTTCATCTTGGTAAGCAATGTCACCCGTGTGATAAAAACCGTCACGGTAGGCGTGGGCAGTCTCCTCCTCGTTAAAATTATAGCTTGAAAGCAAGCCGTAGGGGCGCGTTGCTATGCTGTCCACACGGACGCATATCTCGCCGTTCACGCCGCGCGGGCAGGGGTTGCAATCCTCGTCCACTATCTGAACGTCATAGCCCGGAACGGGAAGTCCCGCCGCACCGGGGACGGGCTCTGTATAAGGCGCGAGCGATGCTATGATAACGGGAGTTTCGCTCTGTCCGAAGCCCTCGTATATCTTGTGTCCCGTGCGCGTGAGCCATTCGTTATAAATTTCAGGGCCAAGTGCCTCGCCCGCCGTGCAACAATGCACGAGCGAGGAAAGGTCGTACTTTTCAACGTCCTTGAGCAGTATCATACGGTACATAGTGGGCGGAACACAGAAGGTGGTGACCTTGTATTTTTCCACTATTTTAAGTATATCGTCACCGTTAAAGCGGTCAAAATCATAGACCATTATCGCGCTTTCGGCAAACCACTGACCGTACATCTTACCCCAGAACGCCTTCATCCAGCCTGTATCGGACACGGAAAGATGAAGTCCGCCGTCCACACAGCGATGCCAGAAAACACCCGTCATAATGTGACCGAGGGGGTATTTGTAATCGTGGGAAATGAGCTTTGGATATCCCGTAGTTCCCGAGGAGAAGCAAAGCATCATGGTCTCGTCCGCGGAGAAATCCGCGAGATAGTCGGGCTTTTTCCACTCGGCGGGGGTAGCCTCGAACTCGGCGTTAAAATCGCGCCAGCCGTCGGGCGCGTTGCCGCCGATGACGAAACGGTGCTCCACCGTTTCATACTTGCCCATGCCGCCGTCAAAATGCTCGGTACAGCCATCGTCGCATGAGAGTATGACCGCCTTTACCTTTGCGGCGTTACAGCGGTAAACGTAGTCCTTTGCCGTGAGCATAGCGGTAGCGTGTACCTCAACAGCGCCTATCTTGTGCAGTCCGAGGAGCAAATACCAAAAATAGTAATGCCGCTTGAGAACGAGAAGAACTCTGTCGCCGCGGCGAATGCCAAGTCCGTAAAGGAATGCGGCTGCGCGGTCAGACTCACGGGAAAGCTCGGAAAAGCTGATCTTCTTTTCTTCCCAATTCTTTGATACCCAGACCATAGCCGTTTTATCGGGCTTAGTTCTGCCAAGCTCGTCTATAACGTCATACGCGAAATTAAAGTCGTCGGGGCAACTGAGCTTCAGGTTCTCCTGCGCGTCCTTGAGCGAAGAAAAGCTGTCTCTTGAGCGTCCCAGATATTTTTCATAAATAGCCATTTTTCGTCCTTACTTGATAACTATTGCCAAAAACTCTGCGGCGGCGTCGCCCACGGCTTTGAGCGCGTGGGGTGTGGAAGAGTCAAAATACGCGCTGTCTCCCGCCTCAAGAAGATATTCTTCCTCACCTATAAAGAGCTTCATCGCGCCCGACACCATATAGTCAAACTCCTGACCGGGGTGGGAGTTGAGGGCGGGGACGGAATCGTTAGGCTCAACGGTAACAAGGAAAGGCTCTGCCTTTTTGTTACGGAAGGGGAACGCAAGGTGCTTATATTTATACGCGTTGTTACGGTCAACGTTAAAGCCCTGACCTTTTTTAACAACGGTACAAACCGAAAGTGTTGGAGACGTACCGCTCATAAGGTCAAGCACGTCAATACCGAGAACGTTTGCCGCCTCGCAGAGAAAGCTGATCTGAAAATCCTTTTCGCCGCGCTCATACGACTGATAGTCGGTGAGCGTTTCGCCAAGCTTTTTCGCCATTTCCTCCTCGGATATCTCGCATATCTCGCGCATATCGCGAAGACGTGCGGCTATCTCACGAAGCTCATCGGAATGTGTTTTAGCCATATCGCACCTATTATTCGAGCACTTCTGCGCCAAGCTGAAGTGCGCGGATATTAAAATCAAAAAGATTCTGACGCTTTGCGGAAACTACCTTCGACATAGCCGCGGGAATAGTCTCCTCCTTGATAACGCCGCTTCCCTTGATAACGCTGCCAAGCAGTATCATATTAGCAATACCGTCAAAGCCGCGCTCGGTGGAAAGGCGGGTAGCGGGAATATAATGAACGTTTACGTCGGTACGGCGCACCTCTCTGTCAACGAGAGAGGAGTCGATATAAATATCACCGCCGGGAACTACCGTGTCCTCGAATTTATCAAGCGAGGGGCGGTTCATAACGATAAGTACGTCGGGCTCGTTAACAATGGGAGAGCCTACGGGCTCGTCACTGACGATAACGGAGCAGTTACAAGTACCGCCGCGCATTTCAGGACCGTAGGAAGGAAGCCAGCTAAGCTCCTTGCCCTCGATGAGCGCACCGTAAGCGATAAATTTACCCGTGAAGAGCACGCCCTGTCCGCCAAATCCCGCAATAAGAATATTCTTTGTCATAGTCAATACCCCCTATCAGTTTTTGTCGGCGTATTTATCCTTATATACGCCGAGAGGATAGTAAGGAAGCATATTCTCCTCAAGCCAGCCCATAGCCTTTTCGGGAGTAAGTCCCCAGTTGGTGGGGCAGGTGGAAACTACCTCGATAAGAGTAAATCCCTTGCCCTCGGTCTGATAAGTAAACGCCTTTTTTATTGCCTTTGCGGCGGCGCGAATGTTCTTTGTATTGTTGATAGCAACACCCTCAATATAAGCCGCACCGTCAAGCTGAGAGAGCATCTCGCTGACCTTTACGGGATAGCCGACGGTATTAACGTCACGTCCGTAGGGAGAGGTCTGCGTGATCTGACCGGGGAGAGAGGTAGGAGCCATCTGACCGCCCGTCATACCGTAGATCGCGTTGTTTACAAAGATAATTGTGATGTTCTCACCTCTTGCGGCGGCGTGAACAGTCTCCGCAGTACCGATAGCGGCAAGGTCGCCGTCACCCTGATAGGTGAAAACGATATTCTCGGGGTTAGCGCGCTTTACGCCCGTAGCAACGGCGGGAGCGCGGCCGTGAGCCGCCTGAACCATATCGGTGTTGAAATAATTATAGGAAAATACCGAGCATCCAACCGAGGCAACGCCAATGGTCTTGCCCTCGATACCGAGGCTGTCGATAGCCTCTGCAACGAGGCGGTGGATTATTCCGTGACCGCAGCCGGGGCAATAGTGCATCGGCACGTCGGTAAGTGCGTGAGGTCTTTCAAATACAACTGCCATTTTCTGCGTCCTCCTTAGTTAAGTTTTGCGGCGGCTTCCTCGATGGAGGCAAGCACCTGCTCGGGTGAGGGGATCATACCGCCCGTACGGTTGCAAAGAGTTACGGGGCGGCTGCAACGGATAGCAAGCTCAACGTCCTCGATGAGCTGTCCCATGGAAAGCTCAACGGAAATAAACGCACGGCAAGTGCTTGCGAGCTTGTTAAGAGCTGCCTTCGGGAACGGCCAGAGGGTGATGGGGCGGAACATTCCTGCCTTGATGCCCTTGGCACGTGCGGCGTTAACGGCGTTGCGCGCAACTCTTGCGGCGATGCCGTAGCCAACCACGCAAACGTCGGCGTCCTCGGTAAGATACTCCTCGTACATTACCTCGTCCTCTTCTACCTTTGCGTATCTTGCATATCTGTCGATATTCCATCTCTCAAGCTCGTCGGGAGTGAGAGAGAGGGAATTTATGATATTGTGCTTGCGGGAGAGTCCCGTACCCGTGAGAGCCCAGGGCTTTTCTGCCATTTCGGGCGCGGTGTCGGGAAGCTCAACGGGCTCCATCATCTGTCCCATAGTACCGTCTGCGAGAAGCATACAGGGCATACGGTATTTTTCGGCAAGGGCAAAGCCCTGAATGGTCATCTGAGCCATTTCCTGCACAGAGTCGGGGGCGAGAACGAGCATGTGATAGTCACCGTGTCCGCCGCCGCGGGTAGCCTGAAAATAGTCGGACTGAGAGGGCTGGATACCGCCAAGACCGGGGCCGCCGCGCTGAACGTTGACGATGAGTGCGGGAAGGTCACAGCCTGCCATATAGGAAAGGCCCTCGCTCTTAAGGGATATTCGGGGGGAAGATGACGAGGTCATAACACGAACGCCTGCGGAAGCCGCGCCGATGACCATATTAACAGCGGAGACCTCGCTCTCTGCCTGAAGAAAAACGCCGCCTATCTTGGGCATACGCTTTGCCATATATGCAGCTATCTCTGTCTGGGGGGTGATGGGGTAACCGAAATAATGGCGGCAGCCTGCGGCAATAGCAGCCTCGGCAATAGCCTCGTTACCTTTCATAAGTACCTTTTCTGCCATTTTCTCTCTCCTTTATTCCTTGATGATCGTAATGACGCAATCGGGGCAGATAAGTGCGCAGGAAGCACAGCCTACGCAAGCGGATGCGTCGGTGATTGTAGCAGGGTGATGGCCCTGCGCGTTTATCTTCTCGCTGTCCATAGCGAGCAGCTTTTTGGGGCAAGCGGTAACGCAAAGTCCGCAGCCCTTACATCTGTCGGTTCTGAAGCTGATTTTTACCATTTTTATTTCCCTTTCGGTATGTAAAATTTAACTTATTATATTATTATATATTATAATTCCCGTTAGTTCAACAGTTTTTTGCAAAAAAACGGCTCTATAAAGCCGTTTTTTTACAATTTTATCCGTTAACTATGCCGCCGTGGGCGATTTTATGGGCAAACGGCAGCAAAAGCCCGTCTGCGGGCAGCTCTGCGCTTCTCGTCGCAAGCTCGCCGCACAGATCCTCGCGCGCCATGGTGAACGCCACGGGAATTCCCATAGCCTCACTGACGGCAAGCGCGTAGGGCGTTGCCGACACCACGCTTTCAGCGGTGGTGTTAACACCGAGGGCGGGATTGTTAAGTAACGCCGTAAAAGCCAAGCCGCACGCCGCCTCGATCTCACGAAGCACCTCTACGGTGTCCGCGGCGTTCCTCGTCAGCGGTCGGTAGGGATTGATAACGGCAAGCATATCGTAGCTTCCCTCCTCCTTGAGGGCGGAAACGTAGCGTCCGAGTGCCAGCGCACCGCGGTCATCACCGCCAACGTCGATAATGGAGCGTACGTCTCGCATTTCTATAAGAGAGTACGCCGCACCCGGCAGGGCGGGAACGTCCACGTTAGTACCTGCAAAATCCGATGCAACCACCTCAACGCCAAGCGAGCGAAGCAGCTCGGCGCAGTCGGTCGTACGGAAATACGGATTTACTATATCAAGGTCTGCAAGAGTCAGCCTATCGTGCGGAAATTTAGCGCGGAGCGCGGCGGCAAACGCTATTGCCGCCGTGCTTTTTCCGCTTCCGTAATGTCCCGCAAAAAGCGTGACTCTGGCGTTTCTGTTAAGAATTGACTCCATATCAGACAGTCTGTGTCCAGCCCATGGTATCCTCAACCTTGCCCCACTGAATACCCGTTACGGTATCATAAAGCTTCTGGCTGAGAGGACCGATAGAGCCGTCACCGATGGTCATTACCTCGTCAACGTAGCGGAGCTTGCCAACGGGGGAGATAACTGCGGCAGTACCCGTTCCGAAAACTTCCTCAAGCGTACCGTTCTTCTGAGCCTCGATAAGCTCGTCAACGGAGATCTTGCGCTCCTCAACGTCAAGTCCCCACGCGCGGCAGAGAGTAAGAACGCTGTCACGGGTGATGCCGGGGAGAATGGAGCCGTTAAGCATGGGGGTTACGACCTTGCCGCCGATCTTGAAGAAGATGTTCATCCCGCCAACTTCCTCAATATACTTTCTCTCAACGCCGTCAAGCCAAAGTACCTGAGAATATCCGTCGTCGTGAGCCTTTACCTGAGCCGCAAGGGAGCAAGCGTAGTTACCGCCCGTCTTTGCAAAGCCCATACCGCCGCGAACGGCTCTTACGTAATCGTCCTCGATCCAGATACCGACGGGCTTGAGTCCGTCAGCGTAGTATGCGCCCGAGGGAGAAAGAATCACGCAGAAAAGATAGGTCTTTGAAGGAGCAACACCGAGAAATTCATCGGTGCCGATGATAAAGGGACGAATGTAGAGCGAGGTGCCGTCGTCGGTGGGGATCCAATCCGCGTCAACGTCAACGACAGCGCGAACAGCTTCTACGAACATATCCTCGGGAAGCTCGGGAATGCAAAGACGCTTGTTGGACGCGTTTGTACGGCGGGCGTTCATCTCGGGGCGGAAAAGGCGGACCTTTCCGTCAACTCCGCGATAAGCCTTGAGTCCCTCGAACATCTCCTGACCGTAGTGGAATACCACGCAGGCAGGGGAAAGCTCGATATTGTGGAAAGGCTCGATTCTGGCATCGTGCCAGCCCTTGCCCTCGGTGTAATTCATC
>JAZNOD010000080.1:0-2318 GCA_045580585.1 Eubacteriales bacterium
ATACGTGGGAATTATGGTCCTTACAAAGGCGTGAGAGCTTATACGCGGACGCACCTTCTCTGCTTTTATGCCGCTGATAGCTGTTGCGCTTATTTATCTGGTGGTAGTTGTTATCCTCACACGTCTTGTGAAAATTCTTGAAAGGAGATTGCGTAAAAATGAACGATAAGATCATTGAGACGATCAACCTCAAGAAACACTACAAAAACGGTGAGATAAAGGCCCTTGACGGAATAGATCTCGCAATTGAGCGCGGCGAGGTAGTCGTTATTATCGGCCCGTCGGGAAGCGGTAAATCCACTTACCTTCGTTCGCTTAATTTGCTTGAGCTGCCAACGTCGGGACAGATAATTTTCGGCGGTGTCGACATTGCCGCAAAAAACGTAAATATCAATCTTCACAGACAGAAGATGGGTATGGTATTCCAGCACTTCAACCTTTTCCCCCACTTAACGATTCTCGAAAATCTCACGTTAGCCCCTATCAAGCTCCTTAAAAAATCCAAGGAAGAAGCTAACGAAAAAGCAATGTCGCTTCTGCGCCGCGTTGGTCTTGACAATCGCGCCGACTCGTATCCGAGCCAGCTTTCGGGCGGTCAAAAGCAGCGTATCGCCATCGTGCGCGCGCTGTGTATGGAACCTGAGGTTATTCTTTTTGACGAGCCGACCTCGGCTCTTGACCCTGAAATGGTAGGCGAGGTGCTTGAACTTATGAAGCAGCTTGCAAACGAGGGAATGACGATGGTTGTCGTAACTCACGAGATGGGCTTTGCGCGAGAAGTTGCCGACCGCGTAATCTTCATGTGCGACGGCATCATTGCCGAGCAGGGCAAGCCATCGGAAATATTTGAATCCCCCAAACATCCAAGGACAAAGCAATTCCTTGACAGTATACTTTAAAAAATAGCGCATTCCGCACGGAATGCGCTATTTTTTGTTTTATTATCTTCTGCCGCCGCGGAAATCGTCTCTCTTCTTTCTGTTGCGGAGAATCGACATGATCTCGTCAAATCCGTCGCCCTCTACGTCATCATACTGCTCTACACGGCGTGCAGGGGCAGGAGTGGGCGCAGGTGCAGGCGCGGGCGCGGGCACAGGCTGTGCAGCAGGTGCAGCAGGTGCGGGTGCAGGCTGTGCCGCAGCCGCGGGAGCAGGTGCGGGCGCAGGCGCAGGCTGTGCAGCAGGGGCAGCAGGTGCGGGTGCCGGCGCAGTGTTACGCGCGGGGGGCATGGGGATATTTCTGGGGGCTTTTGCACGGGGATCGGGAGCCGAGGATGAGTTGTTGCTCTCGAATCCGGTAGCAATAATGGTGATCTTCATCTCGTCGTCAAGGCTGGGATCGAACGCAACACCCCAGATAACGTTTGCATCGGGATGAGCCTCGGCAGCGATAATGGTGGATGCGAGGTCTGCATCCTCAAGACCTACGTCAGGCGACATAGTGATGTTGACAAGGATACCCGTTGCGCCCTTGATAGAGGTCTCGAGCAGGGGGCTGGAGATCGCGGCTCTGGCGGCGATTTCAGCCTTATCCTTACCGGTAGCTCCGCCAACGCCCATATGAGCGTATCCTGCGTCATGCATTACCGAGGTAACGTCCGCAAAGTCGAGGTTGATAAAGCCGGGAACGTTGATAAGCTCGGAGATGCTCTGTACACCGCGGCGGAGAACGTCGTCGGCTATTTCAAATGCGTTATAAAGAGTTATTCTTGTTTCGGACACTTGCTTTAATCTTTCGTTAGGAATGATAACGAGAGAGTCTACAAACTGGCTCAGCTCCTCAATTCCCTTCTCTGCCTGAAGCATACGGCGGCGTCCCTCGAAGAGGAATGGCTTGGTCACGATGGCAACGGTAAGGATGTCCATCTCGTGAGCGATTCTTGCAACTACGGGAGCAGCACCCGTACCTGTTCCGCCGCCCATACCCGTTGCGATAAATACCATATCGGCGCCGGCAAGAGCCGCCTTTATCTCATCGGCATTCTCCTCGGCGGCTCGCTGACCGATCTCGGGGTTTGCGCCTGCGCCGTGTCCTTTGGTTATCTTTTCACCGATCACTATCTGGTTGGGTGCGTTAGAAACACGCAGAGCCATGCTGTCGGTATTGATAGCTATAAATTCAACACCGCGGATGTTAGTGGTTATCATTCTGTTTACAGCGTTGTTTCCGCCGCCGCCCACACCGACGACCTTTATATTCACACCGCTTTCAAGTAATTCATCTCTCTCAAATGCCATTTTAAAATCCTCCATTTTTAATATCAAGACGTCGCTATGCGACAATTATTTATATAAGGTACATATCATATATATAATACC
>JAZNOD010000081.1:0-7083 GCA_045580585.1 Eubacteriales bacterium
GGAATCAACGTCTGCACGATACTCGGTAAGAGTCTGTCCTTTTACGGTGAACTTGGAGGTATCAAATACCTTCAGAGTGCCTGCCTTGAACTGTGCCATAGCAGCATCGATAGCTTCCTGAGTGCCTGCGGCTGCGCAAGCGGAGTTAAGCTCGGTGAGCTTAACGGAACCTTCCTGAATACCACCGCACCAGTCGTAGGGGATCTCGCTGCCCTTGCCGTCTCTGGTCTTTTCGATGATGAGCTTCATGTAAGGAGTCCAGTCGATCTTAGAGGAGATGATAGCAGTCTTGGGAGCGATGCTGATGGTGCTGATGTTGTAAGCAACGTTAGGAATGCCTGCCTCTTCACAAGCCTTGGGAGCGCCCTCGGAGTCAGCGTGCTGGCTGAGGAGTACGCTGCCTGCTGCGATAAGGGTTTCAGCAGCGGTCTTCTCAAGTCCGATATCGAACCAAGAGTTTGTGTACTCAACCTTCATGGTTGCGGAGGGGCAAACAGAGCGAGCGCCAAGGAAGAAAGCAGTGTAACCGGACTTAACCTCTGCGTAGGGCCAAGCGCCGACGTAACCGATAACAGCCTGCTCTGCGGTGATTTTACCGCTGGCGATCATCTCGTTGAGCTTCATACCTGCAGCGATACCTGCAAGATATCTACCCTCGTAGATGGAAGCAAACGCGTTGTGGTAGTTGGGGAGCTTTTCGGTATGAGCCTTAGTACCGGTAGCGTGACAGAACTGTACGTCGGTGAACTCTTTAGCTGCCTGAATCATAAAGTCTTCGTGTCCGAAAGAGTCAGCGAAGATGAGGTCGCAGCCTGCGTCAACGAGCTCGCATGCTGCATCATAGCATTCAGGACCTTCGGGAATATTGACCTTCATAATAACCTGATCCTCAGTAAGTCCCATAGCCTTTGCTGCAGCATCAGCGGCATCGATGAAGTTCTTGTCGTACGTGGAGTTTTCGTCATGCAGGAAGATGAAGCCAACTTTGAAGTCAGCGTTGCTATCCGAGCAAGAAACGAAAGCAGTCGTGGTTGCGAGAAGCATCACAAGTGCAAGAAGAAGTGACAGTGGTTTTTTCATGGTTTTCCTCCATAATGTAAAAAAATTTATAATCAGCGCTATGCGCCGAGAATACATAAATGAACGTTTTTTTACAAAATCATTTTTTCACCTACATATTATAACAATAAATCCCCAAAGTGTCAAGAATAAAACAAAAAATACAAGCGTATATTTTAATAAAAAACAGTAGAAGCAATTTTGCAATCAACAAATATCGACTCGTATGATCGCATATCTACACAGGGAATAGCTCGCTCGAGCATTGCTCTCTCGGAAAAATAAATCTTTTGCGCAGGCGGGAAAAATCGCCTTTCGTCATCCTTGGCGCCGGAGCCGTGCGAGCCTATCGCCAATGCGGTAAGTTGTTTGTCGGCATGCTTATCTGCCCCCTGACTGTCCAGGCCAAGTGAGCCCAGATACATAAAAGATTGATCTTCTCTTGTAAACAAGATGGACACGGCAGAGTGCGAATAGCCCTGCGGCGCCTTCTCTCCTATAAAGCTTAGCTTACAATCAGAAAAAACCACAAGCGCCTCTCCTGATTGGTACATTGCGCAGGTTATCCCGTTTTTCTCCGCGATATCGGCTAATCGTGACATTATAGCGGCTTCCTTGACATTTTGCGGTTCAGGCATCCATAAACGGCGCACAGAGTTTGATTCAATAAACGCCCCCACAGAGCCTACGTGTCGTTCGTGGTAATGTGTAAGCACCAGCGCTTCCACCTCTGTTGCTCCATGATCAGCAGCCCGTTTTGCGCCTTTATTCAAAAGCCAAGAAGAACCGCCCGTAATATCGCATATGACCGCGCCGTCTCCTTTTGTCATGATCACCGCATCGTTATTACCGGAAGACATAAAATCGGCAACAACGGAATCGGCAGTGTGATTACTTATCAAAACACCGACAATAACAATCGCGAGTCCCAAATATGAAGGCAATACCGCAAGCCACCTTCTCTTCAGCTTTACAGATATCAAGATGACGGTAAGCACAAGTGAAATAACTGCCGCGGGACCTACAAAATCATGCCGAAGCGAGATAACAATATGCTCTATTGAGGATATTTCGTCGGTAATATTTAAAATAAAATCTCCTGCTGTGAGTGCACCAACATTAATAAAAGTGCCTATTATCGGAATACCGCCCAAAACAAGGGATAGCAATGAAAGGAAAATAAAGAGCCATGCGGCAGGTCCAATTAAAAGATTAGAGAAAACAGATGCTAAAGACATATTGCCAATGCTATACCACACGGGAACAAGCGTTAAAAGCCATACGGCAAAAGCCACTACAACAGCCGAAACAACTTTTTCCAATACACTAACAAAAAACACGAAACGCTTTCTCTTTTTGTTAAGCTCACTTCGCCTTGATGGATCGCTTTCAAGCGCAATACGCATTTTCAAATGGTCTTTTTTTAGGATATCTCTGAATTTTTCCTTTGTAATCGGAATTAAAATAAGAATGCTGAGGGCGGCACCAAACGAAAGTACAAAGCCAATATCAAGTATCGCCGCCGGAGAAAACAAAAGTATTACCCAAGCCGCAAGCCCCAGTGACGACATTCCGTCATCCGACATTCCAAAAAGATAACTAATGTAAGTGATGCCAAGCATTATTGCCGCCCTTACCGCGCTTATCGGAAAATCAATAAGAAACAGATAGAAAACAATAAAACCCAAAAGAAGACATGACCTGATCCCCTTGCCAATACCCATTATCGTAAGAAGCAGTCCGAGTATAGAGGCTATAAGAGAAAGATGCAAACCGCTAATGGCAAGCAGATGCGAAACACCGGATCTTGAAAACGATTTATACACCGATGGCGTTATGCCGGCTCGGTTTCCGAGGATCATGGCAGAAGCAAGCGCACCTGCTTCCCCTTTTACGTTTCGCATCAGTTTAAAAGACAACTGCATATTTGTTAGGGAGAGCAGATCAAGAAAATCCGCCTCTCCTATGTCGCAGCGAACGCAATTCTCGCTATTATCTGAAACAAGATTAAGAAACACACCGTCCGCAAGCGGATGTGAATTGCTATAGACTGAATCAAGCGAATTGGTAATACTGATGTTCGTAAGAGCCGCCACGTCTCCTCGTTGAAGGTCTGACGCATACTCACACTCTAATAATGCATCAATATCGCACTTCTCACCGTCTATTTCCAAAATTTTCACTTTATAATCCGTATAAAAGCTTCCCGCCATTTGTATATCGGATATTTCGCACAAAACACGGCGTCCCTCTCCCGTAAAACGAAGAGCCCCGAGATACCCAACATCGTAATATAAATACGAACTAAACAATACCCCGCATCCGATAAGAACGATGATGAGATTGGAGAAAAATCTGTATAAATTTATTTTTTTGAGCACCACGAAAACCGTACACACTACGATGAATAGCAAGAACAAAAGAGCAAGTAAAAACTTGCCCGTAATATTAAAGTAAAAGCCACAGACCGCCGCAACAGCTGCAAGCGCACCCGCTTGCAACATAGGTCTACCGCCAAAAATGTCCATATCTACAAGTCCTCAACAAAAAGGTCTTTAAATCCCTTGCCGAAAACGGCAATAGATGGGCTAACTATTACAAACGCTTCCGCGTCTTCATTTTTCACAATATCACGCAAAGTGGGTATTTGAGCCGCGCGAACAACAACGAGCAATATCTCCTTGGTTTTTCCCGTGTGCTCGCCGCGACCGCGAAGCATGGTCGCTCCCGCGTCAAGCTCATTTCGTACACGTTTTGAAATACACTCGGTTTTAGCGCTGATAATATGCACGAGCCTCGCGCCGTCTGCGGCATAAAGAATCTTGTCAAACACAAACGTTTGTACCGCAAGCGCTATTGCGGAATATAACGCCGAATCAAGGTTTCCGAGAAAAAACCACGAAGCCAACACAACAGCGCCATCAAGCATGAGAAATATCTCGCCTGTATTAACGTGCCTCACTCTCAACTTCAAAAGCTTTACCGCAACGTCCGTTCCGCCGGTGGTTGCTCCACAGCGAAAAACTATCCCAAGTCCCAGCGCAACCAATGCTCCGCCCGCAATAGCGCAAAGCGCGATATCCTCGCTCAGTGCTTGCACTCGGTTGGAAAATAATTCCGTAAACCAAGCCGTAAAGCCAACTGCAACAAGAGTGTCGGCGAGAAAACGCCATCCAAACCTTATACAAGCGATAAAAAGAATAGGTATATTTATAGCAAGGATAAGTAAGCCAATAGACAGCCTCGGGAATATAGAATGTATGATTACAGCAATGCCTGATATGCCCCCTGGGGCAAGCTGCATCGGCTCATAAAAACATGCGACACCAACAGCAAAAGGTATACACCCCAACACAAGGAGTGCATATTTTTTCACAAAACAGAAAAATGCAAAATCAAAATAGTCGTTTTTTCTTGTTTTCATCGTTTTCCTTCTACATATTTTAACATATTTTTTATCTAAAATCAACTTATATGCTTGATAATCATTCGTTTTATGTTATAATATAATAAAATAAAAAACACGAGGCACAAATGCGTAGATCAGATATCAAAAAGCTCTCAAAGCTTCCCCTTCCCGTTTTAATCATTGTTGTTGCAATAACGCTTGTTTACATCGTTGCGCAGCACTTTTACTCTGCTTCCGACTCACCGCGCGCAGTGGACGGCGCCGAATTTCATTTTATAGACGTTGGTCAAGGCGATGCTGTGCTTATAAGAACTCCCGACGGCGACGTGCTTATTGACGCAGGAAAAAACAGTAGCGAGGAAATTCTGGATTCATATTTAAAAAGACAAAAGGTCACAAAAATATCCTATGCTATTTTCACTCACCCTCACGAGGATCACATCGGTGGAGCCGATATGGTACTCAAAAATTATGAAATCGAAAACGTTATTCTTCCGAGTTGCACCGCTTCAACTCAAACCTACATAAATATGCTTTCCGAAATATCAGCAAAGAATATCGCGACGCTCGAATCGCGCAGCGGAGATAAATTCCGTGTCGGAGACCTTGTGCTTAACATTCTCGGTCCTGTAAGAAATGATTATGAGGAAGTCAACGACCACTCCGTTGTGATTCTTGCTGAATGGGGCAACACTCGAGTTATGCTCGCGGGGGATGCTGAATTGGAAGCTGAAAATGATATACTAAAAAAATTTGAAAACAGTAATATAAATTGCGATATATTGAAGCTTGGCCACCACGGCTCGTCATCCTCAAGCGGAGAAAAGTGGCTCCGAGCAATCGATCCCGATATAGGTATCATTTGCTGCGGAAAAGATAATGATTACGGTCACCCGCACGCCGAAATAATAGAAAGACTCACAAAGTACGGCATCAAATTTTACCGTACTGACGAAATGGGGACGCTTGTGTTTGTTTCTGACGGAAACAGCATTTCTAAAAAGGATAACTGATAATATTTTTTCTTTTTTTCGATAAAAAATACGTTTTCTCTTGACTTGTTTTCGCTTTACATTTATAATAAATATAACTCAATTATCATGGAGGTTAGAAAATGGCTAAAGCTAAAAAGGAAGGCGGCTTCATTGCTGATTTCAAAAAATTCATTACCCGCGGAAACGTTGTTGACATGGCAGTCGGTGTAGTTGTCGGCGGCGCGTTCGGTAAAATCGTCACAGGTTTCGTCAACTACATAATTAACCCCTTTATCGGAATCTTTATGGGCTCGGGTAACCTTGATACCATAAAGACCGTAATCACCCCCGCCGTACTCGACGACGCCGGCGAAGTTGTTACCAAAGAAGTTGCTATTCTCTGGGGTACGTGGATACAGACAATTATTGATTTTCTCATCGTTGCGTTCTGCATTTTTGTAATGATCAAAATTGTTGGAACCATGACGAGCAAAGTAATGGTTAAGCAGCTTGCAGAAAAGGCCGAGGCTGAAAAGCTCGCGGCAGAAAAGGCTGAAGCTGATAAAAAAGCTGCCGAGGAAGCTGCGGCGGCAAAAGCGGCAGAGGATGCAGCTCTTCGTGCTTCCCTGCTCAATCAGGAAAAATTGCTCAGTAACATTCTCGACGCTCTCAAGAAAAACTGATTTTAAGGGGTGGGGTCGCCACCCCTTTTTCAAGGAGAATTTAAAATGATCATTTCCATATTAGGCGATAGCATATCCACGTTCGAAGGTTATATCCCCGTAGCGGACGGAGTTAATCTGCAACATAGAAAAAGATATCCGCAAGACTCCCTGCTTACAGACGTAAACGAAACGTGGTGGATGCGCGTTATCACAGAGCTTGGCGCTACACTCGGTATAAATGACAGCTGGGCTGGCTCATGTGTGCGAAACAAGATCGATGGCAATCAAGGGGATGTAGGCGAGGATGCTGCCATGGCATCCTTAACAAGAATAAAAAATCTTGGCGCAAACGGCGCACCTGACGTGATTTTCTTTTATGGCGGAACGAATGATGCTGGCAGAAATTACACACGCGGTGAATTTGACGCCTCAAACGCTCCTTCTATTGTAGATCTGACGTCAACAAAATGGGATTCCTTTGCAGATTCGTACGTATGCGCGATACTCAGAATGAAGCATTTTTATCCTGACGCTAAAATTTACGCCATGACTCCCTCTTTCACCAAAAGCTATTATCCCACAGAGAGGCTTGAGGCTTTCGTGGATGTGATTGAGCAAATATGCGAACATTACGGTATACCGTGCGTTGACTTGAGAAAATCCGGACTCAGCGTTGAAATGTTACCCGACGGACTTCACCCGAATGCCATCGGAATGAGGTGTATTTCAGAAGCTGTAATGAATAGTTTCTTTAGATAATAAAAAACTTTCAATTTTTTTCAAAAAATTTCAAAAACCCTATTGACAAATCCGTCAATAGGGTGTATAATATCATCGTTGTCGACAAAACGACATGCGAGAGTGGCGGAACTGGCAGACGCGCACGTTTGAGGGGCGTGTGGTTCACACCGTACGGGTTCAAGTCCCGTTTCTCGCACCAAGCAAAACCGACCGCAAGGTCGGTTTTGTTTTAGAT
>JAZNOD010000082.1:0-2975 GCA_045580585.1 Eubacteriales bacterium
AAAAAAGCTTTCAGCGGTCGCATGGCGATCGTAAGCTCTATCGTTGCCCTGCTTTTAGTCGGGGCAACGGTAGCGTACATGTTATCGGATGGAAACGAGATCGTTAATAAATTTGAGCCCGGTAGTGTCGACGTTAAGGTGATTGAGAGTACATCTTCCAATACTAAGACGGAGATAATGCTTACAAATACCGGCACCGCCAACGCGTTTCTGCGCGCTTCCATCGTAACCTATTACGTAGATGCAAACAAAAACGTTATTGGTAGTATTCCCGCAAGGCTTGGCACGTTCAACCTCAATACCGGTTGGGAAGAGGGTTCTGACGGTTATTACTACTACACAATGCCCGTTGCTCCCAACGGCGGCGTAACTAATAATCTCTTTGCCTCGAGTAGCGATAAGATAACGCTTACTCCTGTGGAGCAGGAGATCAATGGCGAAAAGGTTACCTATTATCAGGTAGTTGAGGTCTTTGCCGAGGCTATCCAGAGCGCACCTGCAAAGGCTGTTCAGGATGCTTGGGGAACAGGCTTTAGCATTAATTCTGACGGTACCCTCAAGCTGCCTACTACCTAAGGAGGCTCGGATATGAAAAAAACTATTAGAGCTTTTGCGGCGATTATGCTTTGTGTGATGCTTGTTGCAACCCTCGCATTCGGTGCATCCGCCGAGGGCAAGGTAACGTATAACGGCAACTCAAAGGTTTTCATCTTTGCTCCGGGAAGCAAATATTCCCCCACCGACCTCTTTACTGATTTCAAGGGCGTTATGCCCGGTGATAAACTCACGCAGGAAATTTTCATCAACAACGACGTTGATAATGGCGTAAAAACTACCATTTATCTGCGCGCTCTTGGCGAGACCGAAGGCACGAACTCCAATGGATTCCTTGATAAGCTTACCATCACGGTAGCTGCGAAGGGCGGCAAGGAGCTTTTCAAAGCTCCCGCAAGCGCACCTGCTCCCGTTAACGATTGGGTGTGCCTCGGCACGTTCTATTCGGGTGCGGCTGTAACGCTTGAGGTAACACTTGAAGTTCCGCTCGATCTCGATACAAAGTACGAGGATGCTATTGGATTTCTTGACTGGGAATTTAAGTCAGAGGAATTTCCTCCCGAACCCGACGATCCCACCCCCACGGGTGACAGCAGCAGGATTGCAATTTTTGCAGGTGCCGCAGTGCTCGCAGTGGTTGCGATAGTTGCGGTTGCGTATAAGACAAAGCGCCGCGAGGCGTAAAGTGTAAATACCGAAGTCTTTTATGGCTTCGGGATTTTTTTCTTATCTTCAAAAAAACTTGACGGGACGGTAGTTTGGTGGTATAATATAAATTGAATATTTGTGTGCGCCGCGGCGTGCTTGAAAGGAATACCAAATGGCTAATTACAGAAGAGGAAGAATCAATGACGAAACGCAAAAGGCGCTTTCCGTCATTTTGAGAGAGGTCAAGGACCCACGCGTTGCGGATTGCTTTGTAAGCATCACGGGCGCGGAGGTAACGGCTGACCTCAAATTCGCAAAAATCTTTTATTCCGTGCTTGGGGCTGATGCCGAGCGCGAAAAGGAGGTAGCGCGCGGATTGAAATCCAGCGCAGGCTTTATCCGCAAGCGCCTTGCGCAGGAACTTCAGTTGCGTCAGACTCCCGAGCTGACCTTCTGCCCCGATCGCTCTATCGCTAACGGAGCGCATATTTCATCTCTTCTGCACAGCATTTCGAAGCCTGCAGATGAGAGCGAGGACGGTGAGAGCGATGAATGAGGCGACAAGGCCGCATTTTGCCGACTTGACTTTTGCCGCGATGGTGGACAGACTCTACGCCCTTGCAAAGGATGGACCGCTTGCTCTGCTTGTGCATGCGCGCCCCGACGGTGATTGTATCGGATCGGCGTTTGCCGTAGCGGTGCTTCTTGACAAGGTCGGCTGTAAAACACGGATAATTTGCAGCGACAAGCTCCCCGAGCGTCTTAAATTTATTGGCGAGGGTATACAGGACAATATTCTGCCCGAAAGTGCCACAGGTGTTTTCGCACCGGGCGGACGTGCTGTATCGCTCGACGTTGCCTCCCCTACACAGCTTGGCGATCTTGAGGGGAAGTATAATATTCTTCTTGCTATTGACCACCACGCAAGCTCCACGCAGTTTGCCGACCGTTATCTTGACAGCGGAGCTGCGGCTACGGGTGAGATAATTTGGCGCGTGGCGCGCGAATGGCTTCGCCGAGGATATATTGATGAGATACCGCACCGCACGGCGTTTGCGATATACGCCGCGATAAGCTCGGATACGGGGTGCTTTAAGTATTCAAACGTCACGGCGGCAACTCACCGCGCGGCGGCACAGCTTGTGTCTGCCGTTCCCGAGCACGCCGATATCGACAGATTGCTCTTTGATACGAAAACTCCGTCGCGCCTTGCGGCAGAGCGTTCCGCACTTGAGGTGCTCAGGCTTTGTGAGGGCGGCAGGATTGCCGTTTGCCCAATGTCGAAAAAGCAGATCGCGGAAAACGGACTTGAATCCGAGGAGCTTGACGCGCTTATCGACGTTGCGCGCTCGGTTGCGGGGGTGGAGGTAGCCTTTTCCATTCGCGAGGAGGGGGAAGGAAAATATCGCGTATCGTCAAGGTCGAACAGCGAGGCAAACGTGTCGGAGCTGTGCGCGGCTTTTGGCGGCGGAGGACATCTAAAGGCGGCAGGCTGTACCGTGACAGCTGGCGGACTTGACGAGGCGGTGAACATCATCGTTTCCGCGGCGAAACGCTTGATTTCGTAAAATACTCCATTGCTGACATATTTTTTCACAGAAAATAAAATTTTTTCAAAAATCTATTGACAAACTGCTTTATTTGTGATAATATAGTAAAGCAGTTTTATGCGGGTGTAGTTCAATGGTAGAATTCCAGCCTTCCAAGCTGGTCGCGTGGGTTCGATTCCCATCACCCGCTCCAATACCGGATGAACGGCATCCTAACGGATG
>JAZNOD010000083.1:0-4896 GCA_045580585.1 Eubacteriales bacterium
CAGCAAACAAGGAAAAATTTGAACGCCTGAGGCAGCGCAGATATTTAAGCAAAGAGAATAAAATCAACATTATGGTAATGCGCGGTGACCGAAATGAATTTTTCTCAAAGCTTCCAACCCTTGACGAGGAGATCAAAAAAACCTTTGCGGATTATGCTCTGGAGCAAGCGATGATATCTGCAAAGGATTATCCGCCGCAGATGCGTGAACTTGTAGTGGATTGGAGCGTGGGAGGCTTCGTGGGAAGAACTGTTGCGCTGATGCTTATGGATATTCTTTATGAAAACGGTACGTTCAAGCCTCTTACGGAGGAAGAAAAGATCACCTCGAATCTTTTGATGTTCTGCGATAGATTACCCGAATAAAGGCAGATTTTTGCGCCGCAAAAAGCATTTAATATAATAAAAACGGAATAAACCTTGCGTTTATTCCGTTTTTTACCTTAACTTTGCACTTAGCACTTAGCACTTTGCACTTTCTCTCTCCCAACTCCTGCGAAGCAGGCTTCGCAGGAGCGCCGCGTGCGGCGGCTATGCACCGCTTTAGCGAGGGAGATGGGCGAGAGCCGCCGTGCGGAAATAAGGCTTATACTGTGCCCGTTACGGTAAGCACAGCAGTGCCGGGGGTGGTCGCCCACGAGCCGTCGGGGCTCTGCGTGTAGGTCGCGGCGGGAACGGTAATGCGTCCTGCCACTGTCGCAAACGTGCCCGTCGCCTCGTCGTAGGTGTAGTCCGTGCCGAGCGTCAGCACAGTTCCGTCAAGGGTGACCGTAATGCCTGTGAGGATGGGGTCGAAATTATCGCTCAAAACAAGGTCGTCGGTCACAACGACAGCCTGATTGCCTGTGTTTTCAATTACAAAGGTGTAGGTCAGCTGACCGTTGGGAGTAACGGTCACGGGGTTTACCGCCTTCGTGATATTAAGCTCGGACGCCTCTGCGGCGCTGACGGTTTCTGAAGCCGTAACGGGCGCGCTCAAACCGCCTCCCGTTATCGTTACCGTGTTGTCGATGGTCGCGTCAGCCGCAAGGGGCGCAAAGCCCGTAACGCTCGTTTCGTAAACGATAGTGGCGTTGCCGCCCGCGGGGATCGAAATTCCGCTGATGACGAGGGGAGGACCTGCGGTTACGGCGGGGGTGGCGTTCAACAGACCGTTGACGTAGTAAAGCACCGAGCCGTCGGTGTATTCAAGAGGATAAACGTCCGCGCCGCCAAAGCTGTACGCGCCGAGGTCATCGGTAAGCGTCAGCCCCGAAACGCTTGACGCACTGCTGTTTATCAGCGAGATAACGTACGTCACCGTGGTGCTTGCACCGTAGGTCTTGGTGACCGCCGTTTTAGTCGCGTAAACGGCTTCGAGTATCTCACCCGTTACCGTGTTGGAGGTGGCCGTGCCGCCGTTGTAGGAAAGAGTTGCAAAATTTGTAAAAATAGCCATAAAACATTCTCCGTGATTTTATATTTTCTCCCTCATTACAGCATATGAGCGAGAAGCCGCGGACGTGCGACATAAATCGACAAGCGAAAGGGGAAAGGATTTTTATTTTTCTATTGCCAGAATGCTGTAAATGTGGTAAAATATATGTTGAAAAAATATGGAAGGCGGAAACGAAATGCTATCGTATCTTGCACCCGATTACTATTTTGATAATTTTGATGAAATTTCCCCCGAGCTTTTGGTGTCGCTCGGGTGTAAATATCTTTTCAGCGACGTGGATAATACGCTGGCACCCTATGAGGTCGCAGAGCCCGATGAGCGTATACGATCTTGGATAAATGCTGTATCGGCGGCAGGAATAACGGTTATACTTGTTTCAAATAACGGTCCTGAACGCATTGAGCTTTTTAATCGCACGCTTGGAGTGCGTGCCTTTGCCGATTGCAAAAAGCCTACGCGCAAGCGTCTCGGCGCAATAATGCGCGAGCTTGGGGCAGAGGGGGAGAACAGCGTGTTTTTGGGAGACCAAATATACACAGACGTGCTTTCAGCGCGTAGGCTTCGCGCCCGCGCCGCAATCCTTGTCCCGCCGATAAGAGACAAGCGGAGCTTGTTCTTCCGCTTCAAGCGCTTCATGGAAAGACCTGTGATGTGGCGTTTTCGCCGCATTCAGGCGAAAAAAATGAATGGCAAAAATGCTTAAAAAACCGAAGGGATTTAAATATGACACATTTGGAAAGGCTGCGCGCTGTCCTCGCAAGTGATGGAAGGTTTGACGCGCTTATTATAACGTCCGAGATAAATCAGCGTTATCTTACGGGCTTTAATTATACTGATGGGCTTGTTTTGGTAACGGAAAAGAGAGCCTGCCTTTTGGCAGATTTTCGCTATATCGAGGCGGCAAAGGCAAGCCGCGCGGCGGTCGAATTTGAAATAATAATGCCCGATTGCCCCATGACGGAGATGGCTCGCCGCATTTTTGGTGAATGCGGTGTTAAGCGTATTGGTGTCGAGGAAGCAACCCTTGCACTTCGTGCTTTCGAGTCATACAATGGTGTTTTTGAGGGCTGTGAGGTGACAGGAGGAGCGTCAGCTCTCATTGACACGTTGCGCGAGCACAAGGATGCCGATGAGATGGCGGCAATAGCCAAAGCACAGAGCATTGCGGATGCGGCTTTTTCCCATATCGTAGAGTTCATACGCCCCGATATGACGGAGATGCAGGTCGCACTTGAGCTTGAATTTTTTATGCGAGCAAACGGTGCCGAGGCGGCGGCATTTGAGACGATTGCCATTTCGGGAACTGCTTCCTCGCGTCCCCACGGAGTGCCGAGATACGAAAAGCTTGAGAAGGGCTTTCTTACGATGGATTACGGCGCAAAGGTGGACGGTTATTGCTCGGATATGACACGCACCGTCGTCATCGGCAAGGCGGATGCCGAGCAAAGAGAGATATATAACACCGTACTTCGTGCACAGCGCGCCGCGCTCGAGCTTGCGAGGGAGGGCATAGGCTGTTATGAGATGGATTTTGCCGCAAGGCATATTATCGATTGCGCGGGATACGGCAAATATTTTGGTCACTCGCTCGCGCACGGAGTAGGAATGTATATACATGAAACTCCCAATCTCTCACCGCGCTCGCCGCGCGATAAAGTCCTTGAGGTTGGGCATATTGTAACTGTCGAACCCGGAATTTATATAGAAGGCAAGTATGGATGCCGCATAGAGGACATGATCGGCGTTACGGAGCAGGGAATTATTAATTTTGCCCACTCCACAAAGGAGCTCATTGAGATTTATTGACTCAAAATCGGCTCTCTACTGTTGGTAGAGAGCCGATTTTTAATTCTACTGCGCGCGCACGAGGAGTATAGACTAAAAATAGCAGAGTAGATTGACTTTTGTGATTATTTGGGGATATAATATGGACAGAATCACTCGAAAGGAAACCGCGCAATGTCCAAAGCAGCAGCAATAAACTCAAGCACCTCTTTTAAGTCAAGCAAGGGCGTTTCTCGTCTGTCCAAAATAACACTCCCTAACTACACGCTCGGTGAGGAACGCCTCAACACTCTTACGCACGCCGCGGGAGCGATTTTTGGCATAGTTGCGCTCGTACTGTGCTTGAGTGCCGCCAAGAGCGTGTGGGCGGCCGTAGGAAGCGTGATATACGGAATATCGCTGATGTTGCTTTATTCCGTGTCAGCCACCTATCACGCAATTCGCAACGAGGAGCAAAAAAAATTCATGCGGGTGGTTGACCACTGCACGATATATCTTCTCATAGCGGGAACTTATACGCCCATACTTTTTGAAGCTATCCGCCCTGTTTCGGTAAAATGGGCGTGGATAATCTTCGGTATAGTTTGGGGACTTGCCATAATCGCCGCTACGCTTACCGCAATAGATATGAAAAAGTATTCCAAGTTTTCTATGGCGTGCTACATCGGTATGGGCTGGAGCATTTTGATCGCGTGGGATACCGCGGTTGCGGCTATAGATACTGCAGGACTTATTCTGCTTGTAGGCGGCGGAGTGGTATATACACTTGGCGCGGCAGTTTACGGTGTCGGGAAAAAGCACAAGTATATACATTCACTCTTTCACGTTTTTGTCCTTGGCGGAACGGTGCTTCAATTCCTCTGCATTTACCTTTACATTTTATAAAAGAATAAACCCGACGCTATGGCGTCGGGTTTGTTCTTTTAGGAAACGATGCAATACATTACAACTACGAGGACGGCAAAGATGCCGGCAACGATGGGGGTAATGATATTGAGCAGCTTGTCAACACGAGAACCTCTGTCCTTGCCGAGGAAAGATTCAGCGCCGCCTGCGATAGCACCGGAGAGGCGCTTGTCCTTAGCGGACTGAAGAAGAACGGCAATTATGAGGAAAAGTGCAAAAACAAGCAGAATAACGCCCATTACGATTTCAAGAATTCCCATAATAATCTCCTTACGAAACTGTGATCAAATTCAATAATAGCAGATACAAAGTACCGCCCACATTAGTAAATAGTATTATATCATAAAGTTTGGATAAATGCAATAGTTTTCCCGAATTTTTTTCACAAAATACATATAACTTAAAAAGGTGCGCTCACATTGGAGCGCACCTTAATAGGTTAAATATTAAAATACAGTGTTGTAGAGATATTCCTTGAGAGAATTGGTCTTATCGTTGGGGTCGTAGGAGTGCCATGCAACTGCAACGTTCTTTGCGCGGTTGATGTAGAGTCTCTGACCTCTCATACCGCCCTTAGCGTATCCGTTGCCGCCCACGCTGGCAAGCTCGTAGCCGTTTTTAAGAACAAGATTTACCCATTCCTTGGAGATTATCTGCTTGTTGTTGTATTTACCGTTGTCAAGATAGATTCTGCCGAGCTTTGCAACGTCAGCACTTCTGATATAGAGGCCTGTAGCGCCAATCGGATAACCGTAGGGGCATTTTGCA
>JAZNOD010000084.1:0-5211 GCA_045580585.1 Eubacteriales bacterium
CAGTCTCTCTGCTTTTTAAATCAGATATACAGAAGTATTGCGGGATTGCTTATTGTATTGACTATCGATTATATATTTGGTATAATCTGTTTGATAAACCTGTTACTGTTTGTCAAGTACTTTTTGAAATAATTTTATGCAATAAAAAATGGCATAACAATAAAGCTGAAAAATGCGAAAATTTTTCAGCTTAATGGCACGTAAATAAGGAATATATAATCAACAGTAAAGTTCCATTACTCTTGCGTAATAGATTCGCAGAAATTTATTGAGTCCTGCAATCTTGGCAACACGCTTTGGTTTTCCTTCATTTTCTTTTTTGATAATGAAATCATAAACTGCCGAATCTTCGGTTGGCTTTACGACTTTAAGACTGTGCATGATTTCATATCCGATTTTTCGAAGTGTAGAAGAACCTCGCTTTGAAATATTACGTTTAGTTCCGATAAATTTGCCTGATTCATAAGGTGGAGCAACAATACCCGCAAAGGCTACAAGAGCGCTACCATTATGAAAACGTCTGACATCACCGATTTCGGCAATCAAACGAACAGAAAGAACATCTCCGACACCTTTCATATCCCTTACTACGGAATATTCCGGTAAAGCACTTGCAATTTCGCATATTGTGTGCTATAATAAAATTAAGAACAGCGCGACAATCTTGTCAGTCAGTCAGTCAAGGGTAACCCTGCCTGCTTCTTTTGTCAATACCTTTTTAAAAAAATATCAATCGGCGCAATACGCTCGCTTGACGCGGGTCTGGTGCGCCTTTTTCCGCCCTCCAAAGTGTCGGCGGACCGTTCCCCGTTCGTGATTCCGTTGGGATAGAAAATTAAAACCAGGAGGCCACTTATGAAAAAGTCACTTATATTCGCGCTTGCTCTCTTAATGATCGTCAGTCTGGCGGCATGCAAAGGCAGCGAAAACGGAAACAACAACACAAACCCGCCCGCAAGCAGCACCGGCGACAATCAGCCGTCCAGCAATGAATCAGGCGCCGACAACACTTCGCAAAACGGCAATAACGCCGAGGCGGCTAAACTCACCGGCAAGATGAATATCATCGAACTCGACGACAGGGATCCCTCCGTTCTGCGCGGCGTGACCATCAAAGGCAACCATGCCGGCGGCTACGACGGCATCAACGGAAAAGAGTCTTCTCTGACCGACGTCCGCTGCATCTTTGAACTGAACGAGTGGGTCTATTTCTACCCGGATACCGACGCGACCTACGGACTCAGAGTCTGGATACTCAAGCACCGCGACGATCAGGAGTATTACAACAAAGCCAAATTCTCCGATCTCGATCCGAACTTTGTGAACTATTGCGATCTTCATTATCCTGAGGATGCGGAAAATCCAGATGAAACGGAATGGGGCAGCTTCTATCTGCATCCGGAAGAATGCGAACCCGGCTATTACGATTTCGTTTTCACCTACGAGGGAAAAGCGATCGCCACTTTGGTGACCCGTTTCTATAACGAAAATGAGCTCACTGTCAAATCCGACGCCGAGCTGGAAGCACTGATGCACGAATGATGAACGCCATGTTTGAAGAACGCTTCATTCAGCTTGTAGAAGAAAACGGCGGCTTTGAGTTTTATCAGGCATACCGGAATGACGTGGATCATATTCTCGGCGGTAAAGGCAATACCTATTGGTATGTCATTATGAAAAAAGGCAAGGTCACCGAGTCCTATATCGGAAAAAACAGCGGCGGCGCGTGGGAAGACGTTTGCGTTAAAGGCAGCGGCGCAACTCAAAAGACGAAAGCCATGCCCGCAGGCAGCACGATCAGGAAGATCGCCGAAAAGGCGTATCTCTGCCAGGATGAAACGTGGGTCACGCGGCGCACGCCGAAACCGATCGAGGATGCGCACCCGCGCTATCACTACGTTTACGGCTTCGGCGACAAGGGGCTTGACGTATCGGTAGAATACGGCGTGACCATCGCTTACAACGACGTCAAGGACGCTGACGCGGGTTTTCATTTAAGATACCTTTATACGGGCTCCGACGTCGAAACACCGTAATACTTCGGGGGCGGACAAGTTCTGCCCCCCTTTGCTTTCTATTGAGGAGGGTTGTAAATTGCTAAAAAGATTTCTGTCTTTGGCGTTAGCGGTACTTATGACTTTATTGCTTTGCTCCTGCGATTTCCGGTCGTTATCCGGAGGGGAGCAAACGTCGTCCGACAACGTCAAAGATGATCCCATCGTCGGCGACGGATCTTCTTATTCTGAGTTTATCAACGTTATGAAAGAGATCAAAACGCGCGGCGATAAAACGTCGGAAATGGGGCTTCCGGTCAACAGCGAATACTATTATTCCTTCGCCGGGGCTTCGGTCAGCGCGTTCCGCTACGCCGTGGAATATATTCTCTGGTTAAAGGGCGAGGGTGACACGCTCGATTCCTTCACTTCCGGCAGCAGATACAGCGGCTTTGATACGATTGCCGAAATCAATTGCTCTTCGCCGTATCCGACGTATTTTGAGGGCTTGCTGTATGAAGTGCAAGGAAAAAAAGAAGAGGCGATCGAATCCTATGCGTGGGCGTCGATCATGCCGACGTTCCCGGAAGAAGGGCTGGATTTTTACTATCTGAAAAAGATGGAAGTCAATAAGCTGTATGAACTTAGGGATACTCTGCGCGAAGTCGAGGAGTCGATTTATTCCGTTTACGCTCCGGTTCTGACAGGGGCTGAACGGGACAGGACTATGTATGACAGCGAGTCTCTTATAAGTAAATCATCGGAATGTGTAAAGGAGGCCGATTATACGTCGGCGCTCTGTTACGCTAAGCAGGCGCTCAGAGTCGATCCGTTTGACGAACTCGTGTGGCAGAACGCCGCTATTTGCGCAATTTATTCGGAGGATTTCATACTCGCAGGAGAATATATCGACGAAGCGACGGCTATTTTCCCCAAAAACGAGAAACTCATAGAGATCAAGCGTGCTATGCTTGATGCGATAGATAAGGAGGCGCGGTAATGAAAAAGGTAAGAAAATCTCTCGCGGCATTGCTCGCGCTTGTATTTACGGTATTCCCTTTGACTTTTGCTTTTCCCGTATCAGCGGAAGCTGGAGCGGCATCCGGCGCTGAGATCGTCGGTATCGATTACAGCCGCATCACGCAAAAGGCGGATCATAGCCAAAAGAGCTATCCTGTTGAGCTGAAACTCGGCGACGTTACTTTTAACGGTGAACTCGTCGGCGAAGTCGGGCTTACGATGGAAGAATTGAATGCCGTAATACGGCAGACGCTTGAAGAGAAAGATCTCACGCCGGAGCGCATCGCGCTCGTTAAAAAAATCGCGGAGCGTGTACAGACCGACGCCAAGCTGTATTGGGGAGATCAGGTAGTTTCGGGACTGCTTTCATATCTGCCGATCCCCGGCACGATATTCAGCGTCGGCGATTACTATGAATACGTCGTGCACGATGATCTCGGTTCAGCGGCGTTTTCCGCAAAAAAAGAGGCGGCGCAGAATGCTGCCAAGAAAGGACTCGAGACCGCTTTAAAAGCAGACGGACGGATCGGGCGCGTCGCAAAAGGAGCCAAAGGTCTCATAAGCGAGGTCCCTTTGCTCGGACAGCTCGCCAACACAGCTGTTGTGGCGGACAGCTGGCTTGACGGCAGCAAACGTTTCGACGCGTATCTGGAGCTTCTGGAGAAAAACCTTGCGATCATCAACGATTTCTATTAGGCGTGCAGCCGCCGTGCCGCAGATCTCGCCGAGAGCAAGGACATGGAAAACACATGGAAGATAAAGTTTGACAAAAACAAGAATTACCGCACTTATTACTGCACGTTCTGGGGCATTTCCGGCAACATGATGAGCTGCGAGCTCAGCGGAACGCTCCAAAACAGCAGCGGCGGTATGGAGGGCACGTACACCGGTACGCTTTGGCTCGATTTTGAGGCGGTCGATTTTTCACCGGTCGAAAAGAATCTTGAAAACACGCCGGGGCTTGCTGCAGTCAAAAGTCTCATTTACAGCAAGGGCGGATACCAAAAAACGTCCGATACAGGTGGTAAGACCGTTCTCAAATGCGAGTCGCAGGGGCAGCTTACCTTCTATGTAAGTGGAACGGAAGGTACGGTTAAGCCCAACGTTGTCGGAAGTCTTTCGGGTGATAAAGAAGTCAGATTTTCATTTGACCGCTATCTGGAATGGCACGACTATACGATGGCGGCGTTAGGGGCGCAGGGCGTCACCGAGGCGACCTTTACTTCCGACGATATCGCGTCGGTCACGATGGAATCTTCATCCCGTGTGACGCAGAACGGAGCGGTCAAAATACAGCAGGATTCTACCGAGGTGTTTTCGCAGGATCCCGGGACGATTTTTGCGCCGCTCGAAAGTGATCCGGTTATAACGATCCATTTTTCTTAATAAGTAAGGAGGCAACTATGAAAAAACAATTATTTGGAATTCTTACATTGATCGTATCTATTACGCTCTTGATTTCGCTCGTGTCCTGCAGCAACAAGCCGAGCGGCAACGTTGACGACGATGCACCTCTCGTGCGTGACGACAGTACCGGCAGTACGTCAGCCCCCGAAAACAACGCGGGCAACGTTCCCGATTTTTCCGCGATCATGGCGGGAAACGGCGGGACCGACACGGTATGGGGCATGCAGGATCCCGCCGCAAAGCAGCAGATCATCGACGCGGCGAAAGCGGACGGATTTGACGTTTCGTTCGGAGCCGACGGAAGCATGACTATTACGGACACGGACGGAACAGTGATTGTTCAGCAACCTGACGGCACATGGGTGATGAAGGACGCCGACGGTTCATATGCTCAATTCGGCGGAGAATGGCCGGAGAATGAATTTACAAAACTGGTCCCGAAACCCAATTTCGATGTTATGGGCGCTTCGTCTGATGACGGCAGCTTTACCGTTGCATTTAGCGGGGTAGAAATCGAACAGGTCAAAGCTTACGCAGACAAGGTGAAGGCCAAGGGATTTACCATCGATGCAACGGAAGAAAGCCAAAATGTTTATGGAGTGTCGATTTACACTTATACCGCTTATAATTCTGACGGATATTGCGTAGAGATCACCTTTGTCAACGGCACGAGCGGAATTACTATAAGCAAATAAAAGCCTATCCTGTAAAAACAAAGCTCATAAAAACAATGATCTCGGATAAAGATCAATAGATCCAAAAACACCGCCCACAGAAAACTGACCGTGCT
>JAZNOD010000085.1:0-5425 GCA_045580585.1 Eubacteriales bacterium
CATTGGCGCAAGCCAACATCATTTGCCGAAGGCAAACATCATTCAAAAAACGCACCTTTGTCGGTAGACAAAAGTGCGTTTTTTGCTGCGAAAGAGCGACCAAAAGGTGCGTAAAGTGGGGTAAGAACGACTAAAAGTACACCAATTGTGCACTCGACAAATTGGAATTTGAATAGCAAGATTTTTTGAGATGTTATTGCTTATTCATAACACGTAGTAAAATGCTCTAAAACCGTTGAAAACAAAGGATTTTCCGCAAACAACTCATTTCATCCCACTATACGGTGTTACACCGTTTTACCCTTGTCCCAAAAGATTATTAGGGCAAAATCAAGGGCAAGAATCATCAAAATTTTGGTTTTTAGATTTGGGGAACGAACTGTTGCAATGTGAATTTACAAATGAATTGAGGAATCATCGTGAAGAGATCCAAATTGTTTGCAATCACATTGCAGTCGAAATCCGGCCTTATTTTCTTTTTCGCCCTGGCAGCATACAATCTACTGTTGGGCATATATCTGAAAGACTTTTTTGTACTTTCACCAATGCTGGTGACATTGTATTTGCTATCAGCACTGCCGACCTTATTTTTAGTCCTGAAAATACGGTCAACACCCATGCGTGCAATCGTACTCATTGTTCTGTTTTTCGTCATGGTAATAAGTATTGTTAGCAGCCTTTCCTGCCGCCGACTACTGCCGATGCTAACGTTTGTGGTAACGGCTATAGAAATGATGTACTTTGGTATTGTCGATAACAGTTCCGGCAAGGACAAACTGCTGACGAAAATTTGTGTTTTGGTATTAATGGCATTTATCGCAGTACTGCTGTTCTTCTCATATAATTTCGTCTACAAACCGGAGGCCCCTTATCTTTCCAACGGCAGAGATACCCTGTGGGATACACAAACGGAAGAACTTGCTGACGAAATTTGTGCCGGTTGTGAAACCGACGAGGAAAAGGTACGAGCGTTTTATGATTGGATCGTATCCAACTTTGAGTACGACCATGACTGCTATCCCATTTTCCAATACTTTGATGTTCGCAAGACGCTACAAACCAAGCAAGGAATTTGCTTTGACTTTTCCCATCTGTTTGCCGCGTTCTGTCGTAGTCAGAATATTCCGTGCTATGCCGTTGACGGTATGCCCTATGATCGTTCCAAAGAGAATCACACCTGGAATCGAGTCTATTTTAATGGCTCGTGGTGGGATATGGACTTGACGAACGATATTCTTGCAACGAAGGATGGCGGAAAACTCTACGGTTTTCGTGAATTGGAGAGCATTTCAGACTCCGACAAGGACTATTTCATAACAAAAATCTATTGAAACGAATATGTCGAAGGACGGTAACCGATTTTGGTCACCGTCCTTATTTTGGCTTAGACAGTAATTTACTGATAAAATTTTGTCCAAGTACATCAACTTCTTGCGAAAGTTCACCAAAATTTACTCGTTTTCTATTGTAATTCATAAGAAAATATGGTACAATATAAAATGCAAGAATAATATCTTGCATTTTAGCGGCACTACAGAGGTCTTGTATGCCTGACTTACTTATTGTAGAAGGGTGATGACGGTGAGAATTCGTATAGTTGAAGAATGCTGGGGCATCAACCATAGAACCGGTAAACGAAGCAACACTCAGACCGACGAAAAGGTTTTTGATCCTATTGTCGGAATCGATATGATTATGCCGATCGGCAGGCGAAAATTTATCGTTGATGCCGTGGATGATATTGGTGTTACTGTAACTGTGCATTACGAAAATAATCCCTCGGCAAACAAGACCTGGACGATTGCCAAAGGTGAAAGCGTAAATTACCGTCCGATGTCTGTGGACGGAGGATACAAATACACTATCACCTATGAAGATAAGAGTTGATGTGAAAGGAGAAGCATATGCCGTATCCACAGGACGATATCAATCGCATCATCGAATTGATTAAAGAAATTGAAAGCCGCAAGGAGCACCCAAATGCGGCGGCTACATATAAGGACGTTCCTGCCCTGCAGGAGATCGACAGGATCGTAAATGCACAGCTTGAACTTCAACCCTGTGACCGTGATACACTGGAAGACAGCATTGGTGCCATGCGATATCTGGCTACAGCCTATGAGTATATGTGGCGCATCGCCTATGCTATTCAATACTATAAAAGACTCTTGGAACTGCAAGCCGAGTTGTTTAAGCGTTTCGGTGAGAACGATGAAAATTGCAGCGATGATTATTACATAGCACTACGTACACGCAATTATTATGGAAAAGACAATTGCGACGATCTCGTTGAGCTGGCAAAAGAGATTATGCCGGAGGGCAAGCGAAAGGAAATTGAAAAGCAGATCTTTGACGATTTCCATCCGCTGAAGCATGATCCCGTGGAGCTGACCCAAGCGTATCTATCGGTTATTGATGAGGTAGAACACCAAATGGATACCGATAAAGTAAAGAAAATGCACCACTTTCAAAGGAATGACGTATTCCGTCGCCTTCTCCGAAAATACGGAGTAGAATGGCGACCGATGACGGAGCTGAACCCCGGTGTGCATTTTGATTGAACGAATATAAACCTGCAATGACATAACAAGGAGATAACAATGGCAATGACAATAAGCTATAACAAGCTGTGGAAGGTACTTGTAGATAAGAAAATGAGCAAAGCAGACCTCAGACGAGCAACCGAAATGGCATCCAACACCATGACGAGCCTTCGGCGCGATAAGAAGGTTTCCCTTGATATTCTGCTTCGTATCTGCGAGGTTCTGGATTGTGATATCGGTGACATTATGAGTGTACATAAAGAAGAAATAGACGGTGAATAAGGGTGATGGTATGCTTGGGATTTGAAGATTTCTGAAAAGAAAAATGCCGCCCCGAAGGACGGCATAGGTTTATGAATCGGCATCGGATGAATTGGCATCATCGTCGGATATGTTCTCAAGCGCATATTCCAAACATTGAACGACAATCTTGTTGACCGATGTATTGTACTTCCCGGCAAGCTGTTCAAGCTCTTTGACGATGTGGACGGGAATACGAAATGTTTTATTTACGGATTCAAAGCCTTTTTCAAATTCTAACATAATTGCACCTCGTTATATACATTATTATGCACGAAAAAGTGATAAAAATATATAAGCAAAATATAGGCACTTATTCTTGCAAAACGACTGCATAACTAAGCGGTCATAATAAATACGACAAAGGAGACGATCGCGTGGGCAAAACAAAGAAAATGAGAAAACTGATCAAGGCTGCTAAGATGGGCAAGCCCTATGCAATGTATCAGCTCGGCATCTGCTACCAGCTCGGTCGTGAACGCCCACAGGATATGAATAAGGCGGCAGCGTGGATCGCCGATGCAGCCGAAGCGGGCTATACCCCGGCAATTGAATGGATGAAGGACTATAGTTTTGATGATAACGCTTCTGTTCAGGCAGAAGCATAAGGGAGGAAGGTACGATGGCTGATAAGAAGACTTTAGATGTCGTTTTGGAGAAGGTTGGCAATCAACCGTTAAAGACCACAAAAGTATTGTGTGGAGCGTTGGGGCTTGGTCTCGCTGCGGCAAAAGGTATGGTGGATAAAGCACCGACAACTGTGGCAAAGGGACTCGACAGCGACAAAGCAATCGCTCTCAAAAAAGAACTGGAAGCTCTCGGCAATACCGTGTCTATCCCCGGCATGGAAACGAAAACGGAAGCTCCTATGACCGCGAAAAAAGCTACAGAGCCGAAGAAAGCAACGGCAAAAAAATCTGCCCCCTCTCCTTTATCTGCGTCCACTCCATCTAACGATGATTTTGATGCTATCTTTGGAGGTAGTACAGCAAAAAAGACTACGGCTCCGACAAAAAGCAATGGTGGTACAAAATCCACTCCCAAGTCGACAGTAGATAAGATTTCCGCAGCCCCAAATGATGAATTTGACGCTATCTTCGGTAGCAATGAGTCGAAATAGAAGGAGCTACTATGAACGGTGAAGTGATATTATCCATATGCGCGATACTGACGCTACTGATTTTCGCGGTTGGCGTTGTGCTGGTCATACTGAACAGAAAGGATCTCAAGCGCATAGTGCGGATTCTTGGCGTATGCGTCTTTTTGATGCTGATGTCGGGAATCTATCCCTACTACGCCGAGGAAACCTATGCCATAGGTCTTACGCTCGTTGAGAGTATGTGCGCGATGCTGTTAAACTCCAATCCGGGAGAGATTCTGGCGGGCTTTAACGGCTTTGACGTGGCATATATCGACGTATATAAAACAGTGCTTCTTGTGTTGCTCATCGTTGCACCTCTCTTTACTGTTGGTATTACCTTGTCCTTTTTCTCGGAGAAGTTCACGCGGATCGTGTATCGCATTCGCTCGAACTTTAAGGATACCTACCTCTTTTCAGCGATCAACGAGCGTACGCTGTGTATTGCCGAAGATATTGCAACGACACATAAAAAGGCGGTCATCGTCTTTGCACTGCGGATATCCAAGGAGGATATCGATGCAGAGATACTTGCACGTATCAAGGATATCAACGCATACGTGATCAATGACGATATCGTGCAGATCGGACACACACTTCGTCATGTCCGCAATTATTACCTATTGGGTACTGACAGTAGCGAAAACCTGGATACCGGTCTTCGTCTTTACAAGAAGTACAATGGTGAGCATACCGATAAGGTCAATATGTGGCTATACACCAAGAATGAGATATCCGAGGTTATCTTCGACCATCTGTACGAAACCTTCAATGTGAGGCTTATCAACGAGGAAGGTCTGATTGCAAGAGCTCTTGCCACCGATTATCCTCTCTACGATGCGGTGAAGGACGGAAAACTCTCGATCCTCCTTGTTGGTGGTGGTAATATCGGTCTTGAAATTCTCCGCACGCTGACGATGTGCTCCTGCCTCGGTGACGATGTGCGAGTGGATATCAATGTCATCGATCTTAATGGTGAAAAAGCAAAGGATATCTTTGAAAAGACCTCACCCGCCCTTGCGGAGAAGTGGAATATCAAGTTTCACAGCGCCGACATCAAGACTTCGAATTTCACCGAGGTACTGAACGGTATCGAACCTACATATATCGTTGTTTCTCTCGGCAGCGAAACGCTGAATATGGAAACGGCACTTTATATTCGTCGAAAATACGGCATTGATGGTGGTCTCCCCCTCATTCACGCCCTTGTGGATCATAAGAGCATCGACGAGCAAATTACACCGAACCTTTGCGTTTCGGATTGGAAATATAACCCCGAGAATCGCAAATTTGAAAGCACGCCGATCTGTTCCTTTGAAATCAAGACCTTCGGCAGCTACGAGGATACCTACAAGGGACTGCGTATCGGTGCATCCTACCGAGATTGTCTCGCTGTTGCGGTGTACGCCGCCAACCGTGGCATTACGGCGGTAGATAGCGGGAA
>JAZNOD010000086.1:0-29215 GCA_045580585.1 Eubacteriales bacterium
ACCACGGATTCGGAGCATCCGTCCGTGGCAAAAGCTATTGAA
Organism: Eubacteriales bacterium; assembly: GCA_045580585.1. GTDB lineage: Bacteria > Bacillota > Clostridia > Oscillospirales > CAG-272 > CAG-390. The sequence continues at coordinate 43 of JAZNOD010000086.1, forward strand.
GCTCTCACGCGCGAGGGCTTTGAGGCGGTGCAGATATCCACACGCGGCGGCGCACTTGATATGGTTCAGCTTCGCAACGAGGCTATGAAGGGCGTTTTCTTGGCTTCATTTATGCTCGTTAATAATGAGACAGGCGCGCTTTACGACATTGATGGGGCGGCTCGCGCTATAAGAGCCGTATGCCCCGATGCGCTGATACATTGTGATGCCGTGCAGGGCTTTTTGCGCCAAAATCTCCCACGAGCTTCAAGCGGTATAGATATGATAAGCATATCTGCGCATAAGATACACGGTCCGAAGGGAGTGGGAGCGCTTATAGTATCTCCCGCGGCGATCAAGCGCCGCGCTCTTACCCCAGTCGTATATGGCGGCGGACAGGAAGAAGGACTTCGCGCGGGAACTGAAAATCTTATCGGCATTGCGGGTTTTGGCAAGGCGGTCAGCGAGGGCAGACTCGCCGTAACGCCAAATGTGGACAAGCTCCACCGCCTTTACCTTTACGCTGCGGAACGCCTGTCTGAGCTTGATGTCGTTCTCAACGTTCCCGCGAAGCACGTTGACCACATCATCAGCATAACCGTGCCAAGCATAAAGAGCCAGACGATGCTCAATTTCCTTTCCGCGCGCGGTATCTGTGTTTCAAGCGGCTCTGCTTGCTCGTCTCACGATAAAAAGCTAAGCCCCGCGCTGCGCGCTTTTGGTCTTGACGACAGGGCAGCGGATTCAACCATCCGAGTAAGCCTCTGCCCCGAAAACACCAAAGAAGATATCGATGCACTTGTTTTTGCGCTTTCAGAGGGAATACGCTCACTTGTTAAGATAAAATAAGCTTTCCTTGTGGCAAAAAACGCGCTTCCGCCATCGTTGATAGCGGAAGCGCGTTTTTTAAGTTTTTGCCAAACTCAAATGAGACAGCAATTATTTTATTTCGATAACACCCTCGGAAATTATATTATCCATCTTGACTCCGCTGTAAGTGCCCTTGAAATTCCACGAACACGATGCATCAAACGTTCCGACACCGTCGGTCAGCGGAACTTTGGCGGTTATTACGGCAAGCACCGTTTCCGTTTTTCCGGACTCGGTCACGCTTACCTTGGAAGATGAGAATCGGTAGGATTTATCTCCGATGTTAATGTAATTGTTTTTTCTTGTACCAACGCCTATCTTATCCGAGTTTAAAACCACAGTAAATTCTATTTCCGCCTCGGTTTTTGTACGGCTTAGAGTACGCCAATCAACGTCAACCGTCAGCTTGAAATCGGGGCTTGATGAGAAACTGCCGTTTACCACGGGATATTGACCCGGCGCTTGAGGTGTAGGAGGAACAGTAGTCTCGGGAGAGGGAACGGTCGTCTCGGGAGAGGGAACGGTCGTCTCGGGGGAGGGGGCAGTTGTTGTGGGAGGCAGAGTAGTATCGGGAACGTTTGATGTGTTTGGCGGTGCTGTGGTCGTGTTGGGTTCTTGCACAGTTGTATCATTTGGCACAGTTGCTTGCGTACGGTCTGTGCTGTTTCCCGTACTTGGCGCGTCGGTAGAGTCTCCGAACATAAATATTCCGCAAATCAGTACCATTAACAAAAGAAAAACGCAAAAAGCTATAAGAGCCAGCATCGTTTTTTTAGATTTCATATTATTACATCCTTTCCCGCATCAGCGAAGAGAATCAGCGTAAGCTGTGGCAAGCGCGTCACAGCGTTCATTGTATACGTGTCCCGCATGTCCCTTTACCCAGACAAGCTCCACCTTGTGAATGTTCAATAGGTAAAGCAATCTTTCCCAAAGGTCAGGGTTCAGTGCAGGCTTTCCGTCAGATTTTTTCCATCCTTTAGCCTTCCACGATGCAGCCCATCCCTTGGAGATACCGTCGCAAAGATATTTTGAATCGGTAGTCAGGGTTACCTCGCACGGTCTGCGCAAAGCAGCGAGAGCTTCTATCGCGGCAATAAGCTCCATTCGGTTATTGGTGGTCATTGCCTCGCCGCCCGACATCTCTTTTTTATGCTCGCCGCAAATCAAGACAGCCCCCCATCCGCCCGGACCGGGATTGCCTCTGCAAGCGCCATCTGTATAAATAAAAACCTTATCCATTTTAGTTCTCCTGTTAAATAAAATTATATCATAACTCATTGACAAAAGTCAATATCGGCACATAAATTCTTAAAATTTAACGGACGGTACATATTTTTCTTGATTTTTTTTGAAATATAGTGTATAATTGTTCTGCATGTCACAAAAAACATGAAAGGCGGTAACACAATGGCAAACGAAAAAAACGTTATGTCCAATGCAACACCGATAAATAATGACGTAGCAACTATGCAAAGTGAATCTGCCGAGCAGCAAGCATCTCTTGAATACCGCAAGAGAAAGCGCCGCTTTGGTGATCGAAAGGATGGCAGAAAACTACGCTCGATAGAGCCTATGCACAGGCTCATGCCCTACATAATGCCCCGTCGCTCCGATTCTTTGAATACGTTTTACGATAGAATAGAGATAAGTCAGGCGGACAATCTGTGCCGACGTAAGATAAGAGAAGGCAAGACGTCGTTTGGTCTTTTGCACGTTATGCTCGCCGCATACGTTCGAACGATTTCACAACGACCGGGAATCAATCGCTTTATCAGCGGACAAAAAGTTTTCGCGAGAAATTCCATATCCGTAGTCATGACTGTAAAAAAAGAGCTTTCGCTTAATGCGCCTGAAACGGTCATCAAGGTTGATTTTGATCCTGCGGATACCATTGATGATGTATATGAAAAATTCAACAGCACCGCAAAGGCTGCGATAGATTCTATGGATGAGCCGACTGCGTTTGACCGTTTGGCAAAGCTGTTTGGTTTTATTCCCGGTTTGCTTTTGCGTTGGACTGTCAAGTTCCTTAACGTTCTTGATTATTGGGGTAAGCTTCCTAAGGCATTACTAAAACTCTCGCCATTCCACGGTAGCATGGTAATTACGAGCATGGGTTCGCTGGGTATAAATCCCATTTATCATCACATTTACGATTTTGGAAATTTACCTGTGTTTATATCATACGGCACAAAAAAATCGGTGTATGAGTATGACAGAAAGGGTAATCTTGAAAAATACCGCTATATAGATATAAAAGCGGTAACTGACGAAAGAATATGCGACGGACATTATTTTGCATCTGCTTTTAAGCTGTATAAAAAGTTTATCGAGCGTCCCGATGCGCTCGAGCTTCCGCCGCAAAGCGTGGTAGAGGATATAGATTGACAAAATGGTGCTGCAAGTGTTTTGGCATTTGCGGCACTTCCTTTTCAAATATCAACGTTTGTTCAAAAATATATCATACTCATGACACAGTAAAATGATATTGTAATATGTAACTTCATCTTAATAAGGAGGAGTAGTTTTGATCGAAGTCAAAAATCTTACTAAAAAATATGGAAAACACATGGCTGTAAGGAACATTTCCTTTAAAGTCGAAAAGGGCATTTATGGATTGCTCGGCCCGAACGGTGCGGGAAAATCCACAACGATGAATATTATCACAGGCTGTCTTGCCGCCACCTCGGGAACGGTGCTTGTTGACGGTCATGATATTTTCGAAGAACCCGTCGAGGCAAAGAGCCGCATAGGTTACCTGCCCGAACAGCCGCCGCTTTATATGGATATGACTCCAAAGGAATATCTGGTGTTTGTGGCAAACGCGAAAAAAGTTCCATTTGAGAAGAGCATCAGACAGATAAAAGAGGTCATGACGATCACGGGGCTTGTAGGGGTGAGAAATCGCCTGATAAAGAACCTCTCAAAGGGCTACCGTCAACGCGTGGGTATAGCGCAGGCAATGATAGGCGATCCCGATACTATAATACTTGACGAGCCGACCGTAGGACTCGATCCCAAGCAGATAATTGAAATAAGAGATCTTATCAAACATCTTGGCGAGAGTAAAACTGTTATTATCAGCAGTCACATTCTTGCTGAAATAAGTGCCGTGTGCGATCACATTCTTATCATTTCAAATGGTAAAATAGTTGCCGACGCACCCCTTGCGGAGCTTGAAAATTCTGCTGACGAGCCTCTTTGTCTTACTGTAAAATGTGATGTGGAAAGAGCGAAAAAGGTTCTTTCAAGCCTTCTGCCCAAGGCTTGCGCAGACTATCGCGAGGAGGGCGGTGCTACTCTTGTCACGCTTGATATTGATGATGGGGAAAAGGTGAGGAGCGATATTTTCTTTGCTTTTGCCAAGGAAGGAATTGCCCTGACCGAGCTTCACCGCGACGAGAAAACGCTTGAGAAAATATTCCTCTCTCTTACAAACGATAACTATGCAGAGGAAGCGGACGGTGAATGGAATAAACATGAGAGTCTCGCAAACACTTCTGAAAACGACGAAAGCGGCTATACACCGCTGTTTTCTTCAAAGGATGATGAAAAGGAGGGCGAGGAATAATGATAGCGATATTTAAAAGAGAGTTTAAATCTTATTTTATAAGTATGACGGGCTATGTATTTCTTGCCGTAATGCTTGTTTTTGCGGGTATTTATACCATGGCAATAAATCTGCTTCAGCTATCCCCGTCGTTTGAGTACGTTCTTGCAAATATGACTATTGTGCTTATGATAGTTGTACCGATACTCACCATGCGCACGCTGGCGGAGGAGCGCCGTTCCAAAACGGATCAGCTTCTTTATGCACTGCCGATGAAGATTAGTTCCGTAGTTATAGGCAAGTATCTTGCCGCTGTTGCGGTATACGGTACGTGCTGCGCTGTTTTGTGCCTTTATCCGCTTATTCTGTCATTTTTCGGCGAGGTGCATATTCTTGGAGCGTATTCCGCGATATTCGGCTTCTTTTTGCTTGGCAGCGCGCTTATAGCCATTTGCGTTTTTCTGTCCTCGCTTACCGAGAGCCAGAGTATCTCTGCCGTTCTTGGTGTAGCCGTGCTTTTGGCTATTTATCTTTTGACGAGCCTTGTAGAGCTTCTTCCCGCTACGGCTGTCGGTTCGCTTTTGTGCTTCTTGGCACTTGGCGCGGCTCTCGCGGCGATAGTCTACGTTTTGACAAAAAATCTCATTATCTGCGTTGGTGCGTTTGCCATATGCGCCATTCCTGCGGCGATAGTGTATTTTGTAAACTCTACGCTTTTTGAGGGACTTTTCCCTCGCCTTGTAGAGTATCTTGCGGTGTTTGACCGTTTTTACAGCTTTGTAGACGGAATATTTGATATTACCGCCGTAGCATATTTCCTGTCTATTTCCGTTTTCTTTGTTTTTCTCACGGTGCAGTCTATGGAAAAGCGCCGTTGGAGCTGATGGAGGTGCGAGAGATGAAATTATCATTTAATTCGAACGCAAAAAGCGGAAAGCTTGGAGTATACAGCGTAGTTATTACCGCCATTCTCCTTGCCGCCATTGTTTTTGTAAATCTTCTGGTAAACGCGCTGCCGGATGGAATAAAAAACATTGACACCACAAGCATCGGTCTTTACACTCTGTCGGAGACCACTGAAAAATACTTGGGCACACTTAACGAAGAGATCACACTTAATTTTATCTGTCAGGGCGGAACGGAGGATGATGTGATAAGAAACTTTATCGATAGATACGCGGGAGCGTCTCCCAATATCAAGATAAATGTCGTGGACCCCATAGTTTCTCCAAATTTCCTGACCGAGCATAATGCCGATGATGCTGTAAATCATAGCGTGGTAGTCAGCAGTGCGCGAAGAAGCAAGCTTGTGAGCTACGACGATATGTTCTACTATCACAGCAGTTTGCTTGGAAAGATGACTTATGATCAGCTTCAGTCATATTATCAGATGGGATATTCCGCATATCTTACAGACGTAGAGGAATTCTTTGCGGGAGAAAGTAGTATCACGGGTGCTATCGAGTACGTTACAGCTAACAGCGTTCCTTCCATCTATATTTTGGACGGACACGGTGAAAGTGCACTATCCGCTAATATTACAGGTCTTTTTGATTCCTACGGCATGATGCATAATACGCTTAATATCGCACTTGGTGCGGATGGCGTACCCGAGGACTGCTCCCTTATTATCATAAACGCTCCTACGTTAGACCTTACTGCCTCTGAGAAAGAAAAGCTCATTGCCTACCTTAACAATGGTGGAAATATTCTCATGTTCAGCGGTGTGGGGGTAGATAAGCTTTCAAACTTCGCCGCGCTTTCTGCCGCATGGGGTATGAGCGCGGGTGCGGACACCTTATACGAGGGGGCTTCGGATAATTATTATCAACAGCCCGCCTATATAATTCCCGATGTCAATAGCGAGCATGACGCCGTTTCTCCGATATCGAGCTATACGCTCCTTGCTCCGTCGAGCCACTCAATACACACGTCGGAAACCGAAGGCATTACGTTTTCAACCTTGCTTTCCACGTCTGACAAGGCTTATACGAAGCCTCCCGATGAAAAACCCGATGCGCAGTCATACTCACTTGCTGTTTCCGCTGAAAAAGAGCTTGAAAACGGCGACGTAGCAAAATTCATTTGGTGCGGATCATCAAATATGATATCGGATACCTTTATTAACGCCACCAACGGAAACAATCTTTATTGCTTCTGGTTTATGACAAACTATCTTTGCGACAGCTTTGCGACGGCACTTCCCGAAATATCAGCAACTTCTCTTGCGGGTGCTGTGCTTACCGTCAACGAGTTTCAAGCAAATCTTTGGGGAAATATTCTGATTCTGGTGCTTCCCGTTGCCACTCTTGCCCTCGGCGCTGTATATATTTATAAGAGAAAAAAGAGATGATCTGCGATGAAGAATAAAAGATCAAAGAATCTGATAATATTGGCGTCAGTGCTTGCGCTGCTTATAATCGCATATCTTGTTACGGGGGTGATATCTTCCGATAGCGGAGATACCTCTACCGAGGAGACTCACCAAAAGTACTCCGTTGCTGATGTTCCCGAGGACGGTATATCAAAGATCTGCATGACGGTGAAATATCTTGCCGGCGGTGATCACTCGCACGGTGAGAACGGAGATGTCGTCACCGAGGATGCAAAATGGGAAACGCGCACCTTGACGTTGCTCCTTGACGGCGAAACGTGGACTTTTGAGGAATACCCCAACGTTCCCGTAAATCCGGAGGTAGCCCAAATGATAGTTGATGACCTCAACGGTGCTACCTCAACACAGCTTATAAGCGTCAGCGATGAGTCAAGCCTTTCAAACTACGGTTTTGACGAGCCTACGGTTACTCTTAAGATAAGATATACCGACGGCAGTGAGCGAGAGCTTCTTATAGGTGCTGAAAACAGCTTTAACTATATGTATTATTTTCTTGATACTGCCGACAAAACCAAGGTGTATATGGTCGATGATACGCTCCCGTCTCTTCTGTCGGGTGACGTCTTGGATTTCGTGCTTTATGACGAAATACCAAAGCTTGCCGACGGCGACGTTACCACGCTCAAATGGAATAAGGGGGATATGACGCTTCTGTACACCTACTATCCCAAGGGGAATGAAAAGGATTATACCAACGACTACCTTTGGTATCTTTCTGTAAACGGCGGTGCGGAGTACGCGGTCGATGAGGATGTCGCTGCTCTTATCAACGAAGCACTCACTACCATGAGCTATCTTGATTGTCTTGCCTGCGATAACGAGCGTGATGCGGAATACGGGCTTGATAAGGCAGGCAGGCTTGAGGTCAATTACAAGAGCGACGGCGCGGCAAAAACGCTTGTGCTTTACCTCGGAACCATTACCGAAGACGGGTACTATCACGTCCGTCCCGAGGGCTCGATCCTGACGTACCACATGTCTTCTACGGCAAGTGATAACCTTGATACCATCGTTTCAGGTCTCGAGAGGGATATTCGCCCCGATGAGGTATTTTACGCCGATTACGAGCGTGTAGATAGCGTGAGCTTTAGCGCGGGAGCAAACACGCTGAGTGTTGCTTTGAGCCATACGGACGGCAAGATAACGTACACGGACCAATCGGGCGCGGAGCTTAATTATGATGCATACGCCAAGATATGCAACGCGCTTGAGGAGCTTCGCGCAACCTCGTACACGAGTGTATATGAAGGAGATGAGTCCTTCGGAAACGAGTTGATTTTTAAGGCAGATCTCACCTTCAATGCAGGTGAAACTGCGGCGGCAACGCTTGAAATAAGACGGTATAGTGAAAAATACTGTGTCGTGTCCTTTATGGGCAGAGGCGACCAGCTCGTAACGCTTGAAAAAGCGAACTCGCTTGCAACACTGCTTGGAGATTATTTTAAAGCATAAAAAACGTAAAGGGACTGAGTCATTAGGATGCAGAAGCCGCGCTTTGGTTCTCGTCGTCGTATAAGATGTACGGCAGAGAGCCAAAGCGCGGCTAAAAAACACACATAAAAATCGAAATCCGCGAGGATTTTTACCTTAAAAACCGCTTTCTCCGTCATATCAGACGGGAAAAGCGGTCTTTTCTTTGTTAATTTATTCGCGTGTTTTTTGTTCTGCGCTGAATGATTCAGCCCCTTATTGTTCGATTTTACTTATCGGTGTGCCCTTGCAGTAAAGCACGGCATCGGATATTTCGTGTGCAAGCTCCGTGTCGTGTATAACGCTAAGGCATAGAGCGTGTGAGGTGCGGCGGCGTATTACGTCGGCGCAAAGACGCGCTGTTTTTCCATCGAGCGAGGCAAATGGCTCGTCAAGAATATAAAGCTGTGCTTCACTTAGTGCAAGCGCGCGGGCAAGAGATACACGCGCCTTCATACCGCCCGAAAGCTCGTCAGGGAGCTTATTGAGATCTTGCTTTTCAAATCCAAGCTCCAAAAGAAGCGCGGCGGCTTTATCGAGAGTGTTGCTTTTGTCTCCGATAACAAGATTTACGTTATCTACCGCTGTCCGCCAAGGGAGCAGGCGAGGCTCTTGGAATGCCATTGATATTCTCATGCTTTTCGGAGACGGTTCGATGCTGCCCTTGTATTCGGTGTCAAGCCCTGCGAGAATACGTAAAAGCGTGCTTTTGCCGCATCCCGACGGGCCGCAGATCGATATAAAGCCTTCAGAAGGCAGGGAAAGGTCAAGGTTTTTTATTATTTCCTTGTCAAAGGAACGGCAAAGGGAAGTTATGTTTATCATTTTGCCCTACCTCCGATCTTCTTGCCCATGGCTTCGATGCCGCGGCTAAATAAAAATTCGATTCCTATACTAAGGATTATTATTACCGCCGTCCACGCAAAGAGGTCCACGGTTTCAAGCAGATTTTTGGATTGCGATATCATCTGACCTATCGAGTCGGGCGAAAACGCCAATACCTCAGCGGAGATGCCCGCTTTCCATGAAAGACCGAGTGAGGATCGCGCGGCAGAGATAAAATAAGGAGCAACTGATGGCAGATATATGCGCTTTAGCTTGAGTCGACGGGACAGATGAAAGAGCTGTGCCATTTCAAGCAGCTCACCTGAAGTCTGCGAAATGCCCTCGATAACATTTGTGAAAACGATGGGGAATACCATCAGAAACGATATGAACGATGGGAGCACCCCACGCCCGATCCAAAGCAGAGCGAGGATTATAAAGGACGCTACGGGGGTAGCTCTTGTTACTGTGATTATGGGGGAGAGCAATCGCCGGATCAGAGTGATGCGAGAGCATATGATAGCAAGAATCGTGCCTGCGAGAATGGCGAAAAACGCTCCTGCAAACACCCGAATTAGAGATTTCGCGGTAATGATCCAGAACTCGGACGTTCGCGCAAGCTCACCCAGACGCGCGAACGTTTGGACGGGAGATGGAAGTAAAAGCGTGCTTCCCGTTTTCCAAGCGGCAAAGTGCCATACCAGCGCCCAAAACAGAGCAACCCCCAAAATGGGGGCGCTCTTTTTTAAAATTTTCATCTTACCCGAAAATTCCTGCATCGGGGAGCTTTCCGCCGATGGAGGAGGGGATTATGCCGTAAAGCGCACCCCAGAACTCATTTAGTGCAGATTTCATTCCGTCACCGGTGAGATAGGTGATATTGCAACGGGGAAGTGCCTTCTTAACGAGAGCTTCCTGCGGAGCGATACCAGCCTCCACGATAAGCTTTGCGGCGTTGTCAACGTCTGTTACAACAGTATTTACAGATGCCTCATACGCGGCGAGAAATTTATTTACTGCATCAGCGTTTGCATCAACAAAATCCTTGCGTGCGACAAGGCAACCCTGAACAAGCTCGGTTCCCGTCAAACGTTTCCACTCTGCGCTGAAATCTACCGCAACGCGCAGAGTCGGGTTTTTCAGCGTTGCAGCCGTAACCTTAGGCTCGGGGAGCAGACCTATTGCGGCCTTGCCCGTAGCCATGGCGGTAGTAAGCTCATCGGGACTCTGGTAGGTGTAATCTATCGTGACCTTATCGGTAAGTCCTGCGTAATTAAGGAGAGCGCGGAGAACGTATTCGGGGTTAGTGCCCTGACCGGGAACGTGAACTGTCTTGCCCTCAAGATCGGCAAGGCTCTTTACCGTTTCGCCGTTTTCAAGCAGATAAAGCACGCCAAGGGTGTTTACAGCGAGAACCTCTACCTTACCTTGCGTTTTGTTATATACGGTTGCGGCAAGGTTTGTGGGAACTGCGGCGATATCGACCGAGCCGTTTATGAGCAGGGGGGCAACAAGCGTGGCATCGGCATAAAAATCAATCGTGGCTTTAAAATCACACTTGCCGTTTTTTAAGTTAGAGTAAAGGGGCGCAATACCAAATCCCGTAGTGCCGTTAAGAACGGCGACGCGAATGGGGGCAGTTTCTGCTACGGGTGCAGTTGTGGTAGACGCATCACCATCCTGCGCATTAGAGCATGCGGCAAATGGGATCGCGAGAGCAAGGATGAGAAGCAGGGATAAAAGTTTTTTCATTGTTTTCGTGTCCTTTCTTTGGTTTGTTTATTTATATATTTATAAGATAAGATGTTCGCGGTTGATAACTTGTACAGAAGTTCCCGACCTTGTAAGCACATTTTCGCCTTCAAGCGCATCAAACGCACGGTATAAGGATGCTCGTCCGATGTTCAGGGCATTCGCAAGGGATTTCATGGACATTCCTATGTCGAATTCGCACGAATTTGTTGCCTCTATTGCCGAGTTGAGGAAAATAGCAAGCTTCTTTTCGGCACTGCCGCCGCTTATACACGCAATTTTTGAATTAAGGAAGGAAACGCGGTTTGCAAGAAACGAGAGAAGGTTATCTCTGATTATGTTACCGTGTTGTGTAGAAAAAAGCTCTTCAAGCTCTGAACGGCTTATCAAAAGGAACCACGCGCCGCTGTCGTTGCAAGCTGTAATGTGCGTTTGGGGGCGTTGTGTTGCAAAAAGGGAAGCAACACCAACAGCCTCTCCGGGAAATACAAAGCGCATGAGCATCTTTTTCGATTTAGAAGACGAGTATATGGCGCATCTGCCCGAAAGCAGGATTCCAATGCAAGGAGAGCCGTTAATAGAGAATAGATCATCTTCTGGTTTCAGACATATCAAATTTTTGTCTGTAAAAACGTTTTCATCCAGAAGAGTTGGGGGGCATCCGGCAAACAGCTTGTTTGACAGGAGCAGTTGTCGAAAATCTGAGAGTTGCATTTCATCTACCTCCGTGTCTCATATGATACATTTTTATTGAATTATATCATGCCAACTTGCTTTTGTCAATAGTTCGAACTATATTTTGCCTAAAAAAGCAAAATTATATGTCCAAAATTGAAAGAAAAATTTAAAATCTACTGTACTTTTCACGAAAAATGTAATATAATATATAAAAATATAAAAATGGGGCTTTATTGCTTCCGTAATAAAGAAAGGAAAAATATCGTGACACTTGTTATACTTGCGGCAGGAATGGGTTCTCGCTACGGCGGAATGAAGCAGATCGATCCCATCGGCCCTAACGGTGAATTTATCATAGACTATTCCTGTTACGATGCTATCAGAGCAGGCTTTGACAGAAACGTTTTTGTAATAAAAAAAGAAAATCTTGAGCTTTTCCGCGAGAGCGTCGGATGCAGGGTAGAGCCTTACGCAAAGGTAGAGTATGCTTTTCAGGATATAAACGAGCTCCCTTGCGGTTTTACCGTTCCTGAGGGAAGAGTAAAGCCTTGGGGTACAGCTCACGCATTGCTTGCTACCAGAAATATAGTTGACGACAATTTCGCAACCATCAACGCCGATGACTTTTATGGCTATGAGGCGTTTGAGGAGATGGCTAATCGTCTCAAGGCTGCCGAGCCGTATGCTATGCCGATGCCGATCTGCTTTGCGGCTTATCGTCTTGCGAACACTCTTACGGATAACGGCACAGTGTCGCGCGGTATTTGTGAGCTTGATGAGAACGGTTCGCTTGTTTCCATTACCGAGCGCACAAAGATAAGACCTGCGGGCGCGGACGCCGAATATCAAGAGGATGACGGAAGCTGGGTGCACATCTCGGGAGATGCCGCGGCATCAATGAATTTCTTTGGTTTCACACCCGCATTTTTCCCCGTTGCCGCTGATTACTTCGCAAGATTCCTTTCAGAAATGAAAGATCCTATGAAGGCTGAATTTTATCTCCCCCTCGCGGTCACTTGGGCGCAGGAAGATTCGCTTGCAACCATTAACGCTTGCCACACGAAGGCAAAGTGGTATGGTGTGACCTACGCAGCAGATAAGGAATACGTCAAGGAAAGCATCAGAGCCTTGATAAACCGCGGCGATTACGCGGAAGATCTTTGGAGTGCTTTGAGATAAAATGGAAATACTTGATATCGCAAGCAAATTTACTCTTGACTCCTCACCAACGTCGTATACAGAATGTTCAGACGGTCATATAAACGGTACGTATTTTATCGACTGTGAAAAAGGCCACCGTTACGTTCTACAACGAATAAACACGTCTGTATTCAAAGACCCCGACGGGCTTATGAGGAATATTGTAGGTGTTACCGAGCATATCAGTAAAAAGATAGAAGCAACGGGAGGGGACGTAAAGCGGGGAACTCTCCACTTTATTTCTACTAATGACGGTAATATATATTACCGTGATGAAGACGGCGGTTGTTGGCGCTCGTATGAATACGTAAGAAACGCAGTCGGACGCCAAAGCGCTGACTCCGCAAGCCTTTTTGAAAGCGTTGGGCAAGCTTTTGGTAAGTTTCAAATGCAGCTTGCCGATTACAATGTAAAAGAGCTTACCGAGACTATCGCGGATTTTCATAATACTCCCGCACGCTATCGCGCATTTGAGGAAGCGCTTGCCGCAAACGTCGCGGGTAGGGCTGATTTGATAAAGGAAGAAATAACATTCGTCAAGGAACATGGGGTGATCTGCTCGTATATTACTGACAGAATGGATTCGGGTATTTTTCCGCGCCGCGTTACGCATAACGATGCCAAGCTCAGCAATATTTTGCTTGATAAAATCACAGGCACGCCTGTTTGCGTTATCGATCTTGATACGGTAATGCCCGGCTCGGTGCTTTTCGATTTTGGCGATGCTATTCGCTTTGGCGCGTCAAGTGCCGCAGAGGATGAGACGGATCTTGATATCGTTTATATGCGTGAGGATATGTTTGATGCCTTTGCGCGTGGATTTATAGGCGGACTTGAGGGTTCGCTTACCGATGCGGAAATTCTCGCTTTGCCGATGGGGGCTATGATAATCACGCTGGAGACGGGCATCCGCTTTCTGAGCGATTATCTGAATGGCGATACTTATTTCCGTATACATTATCCGACACAGAACCTTGACCGTGCGCGCAATCAGTTCAAGCTCGTACGCGATATGGAGCAAAAAATGCCGCGCATGCTTGCAACAGTTAAAAAATATTTATAATTATAAAGAGGTATAAAAATGGCGATTCTGGTTACAGGCGGAGCCGGTTTTATCGGTTCTCACACAGTTGTGGAGCTTCTCAATGACGGTAGAGAGGTTGTTATTATAGACAATTTCTCAAACAGCAAACCCGAGGTGTTGAAGCGAATTGAAAAAATAACGGGCAAGAGCGTAAAATGTTATGCGGTAGACCTGTTGGATTACGAAGCAACCGAAAAGGTCTTTGCGGAAAATTCCATCGACTCTGTTATTCATTTTGCGGGTCTGAAGGCAGTTGGCGAGTCTGTAGCACAGCCTCTTCGCTACTACAGCCACAATCTTGACGCGACCTTCAATCTTTGCCGTGCTATGAAGGCTTACGGCGTAGGAACTATCGTTTTCTCGTCCTCGGCAACGGTTTACGGCAATCCCGCATCCGTTCCGATACGCGAAAATTTCCCCCTCAGCACTACCAATCCCTACGGCGAAACGAAGCTTATGATAGAGCGTATTCTTTCCGACCTTATAAATGCAAAGGAATTGAAGAGCGTTTCTATCCTTCGCTACTTCAATCCCATCGGAGCGCATGAATCAGGTCTTATTGGCGAGGACCCCTGCGGAATTCCTAACAACCTGCTCCCATACATAACTCAGGTTGCCGTAGGTAAGCTCAAGGCGCTCAATGTTTTCGGAAACGACTATCCCACCCCCGACGGAACGGGCGTCCGCGATTACATCCACGTTGTTGACCTTGCCCGCGCTCATCTCAAGGCACTTGATCGCGCTGTTAAGGTTGACGGAATTGATTATTTCAACATCGGAACAGGCAAGGGCTATTCCGTTCTTGATATCGTAAAAGCGTTTGAGAAAGCAACGGGCAAAAATATTCCGTATAATATCGTTGCTCGCCGCCCCGGTGATATTCCCGAGTGCTATGCCGATCCGAAGAAAGCGTATGAGCTTCTTGGCTGGAGTGCGGAGTACGATATAGTTCGTATGTGCCGTGACGCTGACCGCTGGCAGACAATGAATCCCAAAGGCTATGAGGTGTAAAATGGTTACTAAAAAGCTCTTTGGAACAGTAAGCGATAATTTTAATTACGGCAAAGAGATATATGCTTATACTCTTGCTAACGATAACGTCGAGCTTACCGTAATGGAATACGGAGCAACCATTCTCCGCGCGAGAGTTAACACCCCCGCGGGTTGGAAGGATACCGTTTGCGGTTACGATTCTCTTCGCTCCTATGAGGAAGCCGAGGGATATCTCGGTGCAGTTGTCGGAAGAATAGGAAACAGAATATGCCGCGGCAAGTTTACGCTTGACGGCGTTGACTATTCTCTTTATGTGAACAACGGTGTAAACCATCTCCATGGCGGCAAGCGCGGCTTTGATAAAAAGATCTGGAGGGCTACCGTATCCGACACTGCCGTTACCTTTGACGCGGTATCTCCGGACGGCGAGGAAGGCTACCCCGGTACGCTTACCATGTCTGTCACATACTCTCTGACAGAGGAGGGCGGCTTTAAAATCGCCTACCGCGCCACCACCGACAAAAAGACTATACTCAATCTTACCAACCACGCATACTTCAATCTTGCGGGCGAGGGATACGTAGGAACGCACAAGATACTTATTGACGCCGACAGATATCTGCCAACCGATGACACGCTCATTCCCACAGGTGAGATCAAGTCCGTCAAGGGGACACCGTTTGATTTTACCGAGCTTAAGCTTATTTCCGATGGACTTGAGGCTGATGATAACGAGGATATCGTTATCGGCGGCGGAATCGACCATTGCCTTGTTTTTGCCGAAAGAGGAGAGGGCGTTAAGGAAAGAGCCACCGTCATTTCCCCCGATGGAAGCATCGTTATGAAGGTGCTGACCGATCGTCCCTGCGTTCAGTTTTACAGCGGAAACTTCCTTGGGGATGAGAAATATCCCTTCCGCGGCGGAAAGCCTCAGCAGCGCCGTCACGCATTTTGCCTTGAGACACAATCCATGCCTGATGCGATAAATCACGAGAACTTCCTTGATTGCACTCTGTTGCCGGGCGAGGAATTCGTTACAAGCACCGAGTACCGTTTTTCGGTGAAATAATTATAAGCCTGTAAGGAAGAAAACGACGCGGAATAATAAGTTATTCTTCATATTTTAAACATCACCTCGCATAAGATTGTGCGAGGTGATGTTTTTATGAAAAAAAGATTGTTGTCCGCAATACTGTGCGGTATAATTGTTTTTGTCTCCCTTTCTTCCGCGCAGGTCAATGCTATGGAGTACCCTTCTCTTGAGCTTGATTGCGTCAGCGCAATACTGGTGGAGGCAAAAACAGGACGCGTGCTTTACGAAAAAAATGCAGATGAGGCACTGCCCCCCGCGTCCGTGACCAAGGTGATGACCTTGCTGCTTGTAATGGAAGCGATCGAGAGGGGCGTTTTCGGCTATGATACGATGCTTACCGCATCGGCGCACGCCGCATCGATGGGGGGCTCGCAGATCTTTCTCAAGGAAGGCGAGAAAATGAGCGTAGATGACCTGCTGAAATCGGTAGTGATATCGTCAGCCAATGATGCCGCCGTTGTGCTTGCCGAGGCTGTTGCGGGGAGCGAGGGGGCGTTTGTGGAATTGATGAACAAGCGTGCTCGTGAGCTTGGAATGAAAACGGCTCATTTTGAAAACACAAACGGGCTTGATGATACGGTCACAAATCACGTGCTGTCAGCGCGCGATATTGCTTTAATGTCGCGCGAGCTGATAAAACACGAGAGAATACTCAAATACAGCTCTACATGGATGGATACCGTGCGTGACGGGGCTTTTGGACTTTCTAACACCAATCGCCTTGTCCGATTTTACGAGGGTGCTACGGGGCTTAAAACGGGTTCTACGGCAAAGGCGAAGTTTTGCATCAGTGCAACTGCTGAACGCGACGGAATGCACCTTATAGCAGTTATTATGGCATCCCCCACACGCGACGCGCGTAACGCCGCGGCTGCTACGTTGCTCGATTGGGGTTTTGCCAATTTCTCGTTTTACAGATACCGCGGTGAGACTCTGACTCCTGTTTTGGTTACAGGCGGCGAGAAGGATAGCTGCGAGATAAGCCATGGGGAGTTTTGCGCACTCGTTAAAAAAGGCGGTGACAAGTCGGTTGAGGTCCGCAGAGAGCTTGAAGAGAGTATTGCCGCCCCCATCGCCCAAGGCGATAAGGTTGGAAACGTGATTTTTACACTTGACGGCGAGGAGCTTGGACGTGTTGATATTACAGCCTCGGAGAGCGTGGAACGCATATCTTTTGGCACGCTTTTTTCCAAAATGCTATCAGTATTTTTCGGTTGCGCAAAAAAATCGTGAAAAAAGAAATTTTTCTATCAAAAATGTGTTGAAATTCGGATGAAAAAGTGGTAAAATAGATGAAATAATATATTTCTTTAAGGATGGGAAAATATATGGCACTCAAACTTTCTGACAAATTTGTAAAATCCTTTGTTTCTGATGATGAAATAAAGGCTATCACCCCCGATGTTGATGCCGCAGTAGCAACTCTGCGTAACCGCACAGGTGCCGGCAGCGAAATGCTCGGATGGATGGATCTTCCCGAGAATTACGACAAGGAAGAGTATGCACGCATCAAGGCGGCAGCAAAAAAGATACAGTCCACCTGTGACCTCTTTATCGTTATCGGTATAGGCGGCTCTTATCTCGGAGCGCGCGCGGTTGTTGAATTTCTCAAGTCTCCGCGCTACAATCTTATGAAAAAAGATACTCCCGACATTTATTTCTCGGGTTGTAACATCAGCGGCGGCGACCTTGATGAGATACTTGCGCTCTGCGAGGGCAGAGACGTTTGCATAAACGTTATTTCAAAGTCAGGTACCACCACCGAGCCTGCGGTGGCTTTCCGCTATTTCAGAGCAATGCTTGAAAAGAAATACGGTGTTGACGGCGCGCGTGAGCGTATCTTCGTTACCACCGACAAGGCACGCGGAACTCTCAAAAAGTTTGCTGACGAGGCAGGCTTTGAGACCTTCGTGGTTCCCGACGACGTCGGAGGGCGTTTCTCCGTACTTACCGCTGTGGGACTTCTTCCTATTGCTGTTTCAGGTATCGACCTTGACGAGCTTATGGGCGGCGCGGCAGATGCGCGCAAGGCGCTGTCTGAGCCAGACGTTATGAAGAACGATGCTTATAAATACGCCGCTATCCGCAATATCCTTTACCGCAAGGGCAAGGCTGTTGAGATATTTGTGGGCTACGAGCCCTATGAGCAGATGTTCTGCGAATGGTGGAAGCAGCTCTACGGCGAGAGCGAGGGTAAGGACGGCAAGGGACTCTATCCCTCATCTGTAATCTTCTCAACGGATCTGCACTCCCTTGGACAGTATGTTCAGGCAGGTATGCGCACGATGTTCGAGACTGTTCTTGACGTTGAAACTCCCGACAGCAATGCCGCAGTACCTTATGACTCCGCAAACATCGACGGACTGAACTTCCTTGCGGATATGAAGATGAGCGAGGTTAACCGTATGGCAATGAACGGTACTCTTCTTGCCCATGTTGACGGCGGTGTTCCCAATATCGTTCTTCGTCTCAAGGACCGCAGTGCGCGTTCTCTCGGATATATGATCTACTTCTTCGAGCTTGCTTGCGGTGTTTCCGGCTATATGCTCGGCGTAAATCCCTTTGATCAGCCGGGCGTTGAAGCGTACAAGAAGAACATGTTCGCTCTTCTCGGCAAGCCCGGTTACGAGGAAATGACCGAGCAGCTTCGCGCAAGACTGTAAAATCCGATAAAGTACTTGATTTTATTCTTTTTATATTGTATAATAATATTGTGATCCACCTAAAACCAGGAGGTATAAAATGATCAAACTCATCGTTGGAGCAAAGGGCTCCGGAAAGACCAAGACTCTTATCAATCTTGTAAATGAAGCTGTTGCCGAGTCCAAGGGTTGTGTTGTGTGTGTAGAGAAGGGAATCAAGCTTCGCTATGATATTACATCCCGTTGCAGACTCATCAACGTTGACGAGTACTTCGTATTCGATGCACGCGCTCTTTATGGCTTCATTTCTGGCATTCTCGCAAGCAACCACGATGTTTCCGACGTTTTCATCGACTCGGCACTTCGCATTTGCAATGAGGATATCGACGCTTTCGAGCGCTTTATGCACGACATTGACGAGCTTTCTGACAGCCACAAGATCAATGTTGTCGTTACCGCATCTCTCCCTGTTGAAAAGCTCCCCGAGTCGCTCAACAAATTCATCTGAACGCTGTAATATATTAGGGTGTCGCAGTTTTCATTGCGACACCCTGTTGTGCAATCTTTAAGGAAAATTTGTAAAACAGAAAGGAAGCTTTTTTAAATGGCTTATTTTTATAAAGAACCCTCGCACACTTTTAGCGAGTACCTTCTTGTTCCCGGCTACACATCCCCCGACTGTATTCCCGCAAACGTCAGCCTCAAAACTCCCCTTGTAAAGTTCCGCAAGGGCGAAACTTCTGACATCACTCTAGGAATCCCGCTTGTTTCTGCTATAATGCAGTCTGTTTCCGATGATAAAATGGCTGTTGCTCTCGCTCGTGAGGGCGGAATGTCTTTCATATATGGCTCCCAGAGCGTCGAGGATGAAGCTGCGATGGTCGCAAGGGTAAAGAACTATAAGGCGGGCTTTGTAGTCAGCGATTCTAACCTCACTCCCGAGAATACTCTTGCTGACGTGCTTGCGCTTGTCAGTGCTAAGGGACACAGCACCATCGCTATCACCGACGACGGAACAAGCACCGGTAAACTTCTCGGCATAGTTACGGGCAGAGACTACCGCGTTTCCCGTATGTCTACCGACCTTAAGGTCAAGGAGTTTATGACCCCTCGTGCGAAGATGGTTACGGCACCCGTTACCACCACCCTCAAAGAAGCAAACGATATCATCTGGGATAACAAGCTCAACGTTCTTCCGCTTGTTGACGCAAATGACCACCTCGCTTATCTTGTTTTCCGCAAGGATTATTCCGAGCATAAGGATAACCCCCTCGAAATGCTTGATAGCGATAAACGCTTTATGGTAGGCGCGGGTATCAACACCCGTGACTATGAAACGAGAGTCCCCGCACTTGTTGAGGCTGGCGCTGACGTGCTTTGCATTGACGCATCCGAGGGATATACCTGCTGGCAGAAGTTCACACTTGATTTTATCCGTCAGAAATACGGCGACAGCGTAAAGGTTGGCGCGGGAAACGTGGTTGACCGCGAGGGCTTCCGCTTCCTCGCCGAGGCGGGCGCGGACTTTATCAAGGTTGGAATAGGCGGCGGCTCTATCTGTATCACCCGTGAGCAGAAAGGTATAGGAAGAGGACAGGCTACTGCTCTTATTGAGGTTGCCGCAGCTCGTGATGAGTATTTTGAAGAGACTGGTATTTACATTCCGATCTGCTCTGACGGCGGTATCGTTCACGACTACCACATGACTCTCGCTCTTGCTATGGGTGCTGATTTCATAATGCTTGGCAGATATTTTGCAAGATTTGACGAAAGCCCCACAAACAAGCTTTTTGTTAACGGTCAGTACGTTAAGGAATATTGGGGCCAGGGCTCTAACCGCGCACCCAACTGGCAGAGATACGATCTCGGCGGAAGCTCGGGACTCGGATTTGAAGAGGGTGTTGATTCCTATGTAGTATACGCAGGTTCTCTGCATGATAATGTAGCCAAGAGCCTTTACAAGGTCAAATCCACTATGTGCAACTGTGGTGTAAACAACATTCCCGATCTTCAGAAGAATGCGCGTATCACGCTGGTTTCTGCTACAAGCATAGTCGAGGGCGGACATCACGACGTGATTCTTAAATCCGCCAACGCTAAACTCTGATGGCGGGTGGCGTTCACACTGGACATCGCCAGCGTATGAAGGATAGATACCTCACGGGCGGACTTGATTCATTCAGTCCGCATGAGGTTATCGAGCTTATGCTTTATTATGCTATTCCGCAGCGAGATGTAAATGACCTTTCGCACCGACTTCTTGAGCGCTTTGGTTCTTTTTCGGGCGTTATTGAGGCGGATTACGAGGATCTGCTCGCGATTGAAGGTATGGGCCCCAATTCCGCGCTTTGGTTTTGCATTTGCCGCGATGTGATTCGGAGATATGCTGTTGACAAAGCAGAGGTTCCGTTTTTGTACGATTCCATAGAAAAGGTTGGGCAGTATCTTGTAAATCTTTATATCGGGGTGACCGTGGAAAAGGTTTATGCTATGCTGTTCGACAATAAAATGAAGCTTATTGACATTATTCAGCTTGCGGACGGCTCTATTAATTCCGTAAGGCTGGCAATGCGCACATTGGCGGAAAAGGCACTCAAGCGCTCCGCGTCGTCGGTTATAGTAGCACACAACCACCCGAACGGAACTGCGTATCCGTCTGATGACGATGTGGTGTTAACGCATCAGATGCGAGATCTTTGCGATATGCTGGGATTGAATCTTATTGACCATATCGTGGTCAGCGGAAAATATTATACTCCGATTTTGCGAAGCAAGAAGAATACGTTTATGTCATCAGAGCCTCATTTTGTTGATGATGACGATTACGTTGGCGGTTTGGATATGTGTGCCTCTTTTTCCGTCCTTGAGGATAAAGGAAAATGATAAGGCTTTACTGTGAGGATATCGCAAAGCGTGTAGAGATACAAAATTTTTATAGAAATCTCGGTTTTTCGGTAGATGCGCCGCCATGCGGCGAATTTATTAATGCTGCAAATGGCGCGGAAACCACATCCGCAATAGTGGTAGGTCAGTATCCGCCGTGGCTTACAGTGTGCCTCAAACGAGGCTTGCCAACGTATTTTATTGGAAACTGTGAAAATTCTTTTGATAACTTTGATTCTCCCGAGCTTATAGATATCCTTCGGGAAAGAGAAGGTGACGTTAGATTTTTTTCGTACGGAGGTTGCCTTGATTCTTCCGAAGACGGTGTTTACTACCTCGGGTATCCATTACGGCTCACTCCGTCCGAGGTTGCTATATTGTCGTTTCTCGTAAGCCAAAGTCCAAAAGGAGTGGATCAAGACAGACTGTTGAGTGTTTGTGTTGGTGATTCTCACCGCAAAAGCTCTGTTTTGCGCCAACATATTTCGTCAATAAACAGAAAGGCAAAAACTATTTACGGCGGCAGAGACCTGATCACCTCTGATAGAAAACGCGGCGGCGTGAAGTTGTATTATATGATTGAAAATATTTAATAAAAAATAGGCATCCGAGGATGCCTATTTTTTATTTACTAATTTTGAATTCTATTTTTGCGCCTTTGCCGGTTACGGTAGAGAAGGGGACTTCTCCGCCTGTGTAATAAGGAGCGCAAAGCTTTGATTTAGCCGCAACGGTCTCGCTTGGGGAATCGGGGACGGTAAACACGTATGGCTCGCTGCCGTCATCAAGCACCTTGAAGAAATATCTGAAGCGTACGTAATCCTCGTTTGTAAGTCCGGTTTTATTTGTTTCCCACGCAACGTGTGTTGTCATGTCGATAATGTAGTTACAGCTTATGTAGGATTCACTCCCCGTAAAGGTCTGCTTGGGGTTGTCCGGATTCGTGTAGCTTCCGTCCGTGTGCTCGTACGCATTGCACAGACCGTCGATGGAAAATAGCGTTATTGAGACTCCCGCGGAATCAATTGTGTCGCTGTATTGGGGAAAGTTATATACAGGCTTCGGATTTTGCACACCTGAAACACCGTTAAGATCCTCGCTTGTTTTGAAAAGCGGCTCAAGACGTGAGTTGTCAAAATGTATCTCTGCATCGACTCCCGAAATTCCGTAGGCGAGATCGAGCGAAATGTTATCAACAAAAACATCAAGGGCGATTCCCGTAAAATCGTTCGTGCCGTCACCATCGGTGTCAAATTCGCCATAGGAGGCTTCGAGATCAACGCTGAAGCTCGGCTCGATTGCATAGCTTATTTCACCCTGCGTGGAGTTCTCGCCTGTCTCAGGGGGAGAAGATGAGCAGGCAACAAGGGAGGATGTAATTAAGATCAGCGCAAGGGCAAGAGATATGGTTTTAATGCTTTTTACTATCATTTGTTTTCTCCGTGCGAATTATTAATAATGAAGATGTGATCAAGAGAATGAGCGAGAACGACGCAGAAGCTGCGAAAGAGGAACAAGACCCGGAGTCCGAGGGGGAGGCGGTATTATCGGACGATGTATCATCGGGAGCTTCGCTTTCGGGCGAGAGCGCGGTAGTTTCGTCGGGAGTAACGATGTTTTCGTTACCTTCCGTGTTGGTACTCGGTGTGGCGGTTGTATCCGCAGAGGGCGGGACCGTGGTTTCCATGGTGGAGTCAACGGTAGGTGCCGCGGTTGGTTCAGCCGTGGATTCCGAGGAAACTGTCTCACTTGTAACGTCATTGTTTATATCCGTGGTAACTTCAGACGTTTCAGTGCTCTCTTCGGGAAGTTTAGTAGTCACCTCGGGGGCATTAGTAGTTTCCTCGGGCGCTTTAGTAGTCACTTCCGGAGCATTAGTGGTCTCTTCGGGGACTTTAATAGTTTCTTCGGGAGCTTTGGTGGTCTCCACGGGAGCTTTGGTGGTCTCCACGGGAGCTTTGGTGGTCTCCTCGGGAGCATTGGTGGTCACCCCGGGAGCTTTAGTAGTGTCCTCGGGAGCATCGGTAGTCACCTCGGGAGCATTGGTGGTCTCCACGGGGGCATTGGTGGTCACCTCGGGAGCATCGGTAGTCCCCTCGGGAGCATTGGTGGTCTCCACGGGGGCATTGGTGGTCACCTCGGGAGCTTTAGTAGTGTCCTCGGGAGCATTGGTGGTCTCCACGGGGGCTTTAGTAGTGTCCTCGGGAGCATCGGTAGTCCCCTCGGGAGCATTGGTTGTCACCTCGGGAGATTTAGTAGTGTCCTCGGGAGCGTTGGTAGTCACCTCGGGAGCATCGGTAGTCACCTCGGGAGCATTGGTAGTCACCTCGGGAGCTTTAGTAGTGTCCTCGGGAGCATTGGTGGTCTCCACGGGAGCTTTAGTAGTGTCCTCGGGAGCATTGGTAGTTACCTCGGGAGCTTTAGTAGTGTCCTCGGGAGCATTGGTAGTCACCTCGGGAGCTTTGGTAGTGTCCTCAGTGGTAGTTAACTCGCCGTTCCAAAGTTTAAGAGTGACACTATCACCGCGTCCGGGAACGTTCGAGAACGATGGCGATGAACCCGTAGCACCCGTGTAATACGGAGCTTTCAGCATAACCTCGGAAATGGCAGTTGCATTTGGGGAGTCAGGCACTGTGAAAGTATATTCGCCGCCTACACCGCTTTCGTCAAGTACCTTGAAATAATACCTGAAGCTTACGTTATCAGCGTTTACAAGCCCCGTTTTGTTATTTTTGTATGCTACGTGAGTTTCAATGTTGATTACGTAATTACAGCTTATGTATGATTCAGGTCCGGTAAATATCTGGTGTTCGTTGTCCGGGTTGATATAGCTTCCGTCAGTATGAGCGTAGGACTTGCAAAGTCCCTCGATCGAAAAGACGTCAAGAACAAGTCCTGCTACGGGGATTCTGACGGAATACGTAGGAAAATTCGTCACCGGTGCGGGGGAGTTAAGTCCCTTGCCGTTAAGCTCCTCCGAGGTCTTAAATAGCGGCTCTAATTTGGTATTATCAAAGCACAGGCGAGCATCGATACCGGCAATTCCGTAGGCAAGGGCTGTGCTGATGTTGGTAATGCGCATATCTACCGCGATGCCCGCAAAATCATCAACCCCGTCATTATTGGTATCAAAATTGCCGTAACTTGCATCAAGCTCCACGTCAAAGCGAGGTTCAAGCGCGAAATCGATTTGGCTTCTATCCTCGGTGACAACGGCGGATGAAAAATCAACGCCGCCGGCTGTGGTTGCGGGAGAGACAAGAGTGATTATGGGTATGATAAGCAAGCAAGCTAAAATTAACGCCAACGCAGGCGAGCGAGAAAAGTTTTTCATATTTACTCCATTGCATTTAAGGGGTTGCCGCACAAAAATGAGACAACCCCTTAAAGTTTTATTTATTTGGTGTATCTTCTTTTGCTGTCAACCGCAGTAACAGCGAGAACCGTGATTGCGGATATCGCAACACAAATAAGGAACAGCGTGTCTGCGTTGTCAGCGGTTTGGGCGGGAGGATTTACAGTAATGGTGATGCGAGAATCCTTCTCGTCTTCTATCCATTTTCCGTTTTCATCTACCCAACCAATGATGAACTTGCCATTGGCTACACTCTCAGGACCGTTATTATTAAGCCACGTCCAACTCGGGTCATCCAATTCGATGCCGTCGGCATCTGCAGGGGCATATCCTATCATGTTGCCTTTTTCGTCTGCAATACCTACGTATTTGCCTGCTATATCACCATTTGTGATAACGATGATCTTGTCATTAGGTCCGTACATATCCTTGTTGGTATCGAGATGAAAATCATCTTCATCCTCGGAAGGAGATGTGGTCTCATCCTCGGAAGGAGAAGTAGTCTCGTCCTCGGAAGGAGAAGTGGTCTCGTCCTCGGAAGGAGATGTGGTCTCGTCCTCGGAAGGAGAAGTGGTCTCGTCCTCGGAAGGAGAAGTGGTCTCATCCTCGGAAGGAGAAGTGGTCTCGTCCTCGGAAGGAGAAGTGGTCTCGTCCTCGGAAGGAGAAGTGGTCTCGTCCTCGGAAGGAGAAGTGGTCTCATCCTCGGAACGCTCGATAACAGTTACGTTGTAAGCAAGATCAACTATTGTGTCGGAAAGGGAATTGGCGATCTCAGCGTAATAATCATCGGAAAGAGTGGCGTAAGCAGCGAGCGCGGCATAGTCCCAATCAAATTCGGAAGTACCGAGAGCAACTGCTTTAAAGCCGACGGTAACAGTGAGACTGTTTACGGTGTCCTTGTAATCCTCATCGATAGTGATAGCCACTTGCATAAGCTGCATATCAGCGGAGTCGGTATTTTTGGAAGCAGAAACAGAAGCGGTGCTAAAGCTTTCCCAAGTACCGGCATCAAGCTCGCTAATGCTGATGGAATTTTCGGGAAGCTCGATGAATCTTGCGTCAAAATAGAAATAAAGGTCAATAGAACCCGCGCGGTGCTCTGCAAAGTCTATATTGTTCCACGCAAACGTCACGTTAAAAGTGTCGCCTACGTAAACCGTGGATGGACCTGAAACAGTAAGAATAGCACCTTTTGTATTGTTGATAGGCTCAAATTTACCGTTCCATTCAACGTCAGCGTTTGATGCGGAAGCACTTAGCCCAAGCGGAAAAGCAAGGACGAGCAAAGAAAGCGCGAGACAAAGTATCAAAAATCTTTTTTTCATATTTATTGCCACTCCATGATAGTTAGAATTTATAAATGGTACAAAACTAAATTATATTAATACACATTTATATAATACAATAAAACGAAGCGTTTGTCAAGTAAAAAAACAAAAATACTTATATAATTTACCTAAAAAAGGGCTGCCGCTTTCGCGGCAGCCCAAACGGGTTTAAATATTAGACACCCTTAAAGCTGGAAAGAGTGCCCTTTGCAAACGACTTGATCGCAGATACATCACGAGCGGTGATGAGCTTTGCGGGAGCAACAACGTTTGCAGCGGTAAGGGAGTTGCCGCTAAGGGTAGAACGCTTGGTGATCTGAGTACCAACGAGAGTAGCATCATCAGCGTTAACCTCAGCGTCACCATTTACGTCACCCATTACGATGATGGTGTAAGTAGCGGTTGCGCCGTTGTAGTTGATGAGATCCTTAACTGCATCAGCAGCGAACAGAGGAGCGGTGAAGGTAATGGTGTCACCGGTTCCGCCGTTAACAGCAACTGTGCCGTATGCGAATGCATCAACGTCAGCACCTGCATAGTAGGTGATGATGCCGTCGTTGTCGTCTCTATCGATGTTATCGTTACCGCCCTTATAGAGGTTAGCATCAGTGTAAGCAACGTATACGAGCGTCCTATCAGTAACCGTGCCGGTTTCCGAGATAAGAGTACCCTTGTAGTTGTAGTAGCCTACGAATTTGAGGGAAGCGTCCTTGGTGTAGTTAGCGTCAACAATTTCAATAACGTTGTCACCGTACTTAGCCGAAACGGTCGTGGTAACGCCGTTGTGGTCAGTGATGACGATATCGAAGGACTTGCGCTCATATACAGCCTGAACAGTACGATCTTCGGTTACGTTGTTGTAGTTGCCGTCCCAACGGATGAAGTCATAACCTGTAACGACGGGAGCCTCGGGAGGATTAGCATTCTCGTTGTAGTTAACGGGAATCTTATCGATCTCATCGCCGTTCATATCAAGGAATGTTACATAGAAGGTCTTAGCCTTGTAATTAGCAGTAAGAGTGATGTCAGCGGTTACGGGGATGGGCTGATTTGCGGTGTAAGTATTGCCTGCGCCGTCAGTCCAGCCAGTGAAGTCGTAACCGGTCTTGCCTACTGCAGCGGGAACCGTGAAGGTCTTGCCGTCTTCAATGCTCTCGGTCTTTGTATCGCCATCTATGATGGTTACCGTGTGGTATACCTTGTTAGCGATGTTAGCAACGATGGTGGTATCGCCGGTGATTGTAATGGTATCGCCTGCGTTTTTGGATTCGCCGTTTACAAGCCATCCGCCGAATTCGCTGTCACCAAGAAGAGAAGCGATAGCATCTGCGTTGGGAAGAGTGTATTCGGAACCGTGATTCATAGTGGTGTCAAGGAAGGTTGCGCCATCAACAGTAACCTTTACGGAGTACTTTATGATTTCCCACTGTGCGGTAACAGTAAGGTTTTCAGCGGGCATGGTATCGGGAAGTGCGGGAGACCAACCGGTAAAGTTATAGCCGGTTCTGGTAGGCGCTGCTATTGCGGGGATAGTCTCGCCGTAGGCAACGGTGATAGAACCAACCGCGGTACCGCCGTTGGAATCAAAGGTGATGGTGTAATTCTTAGCAGTCCACTTTGCGGTGAGTTTTGCACCGTTAAGAGGCATGGTTGTTGCAGTGAATTCGTTGCCATTAGCATCAAACCAACCGTCGAAGGTGTAACCCTCTCTGGTAGGAGTGGGGAGAGTGCCGATAGAAGTTTCATAGTCAGCTGTGATATTACCAACTGTGGAACCGCCATTGGAATCAAAGGTGATCTCGTACTCGTTGGCCTTGTACGTAGCCGTGATAGTAAGATTTCCGGTTACGTTGGAGTAGTCACCGCCGGTCCAACCATCGAAGGTGTAACCTGTTCTGGTGGGATCTGCGGGAGCGGTAGCAGCCTCGCCGTGTGCAATGGTTTGCTCCGCGCCGAGCTGCGTGCCATCGTGATCCTCGAAGATTACGGAGTAGGTCTTCTTGGTGGTGTAAGTAACGGTAACAGAAATGGTGTCTACGACAACGGTAGGATTGCTTACAGTGTAAGCATTGGTGTATCCGGTAGCGGGTGTAAGACCTGCATCAGCGATTGCCTTATCAGCAGTAGCCTGGATGCTGCCCTGGTACTCAATAGTGTGGGTTGCGTTAGCAGCATTACCGTTTACTACGGTAATGTTAACGGTGTACTGCTTTTTAGTGTAGTCAGCGTATACGGTCATATCGTCTGTTACATTAGTAACGAACTTACCTTCAGCGTTTTTCCAACCATTGAAGGTGTAGCCTTCCTTGGTGGTGTTGGGAGCGATGTCAGCAAGAAGTGCATTGTAAGCAACGTCGTTCTTGGTATCAAGCGTTGTTTCGCCGTCCATAAAGGTTACGGAGTAAGAGTTGGTGTTAGCAGCAACGTTTACTACGTAAGCCTCTGCGTAGTCGGGATTGAAATCATAATAGCTTATTTCAGTATAAACTGCGGAAGCATCAGTAGGAGCCTCAGAGAGTGCAGCATAGTTAAGGGAGAAGCCCGTGTATCCTGCAGTTGTTACGTTGAAGGTAACAACTATCTCAACAGTGTTAGCACCGTCATCAAGTACTATCTGATCCAAGCTGATGTTATAGTAGTTGGATATTGTATCGACGACCTCGTTAGCAACTTCGTGGTAGGAGGTGAAATTGGTGTCCTTGATGGAAGCAACAGCCATGTTGCCTTCAGAAGTCTGAGACGTGATGGTGTTTACGTAGAACCAAAGGTCAAGGTTCTCGGGAACGAAGTCGTAGCCGGACCAAGTGAAGGTTACGTCGATCTGGTCACCTGCAACTGCGGTAGCGGGACCGGTGATGGTGAGTTTACCGTTTCCGCTATCGAACTCTTTGGTAGTAGTAGCGGATTCTTCGGGATTAGTGTTTCCATCAACAACGGTGATGGTGTAGCCGAGATCGGTGGTGGCGTGAGTATAGTCGTACAATCCGGATGCATCAGCGGTTACAAGTTTGTAATCGTCGTCGTCCAGAAGGGAAATTGTGGTGGTTCCTTTTGCTAAAGCGGTGATTGGAAC
>JAZNOD010000087.1:0-2341 GCA_045580585.1 Eubacteriales bacterium
GCCATATCCTGTGTGACCTGTTTCCTCGAAGCCGTAAAAACTACCGCCGCTTCTGTAAAATACGACCTTTGTCATTTTGCAAATGGACTATTAGGCCTCGATCTTAGTGATCTGAACCTTGGTGTAGGGCTGTCTGTGACCAATCTTTTTCTTCTCGTTCTTCTTAGCCTTATACTTGAAGACGTAAATCTTGGCAGACTTGCCGTTGGCAACAACATTTGCCGTGACTTTTGCACCGGCAACTGTAGGAGTACCGGCAACGAATCCGTTATCAGCGGAAACTGCCTTTACCTGGTCAAATACGACCTCGCTGCCTTCCTCTGCGCAGAGCTTCTCAATAAAGATGATGTCACCCTCGCAGACCTTGTACTGCTTTCCGCCGGTTTCGATTACTGCAAACACGAAAAGCACCTCTCTTTCATAATAGACTCGCTGATTTGCGGCGGCACCCGAAATTCGAGCGCACTTATAAGAGCCGATTTCAAGCGGCATATTATTATACCTCGCAAAACTCTTGTTGTCAAGTGTTTTTTTACTATTTTTTTGTTTTTAATTGTTTTGTGTCTCAAAAAGCAGAAAAACTATTAATTTTTTTCATAATCAGTAAATTTTGTAGCAAAACCCCTTGCTTTTGTTGGGATTTTGTGTTATTCTATATGATGTTAGCCGCGATATGGTGGGCTTTCCCACACGACGCTTTTGTGTCCGCGGCAGACCAATTATTATAATTTAGGAAGGATTTTACAATGAACAAGACCGAACTCATCGCCGCCGTTGCTGCTGCTGCCGGTGTATCCAAGAAGGATGCTGCCGCTGTTATCGATGCTACCGTTAACACTATTTCCGATGCCGTTGCTGCAGGCGACAAGGTTCAGCTCATCGGCTTTGGTACTTTCGCAGTTCGCGAGAACGCCGCAAGAGAGGGTGTGAACCCCCGCACGGGCGATGCTGTTAAGATTGCTGCCAGCAAGACTCCTGTGTTTAAGGCCGGCGCTGCTTTCAAGGCAAAAGTAAACTGATTCGCGCATATTTTACAGATCGCCCCGCACCTTTCGGTGCGAGGCGTCCTTTTTTTAAAATATATTTCGCACGGAGATCCTCTCAAGCTTGCGTATTCCATCTATGGCATTTAAGGTAAGGGAAATGGAAGCCGTCAGTTCTTCCTTGCAATCTGTCTCTGCATAAGCTACAATGGAATCAATAGTGTCCGTCAAACGTTCCGTTGCGATGTTGGAAACGGTAATGCTTACAAGATTTACGTGAGCTTCCCAGAAAGAGCGCAGTTCTTGTGCCGATGCGGCGTCGCTCACAGAAAGCGTAAGCTCGGTGAGCGCGTTTCCTACATTATTTATATATAAGAAATTTACACCTATTGCCGCTATCAGTAATGAGAGGAAAATGAGAGATAACGTTATCGGCAGATTCCTTTTTTTCATGTTTCGTTATCTCCATTTGTAAATATCCTGACGTTTCCGCTTTCGTCGCACAGCATGAGTGCTGTGTGCGAAAGTTGTATATTTCTCGAAACGAGCTGATGCTCAAGCCATTCTTGGCTCTGATTTATCGCAGCAAGCGAGTGCGTGTTTATTTTGCCGTTCTCTATCATTATGTGGAACATTCCGTTCTCCTCGGAACTTTTTCCAAGATCCGCTATGGTAGCCGGCCGCTGTTCTGCGCGGGGAAGAACCGAAACGCTTCCGTCTTGCTCCAATATCGCGTACCCCACTTCGTTAATGTCAGATATGCCGTTTTTTCTAAGAGCCACCATCAACTCGTCCGATGTCATCCGTGCGCACTTTAGTGCGTCAAAATCGGGAGTTCCCATTTTCACCAATGTTTCAGGGCGTGTTGAAAAAAGATTTTTCAACTTTGGGAATTTTGAAGGCAGAGCGGCAGAAACTATCTCTGCGGTCATTATCATAATTATAGGAATGATTGCGTAAAGCAAAGGTATGTCTTGGTTCTCGATAGGGAGAGTCGCGATCTCCGATAAAAGAAGCGTGCTGACAAGATCAGTTACTTCGAGCTGCCCAATTTGACGCTTGCCCATCATCCTCATAGCGAGGATTAAAATGAAATATATGATTAATGTTCTAATAAATATAGTTATCATTGTTGCACCCCTCATATATTGTGGCTTTTTTATGGCAAAATATGCACAAAATGCTCAAAAAATAACGGAATAATGGGCAAAATAAACAAATTAAAAAAAATTCAAAAAAAGTATTGACAAAAGGGGAAGGAAGCGGTATAATATAAAAGCTGTCCGCGAGAAGGACTGCGAAGGTCATTGAAAATTGAACAACAGACGAAGAAGTACAAGCACACAAAGAAGTGCGAG
>JAZNOD010000088.1:0-15558 GCA_045580585.1 Eubacteriales bacterium
GCGCTTATTCTGGTAACGATTGCCGACGCTGGTCTCAAGATACGCCGTGACCTCATAATAAAGCTCCGAGTCAACGCCGCTTTGAGGCACAACTGCGTGGTCTATGCTCTTTGGCATACTCTTCATCAGTCCGTCGTACAAAACCTCTCCCGTATTAAGGAGCGTTATCCTGCACTTCAGCACTTCGGCAAGGATCTCATATCCCTTGCGCACGTCCGCTTTATATTTTACGGTGACTGTCCGACTATGGGACACCCTGACACAAAAATACTTTGTCTCAACGTCGCCGGGAAACATATTCGTTACCTCAAACGGAACGTTGTCTCCCTCGTTTCTGTTATGTAAATAAAGCAGAACCGCGGGCACTTGTGAGCTTTGCGCGGTAGTCTCCGCCGCCGCGGTAGTTTCCCCCACAGCAATCTGTGGCAAACTTCCCACACCCGTAACTTCCTCCTCGTCGTCATCAGGTGCTTCAGTCGTGTCATTGGGAGCTGCGGCAGTGGTTTCTGAATCGGTTGATGTAACGATTCCTATCAAATTGTCGGGAACAGTCGTAGTGGTCTGTAAATTTGGAGCAAAATGCCTGTAAAGCAGAACGGCAACTAACGCAATCACACTTACAGCCAGCAAACCTGACAGCGCAACTATCGCTGTTTTAAGTTTTTTAGACATCTGAAGCCATCCTCCTTCCAAACGTTCCGGCAAGCGAATTCTGCCAAAAAGGTATAGTTAGCCATAATGATAACTATTCAAGTATTATGATAGCACAAATGCCCCCATTATTTCAATAGTTTTTTGAATTTTTTCCAAAATGCACAAAATTTTTTTCTATATTTGTTCACTTTGTATTAATAAAAAACCTTATAATCAAAAGCCCCCGACGGCATCGTCGGGGGCAATATTTAAAGGTAATCGCGAAGGTATATAGTAAGCTCTTCCTCGAGGTTTATCAAACGCTTTGTTACGTCCTTTGAGACCTCGTCGGCTGCCTTATACTGATTGAGGTAGCGATTGAGCGATTTTACGCCCATGTTACAGCCATCGGTTATCAGATCGGCAACAGTCTTGTCCGACTCCTTCATTCCCAGCTTGAAATTTGTTTTGACATGGGACATTCCCTTGGCAACGGGATTAGGATCCTTTCCGTCGTCACCGTACCTTGTGAGCATTTCGCCTATCTCAACACCGAGCTTGTCGTGTTCAGTCTTGCATTTGGCAAGATGCTCCTTGAGATCCTCGTTTCTGACGTATGGCATAACTTCGTTGAGGGAATCTACACCCATTTTAACTCCCGCATCGCATTCACGCAGCAGTTTTATTGTATCCTGTTCTATCATTTCAGCATCCTTTCTGTTGGTGTTATGAAAAGTATGCCACACGCAGAAGCATTTTATGCCAAAAACAAACTCTCTTTGTTTTTAAAAATTAAGCATAAGACTAAATCTTTCGCCGTCTGCCAAAAATTGATAAAACCCACCATTCTTTTCGCAAAAAGCGGCAATAAAGCGCGTACCAAAGCCGTGCCCTTCTTGCTCGTTTATGGGAATT
This sequence comes from Eubacteriales bacterium, assembly GCA_045580585.1. GTDB lineage: Bacteria > Bacillota > Clostridia > Oscillospirales > CAG-272 > CAG-390. The sequence goes on from JAZNOD010000088.1 coordinate 1,549, forward strand.
CCGTCCTCATTAAATTCAACCTCACCCTCGTAGCTGTTTACAATGCGCATCATAAAACGCGGGCGGTTTATTGCCTTGATCTCGATAAAGCGTTTTTCTTCATTAAGATTTTCGCAAGCATTGATCGCATTTTCAAGCGCATTTGCAATAGCGGTGGCAAGTTCTGCCTCGTTGACGGGAATAACGTCGGGAAAAGCAAATCCCATATCGAGCCTGATACCTTTATTGCGCGCTCTTTGTATATATGTAGACAGCGTCGCATCGAGTATCGAATGCTGACAATAGCGTATGAGCTTTGTTTGACCGAGAGATTCGTCATAGCCCTCAAGAAGCTTCAAGCATTCGCTGTACTCTTCCCGCTTAATGAGGCTTGCGATAGTTTTAAGCTGATGGCGGAAATTGTGTCGCTCCACACGAAATCTCTCATCGGCGGCGGCAAGCTCATCCATACGCAAGGTAAGACTTGATACCTGAAGCCGTAAAATATTCTCCTGCGTCCTCGCTTCGCTCGCTTTTTGCTGATTGCGAAGCGTCACGATGATGTGTATAAAAACCATAGGCATCAAAACAAGAAGAATCGCAAGGAACGGAATGTATGCGGGATGTACTGTTATTTGGGCGGGATAAAATGCAAATAGGGATATTGCGAGATAAAAAGTCGCACCGATAAGGGCAAATATTGTCCATCCTTTTTGTATGCGTTTTTTTACGTCAAGAAACATTGGGCGCAGTTTTTTATACACCGCGACCTCAATAATAGGAAAAGCTATTAAACGAACAACAAATATAAACAGATACGTATCGGGGGTAAGATAGTGATTTATGATGTCCGTCAAATACATTATTTCAACCACAACGGTATCTACCATAAAGAAGGTAAAGAAATAGCGACCGTCCCTGTATTTGCCTAAAAACCAAAACACAACAAGCGTTGGAAACGAAAGCGTAGCAAGCATCAGCGTTCCGTATTTGTCTGCTCCTATGGCGAGAAAAAGCAGGAAGTTCAACACTATCAGCGGCGACATGGCGGCAATAGCTATCGTCCTTGTTTTTTTCTTGGGATAGCGCGGTTCAAACAAAAACAGGATGATCACCAAAGAGTGGATAAGCGACCATATATAAGATATGTCTTTTAAGATTACCATACGTCAATCCCCCTTTGAGATCCAATAATCATTCCACGCAAGGCGAAGCTCGCGGCAGAGCTTTTTGTTAAAAAACACGCGCTCGCCTCCCTCAAACACAGTGCTTTCGCTGTCAACCGACGTTACGTGGCGAAGATTTATAACCGTGCTGGCACCGCATAGAAAAAAACGCTCATCGGAAAGAAGCTCAGCATTGGCATCGGCAAAGGTAGTGCGCAGAGTCGTGCTTTCAAGCGTTTTCCCGCCGAGCAGGTGAAAAAGAACACTGCGCTTTGAAAGCTCAACATAGATAATGCTGTTAAAAGCGATACGGGAGCTCCCATCCTTGGTTTTGATAATAATATTTTTATCCTTTTTGATATATATAGAATCTATCGCCTCATCCATCGTTTTGTAAAACGTATCCTTCGCAATAGGCTTCATAATGTAGTCAAAAGCACGAACACGAAAGGAGTCTAAGGCGTATTCATGGGTAGAGGTAAGATATATTATCTTGCCGTCAGCCCCACTCTCTCGGAGTGCCAAGCCAAGCTGAACACCGTTCATTTGGGGCATTATTATATCAAGAACAAAAACATCATAATTTATACCTTTGCGCACAGCATCAAGAAGCGCTCCGGGAGCAGAATACATTTCAAAAATAATATTCTTGTCCTTGCGTTCCTCCGCGTAATCCGCGGCAATACCAAGCACGTGCGCCCTACAACTTTTCTCATCGTCACATATTGCTATCTTTACCATTGTAACCTCACTGCTTTTTTGTAACGATATTATAACACAAAATCTTCAACTTTTCAACAAAATGATAATTAATATAAATAGAAAGGTATAAAAATGCGCAAAAAGGTACAATTTCTGCGCATTTTTGTTTTGACGGAAATTTTTTGCTATAATGTTGTAGTGTAAAACAAAATTCAAAAACACGAAAAGGATGGCAAAAATGCTATACAAAAGCATAAAGGTCGCTATTTGCGGCAAACTCCCGACAGCTTATAATTACCTGCTAAAGCATGGCGTGGTTCAAATAGATCAATACGAGGATGCTGCTGAAATTGTTAATGAAACAGCATATCATCTTATTTTAATTTACGCTCCGAGTGCCGAAGGACTGCTTGATACGGTGTATTCGATAAAATCCGTCTCCGGCAAGGACGAAATAAGAGTTCCCATAAGACTCTTGAATGAGCCTGCGTGCGACTCTGCACTTTTAGAGCTTCTCTCCATCGTTCGCCGCATAACGAGTACATTGCAAAGCGATGATGGAACAGCATCTATCCCCCCATAAAAGCAAAAACGTTTGCATAACACTATCAACGGCAAGTAATTCATATCGGAATAATCCAATCTCATATTTTCCACACGGAGGATTGACATGAACAAGAAAACAAATTTCATCAAAAGGTTTTTCAGCCTGCTGCTGTGCCTTTGTATGCTGATGGCTTATCTGCCGGTTATTGTGGCTGTCGCCGCGGCAGAACAAGACCTGAACATAGTTTCCGGAAGCAAAAAGGCAGACCGTTCAACGCTTGATTGGGAACGTTATTTTGGTCCCGATAAGCTTGACACCGAGTATGCCGGATTGGTATGGACGGACAAGTCCGTCTTCACGTCCGCGACGGACGAACTGCCGGGCATCACGCTCAAGGATAACAAGAATTTTCTTGTTGCTCTTTCCACCATTGCATCCGACCTGTCTATTGCGGGACAAACATCCTCTCCAACGGATACGATGCTCGTGCTTGACGTGTCGGGCTCTATGGTAGGTACTAAGTACGACGTCGGAACTATACGCGACGGATACCAATATATTACCGCAAAGGGCACGGATATGAGCATTCTCACCGCAATGGTGGACTCTACCAATAAGACTATTAAAAAGCTCATGGAGCTGAACGTAAACAACCGTGTCGGCGTAGTTCTTTTTTCGGGAAACACAAAGACGACCGAGGCGGCAACACCTGCCTGTGCTACCGTAATTATGCCTCTCGGCAGATACGCGGATGTTAACGGCGAGTATCTTAGCATTGATGCTCCTACGGTAACAAAAACATTCTACGAGAAAGTCGGTAACAGATGGCTAAGTGCGGGAAACAAGACCTACGTTTCCGATACTGCCGTCATAAAAGTCGGCACAAAGAGTGGACTAAAAACGGAAGATGGAAAATCCATTTCCACCACGCCCAAGCAGGTCACCGGCGGAACTTATGTTCAAAACGGACTTATCAAAGCACTTGACCAGTTCCTCGCAGTCGACAAATCTGACACGGTAGTTCCCCAGGGCAGACCCGACGCGGGTGCAGAACGACTCCCCATCATCGTGCTTCTTACCGACGGTGCGCCCACGGTTGCCACCAGTACCTATACCAACATAGGAAACTCCGAGTTTGGAGACGGAACGGAAGCCCATAGCTCCATCAACATGATAACGTACCTCACTCAACTTACTGCGGCGTACGTTCGCGGCAAGGTCAGCGAGCATTATCAAGAAACTCCTCAGGACGAGAAAGAGGTTTTGTTTTTGACTCTCGGTCTTGGTACGGCAAACAGCATCCATGCCACCAGTACCCTTTGTCCCGCAGATTCAAGCGCAGAGCTTAAGGAAAACTGGGACACCTATCTGAACACTGCGGCGGGCCAAAGCGTTTCCGTCAATATAGGAAACGACACGACTACCGTCGTCCGCAACGACTCCGTCGCGGCGATGAATTACGTTGATAAATATCACTATGCAAGTGATGCTCAAACACTGGTTAACTCATTCGTACAGATAATAGAGGATATCCAGCTCAGAACATCGTCGTTCGTTACGCTTGTCGAGGGCGGAAATGCAAAGTTCTCAGGCTTTGTTACATTTGAGGACGAGCTTGGCGAAATGATGCAGCTGACGGACATGAAGGGCATCATCATGAACGACGGTAACGGCGGCAAGCTGCTCTGTTCGGGCATCGAGATCGCCAAAAACATGACCGAGGTCAAGCTTGGCACAGCAGCCAATCCGAGCAGCCTTGGCAGCGAGCTCGTTACGACCGTCATGGAAAGGATACCAGGACTCACCGCCGAACAGGCGCATCAGCTCATAACCGCTGCCTATAATGACAAGCAGCTCTACTACTCCGATAATGATAATTGGAGCAACTACATCGGCTGGTATGCTGATGCCAATGGAAAATTCGCCGGCTTCCGGGATAAGGATTCGGGTTACGAAAACGCTCCTCAGGGCGCGGTATATGCAAATCGCTCCTACTGGTATTTCGGTGCAAACGGTAATAGCGATATGATGCACGCAGAGGTTCTTGTCAGGACTAATCTGTCAAATTTGAACCAAACGGTGATCTTCAAGATCCCCGCGGCTTTTCTTCCCCTCGTTCAGTACAAGATCGTACTCGACAAGGACGATCCGACAAAGGTGGAAAAATTTGAGCGCATAAACGCTCTCCCCATTCAGCTGGCATTTGAGGTGGGACTGCGTTCCGACGTAAACTCGGTAAATCTGGAAAGCAAGATCAAAGATCACATTCAAAACGGCGGACACGTCCACCGCAATCCCGATGGAACTGTAACCTTCTACACTAACAAATGGGATGTCGGAAATGATAATAACAACGACAACATCCCCGATACCGATGAAGCGGGAAGTGCGGGACTCGCCAAATCTCACTTCAATCCCGCTATGGATAACAGCTGTTACTACTACACCGAGAATTCTCCAATCTTTGATAAAAACGGCGATCCCGTAAGCACAAGAATCGATCCGAACGGTGAGTACTATTACAGCCACCACTACTACACAGAAACAAAAAAAGAAACAAAGCTCTTGCCCGTTTCCGCAGAAAACCTTGGCAAAGCTGAGTACAACGAGAATACAAATCAATGGTATATTCCCAAAGGAACTGCCTTCATTGATGTATCTCGGTTAGAGATGAACAAGGCAGAAAACGCCACCGGCTCCCTTCCCTATTCCCGTTTTCCCACCATATTTGAAAACGGCACAAAACACGATGTGTATGCGTTCCTTGGCAACAATGGCTCAGTCACCCTCGCACCAGCGCAGGGCATAGCCATTACAAAGACTGTTGACACGCCCTCGGATGAGCAAAATGCGCCTACCGAGTTCGAGTTCACCGTTGCGCTCGGTCAGGCTGTGGAAAACCTCTCTATCACCGACACCGACGGCAATCCTCTTGACGGCGTTGCCACCGTCAACGGTAATGTGATCTCCGTTACGCTCACAGCGGGTCAGACAGCCGTTATCACAGGAATCCCCTCAGGTGTTTCATACACCGTCGAAGAGAAATCTACGCATTATTACAAAGCATCGTCCACAAATGCAAGCGGTGCTGTCACCGCATATACGATAACCCCCGTTACCTTTATCAACACAGCCAAAGGCTTTGGCTCCTTGGAAGTAATAAAGGACGTAAATTATCCCGACGGATTTACACCTACTGATAATCACAATGCCAAGAGCTTTGAGATATCCATTGCTTTCGAAGGAGATATTACAAGCATCGTCGCTCCAAACGGTGCAGTCCGCAACGGCAACACCTTTACGCTTACTCTGAAAGACGGCGAAAACGCTATCTTTAATCACATTCCCGAGGATGTTACGTACGAAATAACGGAGGGCAATTTGCCCGCAGGATACAATCTGCAGCAAATAAATTATTCCGATGCAACACAGACCATAAACGGAAATGATAACGACCAAGCAACCGTGGTCAACCGCTACTCCCCCGCCCCCATAAGCGCGAACATAAAACTCGAGGGCGACAAGACGCTTCTTACCAACGAAGGAGACTGGGGCGGTAAGGAATTCACAGTTGAGCTGTACCGCCTTGGTGACAACAACTCGTCCGTTTCCACGGGACTTACCGCAACCGTGACCGAGAGCGGTCCTCATTACGAGCTCGATCTCAGCACAATTACGTTTGACAAGATCGGAATTTATAGGTTCTGTGTAGCAGAGCGTATTCCCGACAGCAACAGCAACAATATCACTTACGATAGAAGCCTTGGCATTTTCTCCGTGAATGTTACGGATAACGACGCTGACGGAGTTCTTGAGTTTACCGTATCGAGCGAGGGACAGACAAGTATCGTTTCGGGAGATCCCACAAACGGCTGGACAGTCAAGAAGGACTTTACAAACAAGGTCACGACCGATGTAATTCAGCTGAACATTCAAAAGAACGTAATAAATGCTACAACCTTGCAGAGCATAAACGCTCATCGCGGCGGCATCACGTTCGGTCTGTTCTCTGCCATGGACAATAGCCTTGCAGCAATTTATACCGCGGTTACGAATGAAAACGGCACGGCAAACATCGTAATTCCCATTACGAAGGACGCTATCACAGCAACTCCCGCAGGTCAGCTCGTATACTACGTGCGTGAAATTGCTCCCGAGCTTGAAAACCGCGTCGTTGGTATGAACTACAACGAAAGCTGGATATACGCCATCGCCGTAACGTGGGATGACGCAAGCAACCAAGCAGTCGTTACGTACACCGCCATAACGAATGGAACTCCCGGAGTCTTTGCACCGCTTGGTGAAAGCTTCATCTTTGAACACACTAACACGTACGAGAGTAACGTTTCCGCAGAAATTGAGCTTTCGGGTAATAAAACGCTCATCGGAACAAATCTTGGAGATCTCAAATTCTCCTTTGGACTCTACGAGGCTGATGCTGATTTCGAAAAGGGCGCACTTATAAACACCGTGTCCAATAACGGAAGCGCGATAAGCTTCGGCAAGCTATCCTTTACAACTCCCGGCACTCACTACGTGCTGGTAAAAGAGGAAGCTACCTCTATCGGCGGTATCACCATTGACTCTACCGCGTACTACGTTACCGTCAGCGTTGAGAAATATGTTGACACCGACGGCACCGCGAGACTCAGGATAGCAGACGGATATCCCATCGTTTTGGCTAACGGTACGGGCAATAACGTGGGTACTGCCGACCTTAACTTCCAAAACACTTACAGCGTAACGGGCGGCGGCACTCTCACCGTTCAGGGAATCAAGAAGCTCAACGGCAGACCGCTTGCGGCAGATGAATTTACCATTGGTATTTACTCCGATGCGGCTTGCACAAATCTTATTGAATCCGTTACGAACAATGCAGACGGCTCTTTCGCCTTCTCCGCTTTCACCTACACACCGAGCGATCTCGGCGAGGGATATGCAAGCACCACCTACACTTATTACGTCAAGGAAATCGCAGGCAATTTACAAGGCATTACCTATGACAGCAACGTTTATACCGTTACCGTAGAAATAACGCACCGAGACGGTGCGCTGGTGGTTACTCCATCAGCTAATGCGCTTGCGCTTGAAATAGTCAATACATATGCAGCAGCCCCCACAAACATCACTCTGAAAGGTAAAAAACTGCTTGTGGGAGACTGGTCAAGCGTTAGGGATCAGAACTTTACGTTCAATCTTTTCAAGGCTGACAGCGAGTTTAATATAACCGACAACACACCTGTTAAGTCCGCCACAGTAAACGGTGCGCAGAGCTTCGAGATGCTTATGAGCTTTGCTGATGGCGAGGAAGGTATATACTACTTCGTAATGAAGGAAGACGACTCCCCCAATGCGGGCGGCGTTGGATATGATGCAGGCGAATACCGCATCACCGTCAACATTTCCGATTCGGGCAACGGTGCCCTTACGGCAAGTGTTGATATGTACCGTCCGGGAGTTGGAAACACTACCGAGGCAGTTTTCACCAACGAATACGGCGTAACACCCATCACAGTTGCTCTGATGGGAACTAAATCTCTCATCAACAGTGTCACACAAAAAGCTCTGTCGATGACGGACGGTATGTTCTCCTTTGAGGTTTTCGAGGGTGATAACCGCGTTGCAAACGGAGTAAGTCTTGCTGACGGCACTATAAAATTTGACTCGATCACCTACACGGGCACGGGAATACATACTTACAAGGTCGTGGAGTGCGCCGGCAACGATGACGGCATCATCTACGACACCACAGTATTTACCGTTACTGTTACAGTTACAGACAACGGCGACGGCACACTTTCCGCTTCATTTGAATACGAAGCGCCGATTGCCTTTGTGAACAAGTACGTTCACAACCCCGCCCACGTTACCATAAACGGTGACAAGACGCTATTCGGCGATTGGAGTGCCGTTTCCGAAACAAACAAGCTCTTTACGTTCGAACTTTACGAGACGGGTGCTGATTTCGCCATCAACGGTGCGCCTTTGCAAACCGTCACCGCGGGCGAGGGCAAGTTCTCATTCGCTACCATCAGATATTCCACAGAAGGAACACGTTACTACACGATAATCGAGCAGAATGCCAACAAGAAAGGCATTATCTACGACACTGCGAAGTATTGCATTACCGTAATAGTTGCCGACGACGGCAAGGGAAATCTAATTCCAACCGTTATCTCGAATAACAGCGTAGTTACCGCATCGGCAGACGTGAACGTTGATAACGCTCTGAACGTGAACGGCGTAAGCTTCATAAACAAATACGCAGCTACCCCCGTACAATATACTCTCGAAGCTCACAAGATCTACGAGCGCGGCGACGGTGAGAAAATGATAGCATTTGACTTCATCCTCGCTATGGGAGGCAAGACACTTCAGAAAAAACAAAACAATGCCAGCGGAAAGATAGTATTTGACCCCCTTGTTTTTGATAAAGCGGGCACATACGTGCTTACCGTCAGCGAGCTGCCCTCTGCGCTCCATGACAATATCAGATGGGACGAAAACGTTTACACCATTGCTATTTGCGTAGAGGATAACGGTGAAGGCAAACTTGTTATCAACAGCGAAAAAACCAAGGTCACAAGCACCAAGGGCGATGAAGATCTCGTGTTCCGCAATGCTCACCACGACGTTATCATCAAAAAAGACGTATTTGCGGATAACGACTTGACCGTGAGCATCGACGGCAAGACTGTTGATGTCGGAGACATTCTTACTTACGTTATTTACTACACCAACTACGACAGCGTACCTGTGAGCATCATCGTCAAGGATAACATTCCTCTCCACACCGAATACGTTGAAGGTTCTGCTGACCACGGCGGTGTTCTTGAAGGCAAAACGCTTGCATGGAAGATCAATGACGTAGCCCCCAATGCTACTGTCGCCATCAGCTTCAAGGTAAAGGCCACGGGAAGCAACGTTATCATTCCCAATACAGCGACAATTCTTGAGGGTGATAACAAGTACACCACCAACACGGTTACAAACAAAACCGGCGTAGATACAATCGAAAAAGACGTGTTCCACAGCAATGCTCCCACTATCAGCATCAACGGCAAAGAGGTTCAAAAGGGCGACGTGCTTCTGTACACAATCACCTACACCAATTCCGATGATATGATAGCCCAGGTCGCAGTGATCGATTCTATTCCGCAGTATACCACATACATTGACGGCTCTGCCGACAATCGCGGCGTATACTCCGGCGGAGTGCTTAGTTGGACTCTGGAGCTTGCGCCGGGCGAGAGCAAGACGGTATCCTTTATGGTAAAGGTAGTTGGCGAAGGCGTAACTATCACAAACCAAGCGAGTGCGGTTGAGGGCCCCAACAGGCTTAATACCAACATCGTAGGTAATACTGTTCCAGAGCTTCCCGCGGATTCACCCCAGACGGAAGACACGAACAATCCTCTTATCTGGTTTGCTATTCTTGTGACAAGCAGTGCTATAGGCGCTCTTGCCGCGGGAACAAAAAAGAAGCTTGAGGAAGATAACTAAAGCTTTTAAATAAGGATAATAAATATCCACCGTATAACACAATGTCATTAAGTTAAGATAATGGCAAAAAAAGAAAATGCACGTAACAAAGCCAAAAAAGCGGAGTTATGTGCATTTTTCTTGTAAGAAGACTCGATTGTGCGGATTCTTGAAGAACGCAAACGCGTGATCTCTCGCCGCCGCGACGATGGGGAAAGGAGATGAGTTATTGGGTAAGACAAACAGATGGAAATGGTTTTTGTGTAAGGCGCGTTTTGCCCTTGATAACAAAGTGGGCGGCTATCACTGTCGCTCTCAAGTCCCCGAGCATGAGATTTTGAAGGTCGTGCGTATGTATGTGCCAATCATCACCGAGTTTTTTGATAATGAGGCTGAAACTATTTTAAGCATAGGTTCACAGCAAAGGGCTTCACCCCTCGTTTTTATATAGCGTTAATTTATCTTCCTCGGGGCGGTATATGGCGAGAAAGATATCTTTTACGTCCTTGCACTCTTGCATTATTAATTGTTTTTCGAGCCAGCGTACATCACGCCCCATGCGGGAAAGATTCTCGCCCATTACGCGCCCGTCCATAATGACCTCAACGCCGATGTGTGCCGCTTTTGCCGTGATTTTCAGATCCTCGGGCGTTGCGGGGCGGTTTGCCGCCTTGGGAAGGATGGAGAGCTTTCCGTTATGCTCAAATATCGCCGTCTGTATCTCGTCAAGGTCAAAATACCCCTGCTCCCGACAAAGGAGCATAAACTCGGATAAGTCAAGCTTTGCTTGCTTCAAATTTTTTCGAAAAAGCTTACCGTCGTTCATGAGTATCGCGGGCGTTCCGTTGATATACTTTCGTGTTTTTGGAATTTTATGTGCAAGCAAATTCAAAAGAAGCGAGGCAAGACCGTAAATTGCAAGGGCTATCAAGGGCTTGTAGGGCTTTTCAAGCTCGGTTGCCAGCTCCGCACCGATCGAGCCGATAGTAATGCCGCTGACATAGTCGAAAAAGTCGAGCTGTGCCACTTGCTTGTGTCCCATGATTTTTGTGATGATGAACAATGCCGCTACCGAAAGCAGCGTTGTTAATATGAGCTTGATTATTTCCATTTTAACTCCAAGCGTTTCTTTTTAGTGTGCGGCGAAATACGCCGAAATATGCGTATATACGCCACTAAAACGACTAAAACTAATGACATCAAGGCTTGGAGGAATCTTTATGGAATCGATTTGGAAGAATGATTTGTCGCGTGTGCACTTTGATGCGCTCGGTGGCAATAAAAGCACCGACGTTTTGATAATTGGCGGTGGGATAGCGGGAATTTTATGCGCCCACAAGCTCAAAAAAGAGGGAGTTGACTGTATTCTCGTTGAAGCCTCGGAAATCTGCGGCGGTATTACAAAAAATACGACCGCAAAGATCACATTGCAGCACGGTTTGATCTATGATAAAATGCTACGCCGCTTTGGCGAGAACAAGTCGCGGCTTTACGTAGAAGCACAGAAAAAAGCGTGTAAGGAATACGCCCGACTTTGCGAGAATATTGACTGTGACTACGAAACAAGGGATTCATACGTCTATTCCTTGGTAGACCGAGGAAAGATAGAAAAGGAAGTTGCCGCGCTGAAACGCCTTGGTGTAAACGCCGAGCTTTCATACGCACGAGAGCTTCCGTTTTCGGTTGCGGGCGCGGTGAGGGTAAAGTCACAGGCACAGTTCCACCCTTTAAGATTTCTATATAATATTGCAAAAGATCTGCCGATATACGAGCATACCAAAGTTATAGAGCTGATGCCGAACAAGGCAAAAACCAACCATGGCGAGGTCACTTACAAAAAGCTGATCATTGCAACCCATTTTCCAATGCTCAATAAATATGGCTTGTACCCATTAAAGCTCTATCAGCACCGTTCATACGTTCTCGCTCTCAAAAGTGCGCCAAATGTGAGGGGCATGTATGTTGACGAAGCGGATACGGGCTTGTCCTTTCGCAATTACGGCGAGCTTTTGCTTCTTGGCGGCGGCGGACACCGCACAGGCAAGCAGGGCGGCTGTTGGCAGGAGCTTGAAGATTTTGCAAAGAAGCATTATAAAAACGCCGAGATCGTCGGCAAATGGGCAACACAGGATTGCATGACTTTAGACGATATCCCATATATAGGTCAATATTCCAAATCCACGCCAAACGTGTATGTGGCGACGGGATTTAACAAGTGGGGCATGACAAACGCCATGGTATCCGCGGATATCCTCTGCGACCTTGTAAGAGGAAAAGCGAATCCCCACGCTGCCGTTTTTGATCCGTCGCGTACGATGTTGCGCCCACAGCTTGCACTCAACGCCTTCGAATCAACGGTGGGACTTCTCACGCCAACCGTGCCGCGATGCCCACACCTCGGTTGCGCTCTCAAATACAACAAAGCCGAGCACACCTGGGATTGCCCCTGCCACGGCTCGCGCTTTACCGAGCGCGGCGAGCTTATCGACAACCCCGCGACGGATGACCACAAATCAATTCAATGAAAAATGCATCCAAAATAGTAATTGCTGTTTCGGAGGCTATTTTCATTTCTTACTATTAAAGTTGGGATACTCGAATAAAACAAATAATCCGAACGACTCTCCAAGTAAGAGAATGTTCGGATTATTTTCATGTGGTCGGAGTGACAGGATTCGAACCTGCGGCATCGACGTCCCAAACAGCGGTGTAAACCTTGTTTCTACTACCTTCGCATCATTTCTAATGCGTTCTAATTATTTTCAGACCCTCTCCTGACCTCTCGTGCCCACTGTTTCCGCCTACTCCGTGCGTCAAAGTGGGATAAACTATGGTCAAAAATATACTCCCCGAATACGGTTCTGTCGTGCTCAGGGAGTTTTTTGCCGTCTATATGGTAACTCTGTCCGCGCCCAAAAGTCAAGGCCTTTCGCAAAACAAATTCTGCCTCGCAGTAGACAAAGAAAAAGAACGAGAGCAACAGCGTGTTGCTTGCGATTTATGCCGGGATATGCTATAATAAAAGCAAAGTAATCAAAGGCGGTGATCGTATGGAAACAAAGGATATTATAAGGGAACTCAGAACGAAACATGGACTCTCCCAGGACGAGCTTGCTGAAAAGGTGTTTGTAACCCGTCAGGCCGTTTCTCGTTGGGAGAACGGCGAAACGGTACCCAACACCGAAACGCTGAAGCTTCTCTCCAGGCTTTTTGATGTAACCATTAACACACTTCTTGGATCTCCTCTTACCTTAGTGTGCGAATGTTGCGGTATGCCGCTGAAAGACACTGATATCAGTCACGAGAAAGATGGAGCTTTCAACGAAAAATACTGTAAGTGGTGCTATGCTGAAGGTCATTTCACGATGGATTTTTGGAAACGGTACGGTGAACTCGGAGGAAAAGAAAAGTTTGAAGAGTTTAAACAACAACTTATCCGCGAGTTCAACTCATTGCTTCATATTGAAGGCTTGCCCGAGGTACAAAACCTTAACGTGTTATCCGGTGATTATATTAATCTTGAATATCGCCTCCCAAGCGGCAAGACCGTCAAATTCCTTGACGATAACGCCACCTATCTGGGAAATCAGCTCGAATGCGAATTCGGCGGTGACCGTTGCTTCGGTATTGCCGGTAATATGGATTTTCTTCTCGTCTGCACGTATGAGGAAAACGCCGAAAATCCCGAGCTTGTGATTTATAAGAAAAGATAACGCAGAGGGTTGACGAAAACAATCGTCAGCCCTCAAAAATTGAATCACAGAAAGCAAAGAAAAGGGCTTACGGCTGCATCACCTTAATAAAGCGAAACATCTCATCAGGTCCTTCATCGGGATCACGCTCGTCGTCATCGGGCATCTCGTGGTCGGGTGTGAAATACTCACACCAAAATTGGTCGATCTGAAAGCCGCACTTGTTTACGTAAAAATGGATATTGCGCTTTTCAAAATAGGGGGTGCAGGTTTCCCATACCTTGGTTTCGGGATGCAGAGCCACAACCGCCTGCCACGCGGCGTAGCCGATGCCCTTGGTGTGCGCTTCGGGAAGGACAAAGAGAATATCCAAGTGATTATGATGCGTTTCCCTGTCAATCGTGAGGATCAAGCCACCAACCTTCTCACCGTCAAGCATAAT
>JAZNOD010000089.1:0-19596 GCA_045580585.1 Eubacteriales bacterium
AAAAGCACCCCGAGGGGTGCTTTTTTTTGATATTTTATTCGGATATGAAATTATATGCGATACGCGGAGTGCCGTCGGGGGCATAGACACGTCCGCACTTTACAAAGCCGTTACGCAAAAACACGTTTTGCATAACCTTATTATCGGCGTGGGTATCACCGCGCAGGTTTTTAAACCTTGATTTACAGTAGTCCATAATGACATTACTGACACCGCGCACCGTACCGTCTGACGCGACGCGGTGGATAACGCCGTAGTTCCCGTCATCAAGCCAGTTTCCGTCCTCGATATCGGCATAGGAGCCGTCGAAATCGGTCAGCACGAAAACGGCGCGTACAATACCGTCGCTTTCACAGACGTAGTCGATTCCCGCATCGATATCCGCTTTTATTCTGTCTGCCGTCGGGTTTTTATTCCCCCACTGCGTCGGGTTTCCGCTATCCGCCATAAACTGACGGGCAAGAGCGAAAATTTCGCAGATACGGTCAAAGTCATGGGGTGTAGCTTTTCTGATAATCATGTATCTGTTTCCCCTACATCTGCGGTTTTGTTAAAAACGCGCGTGTCTTTTCGCTTTTCGGGTTATCGAACACCTGTTCGGGCGTGCCCATCTCCTCGATAACACCGTCCGCCATGAATATGACTTTATCGGCAACGCTTTTTGCAAAGTCCATCTCGTGAGTAACGACTATCATGGTACGGTCGGAGCTTTTAAGCGAACGGATAACACGAAGCACCTCACCCGTAAGCTCGGGGTCGAGCGCTGACGTCGGCTCGTCAAAGCAGAGGATATCGGGGCTCATAGCGAGTGCGCGTGCGATGGCGACGCGCTGCTGCTGACCGCCCGACAGCTCGCATGGGTAAGCGTAAGCCTTATCGGAAAGACCGACCTTATCTAAAAGCTCAAGCGCGTTTTTCTTTATCTCGTTTTCTTTGTCGTGGCGCGTCGCTCTGTTCTTTAACGGTTTTGCGTACAGAAGCCTTGGCGCTAACGTCAGGTTTTCAAGCACGTTATACTGCGGAAACAGATTAAAGGACTGGAACACCAGCCCGAAGTGCAGCGTCTTTTGTCTGATTTCGCTGTCCGAATACTGCACCGACGCGTCGTAGATGACCTCACCGCCGAGCGATATCGTCGCGGTATCGGGCTTTTCAAGGAAGTTTATACAGCGAAGCAGCGTCGTTTTACCGCTTCCCGACGAGCCGATAATGGCAAGCACCTCGCCTTTATCAAGCGTGAAGTCTATGCCTTTAAGAACCTCGGTGTTACCGAAGCGTTTGGTTACGTTTTTGATTTCAAGTTGCACCATGGCGGTCACCCTTTATAATAGTCAAGTTTTTTCTCGATATACCCGAACAGAAGGGTGAGTATACCGTTGAAAATAAGATAGTACACGGCGGTAAAGAAGAGCGGCCAGATGATACCGCTTGATTTGATAAAGCTCTGTCCTGCCCAGATTATCTCATAGACGAGGATCACGCGCGCAAGGGAGGTATCCTTTACAAGCGTGATGATCTCGTTGGACATGGGCGGTACGATACGCTTTACCACCTGCATCAGCACTACCTTGAAAAATATCTGCGATTTGGTAAGCCCGAGCACCTGACCTGCCTCGTACTGACCGCGCGGTATACTCTCGATACCGCCTCTGTAAATCTCGGAGAAGTAGCAGGCGTAGTTGAGCACGAAGCCGACGATAACGGCGGTGTTTCTGCCGACGTCGCCCGTACCCCAGATATTAACGCCGAAGATAATACCCGGGCCGTAGTAGAACACCAGAAGCTGAAGCATAAGCGGTGTTCCGCGGATGACCCATACTATCACTTTTATCAGGTATTTAAGGGGACTGAATTTGCTCATTGACCCGAACGCGATTATAAGGCCGAGCGGTATTGCGCCGACGAGAGTCAGCGCAAACAGTTCAAGCGTCTTTAAAAAGCCCTCGGACAGAGCGAAAATGACTGATTGAAGCATATTTCCTCTCAAACTTCAAGCAGGAAGCGGACGCTTCCTGCTTGATATATTAATAATTACTGCGCGATGATAGATTCCTGAACGCCGTATTTCTCAGCGGTAGTCATCATCGAACCGTCGTCGTATGCCTTTTTGAAGAACTCGTTGAGCTTTCCAGCAAGGTCAGAGCCTTTTCTGAAGCCGACGCCGTACTCTTCCTCGGTAAGCTCTACCGTGTAGGTGAGGTCAGCGTAGTCTGTGCCCTCGCCTATCATAGCGCCTGCCATGAGAAGATCGATAACGCTTGCTTCGGAGGTGCCTGCTTTTACTTCAAGAAGCGTATCAGCCTGAGTCGTAGCCTCGATACAGGGAATCTGGAGAGCGTCAAGCGCTTTCTTACCTGCGCTGCCTGCCTCAACTACAAAGCTGAGCTCTTTGATGCTGTCAACAGTCGTGTACTTGTCAGCAACGTCCTTTTTGACAACGACTACCTGCGCGTTGTTGCAGTAGGGCTTTGAGGTTTCCATACCCGCTTTGACTTCGTCGGTAAGCGTCATGCCGTTCCATACGCAGTCGATACCCTTATCGTCAAGCTCTGAGATTTTGTAATCCCAGTCGATTTCTTTAAACTCAACGTCAACACCGAGGTACTCGGCAAACGCCTTTGCCATGTCAGCGTCAAAGCCGATCCACTCGCCCTTATCATCGGGATAATCCATCGGCGCAAAGTTTGTGATACCGACAACTAACTTGCCCTTATCGGTTACGTACTTACTGTCTGCAACGTCTGTTGCGGTCTCGCCGCAGGATGCTACCATGCAAAGCACGAGCGCAAGCAATGCGACAACTGCTAAAATTCTTTTGATTTTCATGTCTTTATCTCCTATAAATTTAATACTTCTTTTCACTTCACCGTAGTAAAGTGTTATCATGATAACACAATAATCTCCATTTTGCAAGTCTTTTTTGAAAAAAAGTATTATTTGTTTACTTATAAAATATTTTGTGGTAAAATAATCATGAAAAGGTATCATCAAAAGGAGTAAAATTGTGGCGGATAAGTTTATATTACATTCTGAATATCAGCCGACGGGCGATCAGCCGCAGGCTATCGAGTCGCTTGTCGAGGGTATAAACCGCGGCGAGAAGGAGCAGGTATTACTCGGCGTTACGGGTTCGGGCAAGACGTTTACCATGGCAAACGTTATTGCAAAGGTGAACAAGCCGACGCTTGTGCTCGCGCACAATAAAACGCTCGCGGCGCAGCTTTGCTCCGAGTTCAAAGAGTTCTTCCCCGAAAACGCGGTGGAGTATTTTGTCAGTTACTACGACTACTATCAGCCCGAGGCGTACATCGCGTCAAGCGACACCTACATTGAAAAGGACAGCTCGATAAACGACGAGATAGACAAGCTGCGTCACAGCGCGACCTGTTCGATACTTGAACGTCCCGACACCATAATCGTGTCGTCGGTGTCCTGCATATACAGTCTTGGCGACCCCGAGGAGTACAAGGGGCTTATCATATCTCTGCGTCCCGGCATGAAGAAGGACCGCGACGAAGTCATTGCAGACCTTGTGTCCATTCAGTACGAGCGCAACGACATTGATTTTTCGCGCAACAAGTTCCGCGTCCGCGGTGACGTGCTTGAGATCTTCCCTGCCGCATCGAGTGACAACATTATCCGCGTTGAGTTTTTCGACGACGAGATCGAGCGGATATGCGAGCTCAATCACCTGACGGGCGAGCTTATATCGGTACTGTCACACGTTGCCATCTACCCCGCCTCACATTACGTCACGTCGCGTGAGCGCGTAGACAGAGCGATAGCGGAGATAAAAGCAGAGCTTGTAGACAGGGTGAGATTTTTCAACCAAAATAATATGTTAATAGAAGCGCAGCGCATTGAACAGCGCACGCTTTACGATATGGAGATGCTTGACGAGCTCGGCTTTTGCTCGGGCATTGAGAACTACTCACGGGTTCTGAGCGGACGCGCGCCGGGGAGCACACCGTTTACGCTGTTTGATTTCTTCCCCGACGACTTTTTACTGATAATCGACGAGTCGCACGTCACGGTGCCGCAGGTACGCGGTATGTACGGCGGCGACCGTTCCAGAAAAGAGAGTCTTGTACGTTACGGCTTCCGTCTGCCGTCCGCGTTTGACAACCGACCGTTAAACTTTGAGGAGTTTCAGTCCAAGCTTGACAAGGTGATATACGTCAGCGCTACCCCCGCCGCATACGAGCTTGAGCGAAGCGAAAACGTCGCGGAGCAGGTAATACGCCCGACGGGGCTTTTAGACCCGCTCATCACGGTAAAGCCCGTTGAGGGACAGATGGACGACCTTTTATCCGAAATAACGGTACGCGCAGAGCGTGACGAGCGCGTGCTTGTCACCACGCTCACAAAGCGCATGGCGGAGGACCTGACCGCATACCTTGAGGGTATGGGAGTGAAGGTACGGTATATGCACCACGACGTTGAAACGATAGAACGCATGGAGCTTGTACGCGACCTGCGGCTTGGCGAGTACGACGTGCTTGTCGGCATAAACCTGCTGCGCGAGGGTCTTGACATACCCGAGGTATCGCTCGTCGCGATTTTAGACGCGGACAAGGAAGGGTTCTTACGCTCCGCAACGTCGCTTATACAGACGATAGGCCGCGCGGCGCGTAACGAACGGGGCGAGGTCATCATGTACGCCGACAGCGTCACGCCGTCAATGGAGCGCGCGATAGAGGAAACGAACCGCCGACGCACCATTCAGGACGCGTACAACAAGGAGCACGGAATCACACCGAAATCGGTACGCAAGGAGGTACGCTCGGTGCTTGAGATATCCAAAGCGGAGAGTACACCGACGGGCAAGCTGTCAAAGAAGGACAGAGAGCGGCTTATCGAGCAGTACACCAAACAGATGCGCGAGGCGGCGCGGTTACTTGAGTTTGAGTACGCAGCGCTGATGCGCGATAAAATTGCAAAGTTAAAAGAGGGCAAGTAATGGCAAGCTACATCAAAGTAAAGGGCGCGCGCGCCAACAACTTAAAGAATATAGACGTGACGATACCGCGCGACAAGTTAGTCGTGTTCACGGGGTTATCGGGCAGCGGCAAGTCGTCGCTTGCGTTTGACACGCTGTACGCGGAGGGTCAGCGCAGGTACGTCGAGAGTCTGTCGTCCTACGCGCGAATGTTTTTAGGGCAGATGGAAAAGCCTGACGTGGACGAGATAGAGGGGTTATCCCACGCCTTCGCCATCGATCAGAAGACGACCACCAAAAACCCGCGTTCAACGGTCGGCACGGTGACCGAGATATACGATTATCTGCGTCTGTTATACGCGCGTATCGGAACACCGCACTGTCCCGTCTGCAACCGCGAGATATCGCAACAGACAGTGGACCAGATAGTAGACAGAATACTCGAACTTCCCGAGGGGACCAAGCTCAATATTTTAGCGCCCGTCATCCGCAACAGAAAGGGCGAGTATCAGAAGCTGTTCGAGGACGCGTCAAAGAGCGGGTTTGTACGCGTACGGGTAGACGGTATCGTATACGACCTTATGGAGAAGATACCGCTTGAAAAGAACAAAAAGCACAACATTGAGATAATCGTTGACAGGCTTGTTGTCCGCGACGGTGTGCGTCAGCGTCTTGCGGACTCGGTAGAAACGGCGCTTCACAATGCGAAAGGGCTTGTGATCGCGCAGACGTTTGAGGGCGAGGAGATACTGTTTTCGCAGAATTACAGCTGTCCCGACCACGATTTTTCGATAGAGGAGTTAAACCCGCGGATGTTCTCCTTCAACGCGCCGTTCGGGGCGTGTCCCGAGTGCGACGGTATCGGTTACCGACTCAAGCTGGATATTGACCTTGTGATACCCGATTGGAGCAAGTCGATAAACGGCGGCGCTATCAAGGCGACGGGCTGGTCAAACCCATACCACGGCGACAGCATAACGCGTATGTATTTCAACGCGATTTCGGAAAGCTACGGCATACCGCTTGATATACCCGTAAGGGACATACCGAAGGAGAAGATGGATATCGTGCTGTACGGCAACGGCGGCGAGAAGCTGAAGATGAACCGTCGGTCAAGCTTCGGAAGTGTTGAGTACGACAGCGCGTACGAGGGGGTTATCCCCAACCTTGAGCGCAGGTTCAAGGAAACGACAAGCGATTATATGCGCCGCGAGATAGAGAGCATGATGCGTGAGAGCGACTGCGCCGCCTGTAAGGGCAGGCGTCTGCGTCCCGAGGTGCTCGCCGTCACGGTTGGCGGTAAAAACATAAGCGAGATTACCGATATGTCGGTAGTTAATCTGATAAAGTTCTTTGATAAGCTGACACTTACCGAAAAGCAGATGATGATTGCGGAGCGCGTTATCAAGGAGATAAAGAGCAGGCTTGAGTTTTTACGCAACGTCGGGCTTGAATACCTCACGCTGTCACGAAGCGCAGGCACGCTGTCGGGCGGTGAGAGTCAGCGTATCCGTCTTGCGACACAGATAGGCTCGTCGCTGATGGGCGTCGTATACATTCTTGACGAGCCGTCGATTGGACTTCATCAGCGCGATAACGACAAGCTTATCGCGACGCTCAAAAACCTGCGCGACCTCGGAAACACGCTGGTAGTCGTCGAGCACGACGAGGAAACGATGATGGCGGCGGACCATATTGTAGACATCGGCCCCGGCGCGGGTATACACGGCGGTCACGTCGTAGCGCAGGGCAGTCCCGAGGAGATAATGGCGGTAAGCGAGTCGATAACGGGGCAGTATCTGTCGGGCGCTAAAAAGATAGAGGTGCCGAAAACGCGCAGAAGCGGTAACGGGCAGACGCTCACCGTCCGCGGTGCGAGAGAGAACAACCTCAAAAACATCGACGTCACCATACCGCTCGGGGTGATGACCTGCGTGACGGGTGTGTCGGGCAGCGGTAAGTCGTCACTTATCAACTCGATACTGTATCAGGCGCTCGCGCGCGACCTCAACCGTGCGGGCACCTTCCCCGGTGCGCACGACGGCATTGACGGAATGGAGAATCTTGACAAGGTCATAGACATCGACCAGTCGCCGATAGGCAGAACGCCGCGCTCCAATCCTGCGACCTACACGTCGGTGTTCACCGATATCCGCGAGCTGTTCGCGTCCACAAACTACGCCAAGGCGCGCGGGTACGGGGCGGGACGGTTTTCCTTCAACGTACGCGGAGGACGGTGCGAAGCGTGTCAGGGCGACGGCATCGTCAAGATAGAAATGCACTTTTTACCCGATATATACATTCCCTGCGACGTGTGCAAGGGCAAGCGCTACAACCGTGAAACGCTTGAAGTCAAGTTCAAGGACAAGTCCATCGCGGACGTGCTTGACATGACGGTCGAGGAGGGTATGTACTTCTTTGAAAACCATCAGCGTATTTACCGTAAGCTGAAAACGCTGTACGACGTGGGGCTGTCCTACATCAAGATAGGTCAGTCGTCCACCACGCTGTCGGGCGGTGAAGCGCAACGCGTCAAGCTCGCGACCGAGCTGTCAAAGCGCTCGACGGGTAAGACGGTATACATCCTCGACGAGCCGACGACGGGACTGCACACTGCTGACGTGCACAAGCTTATCGAGGTACTGCAAAAGCTTGTGGACGGCGGTAACACCGTTATAATAATTGAGCATAACCTCGACGTAATCAAGACGGCAGACCATATAATCGACCTCGGACCCGAGGGCGGTGACGGCGGCGGTACGATAGTCGCGACGGGCACTCCCGAGGAGGTCGCAAAGGTCAAAGGCTCATACACAGGCAGGTACCTTAAACGTCTGCTTTATTAAAAATTCTTAAAAATTGAAACAATATTGAAAACATTATATATAAATGCTATAATCGTAATAAAGGGAGTGATACCATGAAAAGAATAACGTCAATAATTATCGCTGTTATGATAATACTGACCGCCCTATCAACCGTATGCCTGCCGACTGCGTTCGCGGCAAATTACTGCGGTGAAAACGTGACGTGGTCGCTGACAGACGGTGTGCTCACCATTTCGGGCAGCGGCGACATGACAGAGTATCGTCATTTTAGTAATACGCCGTGGTATAGACAAAAAGACACCATCACGGAAGTAGTTGTCGAAAACGGTGTTACCTCAATCGGCGATTATGCATTTTATTTATGTAATTCCATTGAGTCGGTCGATCTGCCCGACGGATTGCTGAAAATCGGCAATTACGCCTTTAGCAGATGTCCTCTGCTAAATCAAGTATCCATTCCGTCAGGACTTACCGAATTGGAAAATGGGGCGTTCAGTTATTGTCCTTCACTTGAAAGCATTACTATACCAAGCGGCGTTACGCGCATTAGTGACAGAGTGTTTGAATTTTGCACTTCCCTCACCGATATCGAATTACACGAAGGCATCATCGAAATAGGCGAACGCGCTTTTGAAAACACTCCATTCCTTGAAAACAGTCTCAAGGAAGCAGAAGACGCGTTTTACGTTAACAAAATTCTTTACAAAGCAAAATCCACGCTCACAGGTAAATACACAATAAAGCCCGACACCATTCAGATATGCGCTGCGGCGTTTTTCGGTGTTGAAGGTGTGACCGAAGTCGTTATACCCAATACTGTCACAGCAATTGAAAATAGTACGTTTTCGGGTTGTATTTCACTTGAAAAAATCGACATTCCCTCAAGTATTGAAAGTATATACGATTATGCTTTCAATGGATGTGTCGCGTTAAAAAGCATCACAGTTCCCGAAACGGTAACCCACGTTGGTGACTATGCATTTAACCATTGTTCAAGCGTCACGGAATACACCACAGGTCAAGGCGGAATCAACGGATGTATAGGTATCTGGTTCTTAAACCTTAAAAAGATAACGCTGTTATCGGACGTTACAGAACTCTACTCGGAGTGGCGTAATGATTACGGCGTAGAACCTGTCTATTTAACCGATAAATTCAACGCTTACACAGTTCTTTTGAAAGAGATAACAGTAGTCGAAGAAAACGAGCATTTCTGTTCGGAAAACGGAATACTCTATTCTAAAGATAAAAAGTCGATAGTCGTTTATCCCAACAATAAAGCGGCAAAGGCATTTGCCTTACCCGACGAGATTACAAGTGTTGAAAAAACTGCGTTTGCATACTGCGAAAACCTTACGAGTTTACTTTTAAATCGCAATGTAAATTCATTAAACTGGGAGAAATTCAGTAAGAACATCAAAAACGTCTACGTAAGGTCGAGCGCAAAAACCAACACCGCGTTTGAAAACGGAAAGCCATCGGACGTGACGGTCATCTATCTTGAAGACAAGCTGACCGATATTTCGCGGGATAAGTGGTATGCAGACTACGTCGAAACTGCGTACGGTTATCAGTTATTCAACGGCATAAGCGACACCAAATTTGAGCCGAACAAAACGCTCACCCGCGCGATGTTCATCACCGTGCTTGCGCGTATATCAGGCGCGGAGCTTGACAACTCGGCGGCAACTGACTTTAAAGACGTAGAAAAAGGCAAGTGGTACACGGGCGCTATCAAGTGGGCGGTTGCAAACGGCGTCACAAACGGGCTTGATGCTAAAACGTTCGGTGTTAACAACAACATCACCCGCGAACAGATGTGCACCATGCTCGTACGCTTTGCAGACTGTCTTGAAATCACGTTAAAGTCGGATATCGAAGCGATTTCCTTCCACGACGACAAGTCGATAAGCGACTGGGCTAAGGAGTCGGTTTATACCTGTCAGCGCGCAGGTATTATAAACGGTATTGAAACAGACGGTAAAACCTGCTTCAATCCGCGCGGCAACGCAACCCGCGCCGAAGCGTCCAAAATAACCGTTCTGTTCTATAAAGACTATATATGATCTACTCGTCCCTGCCCTTGTGGCAGGGACTTTTTTTCGAGGTTATTCGATAGCGTTTTCGAATATCTCGACCTCGCTCTGATTTTTTATCTGTTCTAAAAAAGCTCGTCCGCCTGCCCGTCCGTCCCCTGACAGACAGACTGATTTTCAGTATTATTATTTTCAGTATTATTATATTCAGTATTCCTTGCAGGACAATTTGTCCTCTCTTGAAATGTCTTTTTGTCCTCTCTTGAAATGTCCTCCTGTCCTGTCCGCACATACAGTAAATCGGCGCAATTAAATATCCTTCGTTTTGCATTATAATCACCTCTGATTATAATTATAAATAATAAAAACGAACAAAACGAATGACTTAAAAAAGACACTTTCAAATTGAAAGTGTCTTTTGTGTCTTTTTTCAGATTTGCATACGTTTAAACGATTTACAGAATTGTTTTGTTTCTTGTGCGGTTTTGAGTCCGCTTGTTGCATCGGGTGCGCCGAGCGCCATTATCGCGGTGCAGGACGCAAGGTCCATTATTTCCCTATCGGGCAGGTCGTTATAGATACCGACAAGCGCGCCTGCGCAGAACGCATCGCCCGCGCCCGTCTTACCCTTAATATAGCTTTTAGGCACGTCGACCGAGCCCATTACCGAGTAGCCCTCATCCGACATACAGACAGAGCGGTCGGGCATATGAATAATAACCTTTTCGCGCACGCCCTTATCCTTAAGGCTTCTTGCGATAGCTTCAAGGTTATCGGCTGTTGGCTCGATACCCGCAAGCTTACCCGCTTCCGTTTCGTTTATTATAAGATAGTCGGTATACGGAAGGCAGGGCAGCACGAGAGAGTATCTGTCAGAACTCTCGCTGACAAGGTCGATAGAGGTCTTAATCCCCTTTTCCGTCGCCTTTTTGAGTATTTCAAGGCCTTCGCCGTTATCCACCTTATCAAGCAGCAGAAAATAGCCGAGGTGGAGGATTTTCGCCTGAAGGTTATCGAAATCGATATCGTCCGAGCCGAAATCGGAATCCGCGCCCGCGTAGGTAAAGAAGGTACGCTGACCGCCCATAACCGACATTACGTCGGTAAAGGACGTTTTCATACCGCCTGCCGTTTTCACGCCGCTTATATCCACGCCGTTTGCTTCAAGCGTGCTTGCAAGGTACTCGCCCTCTTTATCATCGCCGATTTTTGCGATAGCGTAAATACCGAGCTCGGGTGATATTTTTTTAAGGTCGATTGCAACGTTGGGGACACAGCCGCCCACCGCCACGCTGACGTTAAGTATCTTTGTAAGCTCGCCCGATTCGGGATAGACGGCGATATCGTTTATCTTATCAACAAGTGCAGTACCTGCGACTGCAATACCATGTCTTTCCATATTAGTTACACTCCGCTTCCAGAGGACCTGCGAGGTCTTTGAGGAAGAACAGTCTGCCCGCAAGAGTGGGGATATACGACGAGGTTATCCACGGGGTCTTGCCGTAGCGCAGAGTCATCCAGAGCGACATACCCTCCCACTGCATACCGCGGCCGAGAGTACCGGCAGCGCCGCCGATAGCGGAGTCAGCCTTTAAGAAGATACCGGGGCCTATCGTATTGGCGCGGCACGGAACGAGAGTTGTTCTTGATTTAAAGCTTGTAAGAGCGTTCTGCTCAACGGTGAGCGGATGGATTTTAGCGCCGATTCTGTAAGGCGCATTTTCCCATTCTGCCGCCGTTGCATAGTCCTCTGCAAAGGTAGGCTCCCAGAACGCGATATGGCACATTCTGCCGATGCCGTAAACGAGTACGAGCTTTGCGCCCTCCGCTTTGAGCGCGGCGATTTTCTCGGGGTAGGTGGGCAGGTTATCCTTTGTAGCAAAGTTTCTCTGCTCACGCGGTACGGTCAGGTCGCCGAGCGGATTGAAAAGCGCCTGCTCCATAGCGTACTGGAACGCACCGGGGTTATCGGGCGCGAGGGTGTTGCCGTCGCCGTCAGCCCACTCGTCCATATTGAAGGTATAGACGTGGTCACAGCTTACGTTCCATTCCTTGATAAAGTAAACGACCCATTTATACATGCCCATAGGACCTACGGGGAGAATAAACGCTATCTTTTCGTTTCTTTCCTTCGCAAGACGAATCTGCATTGCGATTTCATGGCCCATATACGTTTCAAATTCTGCAAGGCCATCGCATTTCACGGGAGTGAAGCCGTCGTTCCAATGTGGTTGTCTGTCGCAAATTTTTTCAGGCGCGTCGATACACGCGTCTATCTTATCAAAGTCCCAGCCTGCAGGATAAAAGCCCTCAAGCGCCGAGCCTTTTACTGTTGAATTGAAGTTCATAGTCTTTCTCCTTTACGGTAAATATCTTTTTTACGGTAAATATCTTTTAGTTGTGCCTTTAAGGTATACCTGACACATTCTGAAGCCTTCGGCGTAGTCAGCGCCACACTGGAAGCCTCTGTAACGGCAGCAGGTTTTGACCATTGCGGGAAAATCGATATTATCATGGTCGCGCATCCACACGATCTGCGATTCGTGGCACTCGAGCATCTCAAGCTTTGTGTCGATATGCTCTGACACGTCAACGTACTCGGTGGGGTTGAAGTTAACGCCCGCAACGGTGTCCATATAGTAGATAGGTACAAGACGGGCTCTGTCGCTTACGGACGATTTATAGCTCGGGACGGTAGCGGCAAAGCTTGCGTCAAACACGAGTCGGGAAACGGCGGTATGGTCAGGCATATAGTCGTTCGGGTCGTGGGTGATAATGAAGTCGGGGTTGACCTGTCTTATGATATCGACCACCTTATCACGCGCCGCCTTATTATTGTCATAGATATCAAGGTCGTCAAAGCGGCTATGGATTATCTCAAAGCCTGCAAGCTCCGCGCTACGCTCCGCTTCCTTGGCGCGCATGACGGACAGCTCATCGGGCGGGATGATTTCATGGCCGAGGTTTCCGCTGCAAAGGTGGCAGATGACTACCCTGTCGCCGCGGGCTTTACATTTTAAAAGGGTACCTGCGCAAGCGACTTCCATATCGTCGGGATGGCAGGTTATTGCAAGAACTGTATACATATCGAAATCCTCCTTTTTTATCAATTATATCAATATTGCTATTGCATGGACACGTAAAATCGGTTATAATATGTGTAAAATCGGACAATTGCAGGTGCGTCATGGAAAATAATTTTACACGTTTCAGTTTTGAAAAGAAGTTCAATATTGAGAATATAATAACGATATTTTACATGGAGTTATCGAAGGATTTCAGTTACGGCGGAGAGCGGCATGATTTCTGGGAGATGGTATACATTGACAAGGGCGAGATGCTATGCACGGCGGACAGGAACAGGTTTGTTCTCAAAAGCGGAGAGATGACGTTTCACAAGCCGGGCGAGTTTCACAACCTGACGGGAATGGGAAGCACGGCGCCGAACGTCAGCATTATCACGTTTGAGTGCAAGAGTCGGGCGATGAAGTATTTTGAGGGAAAGATATTCAGGCTTGACGCGGAGGAGAAGAGCACGTTATCGATGCTGTTTGAGGAGGGGCTTTCCTGCTTCAAGCCAAAAAACGAGCACGACCCGTTACAGCCGCAGCTGGAGAGGGTGGAAAACGCGCCGTTCGGGAGCAGTCAGATGACCAAAAATCTTTTGGAGATATTCTTAATAATGCTATGCAGAAACACCGACGTGCTGACCAAGAAGATGCGTCGGAGCTACGAGATTGACGGCATGAACGTGCCGTACAACGTCAAGGAGATACTGGATTTTTTGCAGAGCAGCGTTTACGAAAAGATAACGGTAAGCGACGTTGCGCGTAAGGTCGGCAAGAGTGAAAGCACCGTCAAGCAGCTGTTTCGCCAGTACCACGGGATAATGAGGTACTACAACGGGTTAAAGATAAAGGAGGCGAAGCGGCTGATTCGCGAGGAGCGGTATAATCTGACGCAGATATCGGATATGCTGGCGTTTGATAATCCGCAGTATTTCTCCAAGTGCTTTAAGGCGTATACTAAAATGACTCCGAGCGAATATAAACGTTCGATATTGAAATAAGCAGTTGACAATGCGACGATTTTGGAATATAATACTACGGTAAGTGATCGCTTGATAGACGTTTAAAAACGACTCACTTTGTTCGCCGTTTTTTAAATACGTTCGCACTTACCTTGAGTTAACTCTCTCTAAATATGATATCGGGGTGTGGCGCGCGTCAGAGCCAGCACGTTTACTCGCTTTTCGCTTGACTCTTCCTTTAAAAACGACTCACTTTGTTCGCCGTTTTTTAAATACGTTCGCATTAACCTTGAGTTGACTCTCTCTAAATCTGATATCGGGGTGTGGCGCAGTTGGTAGCGCGCGACATTTGGGAGCGTGCCTAGCAGTTATAACCGCAAAAATGAGAAAGTTCCGAAAAACCTTTGTTTATGCGGACTTTCGGCACTTTTGGGAAACTCAAAAAAGCGTGTATTTTGAGTTTGACCACAGTTTGTCCCACTTCCACGCAAAAAAACGAAAAATTGAATAAAAATCGGGGTGTGGCGCAGTTGGGAGCGCGCGACATTTGGGATGTTGAGGCCGCAGGTTCGAACCCTGTCACTCCGACCAAAACGGCGGTTTTTGCCGCAAAACAAAGCCGCAGGGGTATCTCTGCGGCTTTCTTATGTAGAAAATGAATTAAGCGACAAAAATCCGCTTTTACCTTGACGTTTCCACATATTTCATGTATAATTTTAATAGATGAATGGTTATTTATCATTTTACATGGGTATGGGTAGGTGTCACGATGGTAGATTCACTTTTAGATAAAAAATTATCAAAAAAATTTGATACACTTGCGGAAAAGAAAGCCGATATCCAAAAAGAAGAAGATGCTTTGTGCAAACAATTTTTATCTGAAGTTAGTCCGGAAACGATTGTTTACGTTTTGGATACAGTCCAAGCATCAGGGCACCCTAAACAACGAAAAGCATCCGAGATGTTGCGAAACAAATACGAGGAAGACGAGTTGTCGTTCGATGATATTATGAAGTTAAACGAATTGTACAAATCGAATTGTCGCAGCATAAGTAATAAGGGTGATTGATATGAATGAAGTATCATACTTTCCTAAAAACAAAAAGACATCTTGTTTAGCAAGAAAAATTGTTGCACAATACAACCTTAAAGAGTGTTATAACAATAGTAAAAACGAACAAATTTTTAAAAATGATAATTTGTTATTATCCTTGAAAAGAAAATATGTTTTTATGTGTTCTCTTTCTATGGAGAAAAATGATGATTATTTGGCTATTCGAAAAGAACTGATGGGGTAAATAAAGTTTTGAAAAATCAAACATCTACATTTGTAATTATAACGGCTCTTCTCATTGCTTTCCGGTGTTTATTGAATGATTCTGATCGATTGGTTTTCGCAAATGCGCTGGTAAATGTGGTTGCAATACTGCTGGTTTTTCTCTCGATTACAGAACAGATAATCGAAAAAATATACAATCGAATGGACAATATGGGCATTCCCGATGAGATTAAGCTTCGTGAAAAGAAACGCAAAAAAATATGTACGCGAATCTTTTCCTATTCTTTCTACGCAATAATAGTTGCAGTTTACTTGTTCTTTTTAGTGTCTGAATTAGGAAACGATATAGTTTCTATTACATCATTAGGATTGTCGCTTATAGACAAAAGCATTGCTAACAGTATCGCAAACTGCATTAAATTATGAGGTGATTTTATGAAAAAAACTATTCAATTATTAAAGAATTTTTTTGAAAAAGAAGATTGGAATTACTCGTTTAACGAAGAAAAGTCCATCTTCACTACAGGAATTAATATGAACGGTGCACTTGGAAACTTACATATTATCATTCGAGTTAGAGAAACCTCCTACACTGTTTACACTATATTAAATAGCAATGCAGAAGAAGATAATGTCGCTTTTGTTGCAGAATATTTACATAGAGCAAATTATGGTTTAATAAATGGTAATTTTGAACTGGATTATAAGGACGGAGAGATACGGTACAAGACTTTTGTCAATTTTGAAGATACTACTATTAGTGAAAACATCATAAAAGATAGTATCCTTTTACCAATTTTCATGTTTGATAAGTATGGAAAAAATTTGCTAAAAATAATGACAGGGAACGACAATCCGAAACAACTTATTGATGAAATCGAAAATAGTGATGAAGATGCATAATTGTACTGTATTTTTATCGTAGTAACGAGACTTCTTTGTTTACTGCAAACCAATTTTTGAGGGCGCCGTTAGTCGGCGCCCTCTTTTAGTTTTGCTTTTTCTTCCGCAATCTCGGCTTTCTTTTCCCTGATCATCTCAGCGAGGAGCACCTCGCACTCTTCTCGGGTTTTCGCGTAGATGTTGAACTTTTTTCGTGTACCGTTTGGAAGTCTCGGGAAGAAGCTACCTTCCCAAAGGTTGTCATTGATTTGATACGGCATCCGGTACCTGACTTGCGGATCTTTCTCGGGACGGGCTCGGGATGGGGCTCTGTGGGCTCACACGGGGCGTTTACGGGCGGTTTTGCTGTATCCTCAGGTGTTTGCTCGACCGCAGGCATCTGCGCGTTTGTACCGCCGATTTTGCGGTCAATGCTCACCGCCGCCTGCATCTGCATGGTATCGGTCATATGACTGTAGATATCCAGCGTCGTTGCCGCTGATACATGGCCTATGGTTGCCGACAGCGTTTTCACGTCCATGCCGTTTTCCAGCGCCATTGTTGCGAAGGTATGGCGCAGATCGTGGAACCGCACGTGCTTGCATCCCGCCCGTTTGAGAAGTATCGACAGAATGTCGCCGACGGACGTAGGATATCGCGGCACGTCGGGATTTTGCGGTGACGGGAACATCCAGCGCGAGTTGATTGTCTCCTTATATTTTCTCAGCACCTCCACCAGGGACGGCGGCAGTACCACCGTGCGGATGGAGCTTTTTGTTTTCGGCACGGAGATCTCGATTTTGCCGTTCACCGCACACGCCTGGCGGACGATGTGCAATTCTCCCGTGCGGAAGTTGAGGTCATCCCATTGCAGTCCCATCAGTTCCCCTCGGCGCATGCCCGTGCCGAGCTCCAAGAGGAACAGTTCGTAGTATCCGTCCTCCTTGGCCTGGGCGAGGAATCGCTGTAGCTCGTCTTTCGTCAGCACCTGCATCTCCCGCGCTTTCTTGGGAGGCAGTTTACACCCGACGGCAGGATTGACCCGTATCAGTCCTTCGGCTACCGCTTTTTCAAGTGCCATTTTGCAGCTTGCGTGGCAAGCTCGCACCATACGGTCGGACAGTCCGGGGCCGTATTTCTCAACGTATTGCTTTCGCCCGTTTCGCTTCAGCCGTGCATAGAACTGTTGCAGATCGTTTTGCGTCAGTTTGTTCAGCGGTATCTTGCCGATCTCGGGGATGATGTGGTCGTAGATTCGGTTCTCGTAGTTTTGCTGTGTCAGCGATCGGATGGCAGGCTTGGAGTAGTTCTCGTACCAAAACTCCATCCAATCGCCGAACAGCATATCCGGCTTGCACCGCGTACTCGGCGGTCGGTATTCCTCTTTCAGCTTTTCAAGCTTCTCGGCACACTCGGCCTTGGTATGAGCGAGGACGTTTTTGGTGATCGGCAGCCCTTTGTCATCGTAGCTGACCACCACTCGGCCTTCCCACCGTCCGTCAGCTCGTTTGCGAATCATACCTTCGCCGTTTTTTCTTCTCTTTGCCATTTATCTCACTCCTTTATGATGAGGTCTTCCATGAAGCCACCGACGATGCCCGACGCTCGCTTTTGCATATCGGTGGTCACATGGGTGTAGGTGTCCAGCGTGAAGCTGGCGTTGGTGTGCCCGAGGATACGTGACAAGGTCTTTGCATCCACACCGCCCGTCAGCGCGTGGGTGGCGAAGGTGTGCCGTAGATCGTGGAAGCGTATCAGCGGTAGTCCCGCTTGCTTCAGCAAGGTTTTCATACGGTTGTAGGGATACTCGGGATGCATCGCCTCCTCGGGTCTGTAGATGTTCGGGAAGATCCATTCACTCATCGCTGTTTTCTTTCGCTCTCGCAATATTTCTGCCGTGCTCGGCGGCAAGAGAATGTTGCGCATTCCCGTTTCGGTTTTCGTATCACCCCAGGTCACACCGCCGCCTTTCTTTCTCTTCACCGTCCGCGAGATCTTCAGCCGTCCCGTGGCTTCATCGAAGTCCGACCACCGCAGTCCGCAAATTTCTCCGAGCCGCAGTCCCGTGGTCAGCTCGGTGTAGAAGAAGTCGCGCCATACCTCGTCCTGCATTGCGATGAGCATGAACTTTTCCAGCTGTGCTTCGGTGAGTATCTGTTTGGGTGCGTAATTGTTTTTCGGGATGGTGGTGCCGTCGGTGGGATTCTTGACGATGAGCCGCTCCCTCACCGCCGCATCCATGGCTTCGTGGAGCATCATGTGAACACTGCGTACCGTGCTGTCGGCAAGCTCGTGTCCGTGAAGAGGATGCGCCTTACGCCGACCGTTCTTTTTGATTTTGTTATACATTCTCTGCACGTCGGCGGTGGTGATGAACGCCACCGGCTTGTCGCCGAGGTAGGGTCTCACATGCATGCGGATCAGCGAAGCGTAGTTGTCCCAGGTACTCTCGCGGATGGTGAAGATCATATACTCGTTCATCCATCGGTCGAGCCACTCGCCGAGGGTCATCTTGCTATCCTCGGTCAGCTCCACGCCACGGTAGTCCTCGATGCGCTGATGCAGTTTTTCAAGAGTCTCTTTCTGTGTCTTGCCGTAGACGTAACGGAAGATCGGCTTGCCGTTGCTCTTGTGACCGACGGTGATACGCCCTTCCCATTGACCGCGCTTCTTTTGTCGAACCATTCCGTCGCCCGCAGGTCTTCTGTTTGCCATAGTTCTCATCTCCTTTCTGTAGCACAACAACATACCACAACTCTTTTCGAATATCCAGCGACTTTAGAAATCTTCTTCATCAACTTCTTCTGCCGGAAGAACAGTTTCGATTTGATTCTTTGTGTAGTAGCCGGCGAGGATTTGTTCCAGCGGAACCTTACCGCGCAGACGGCGCACATTCTTGCATGCTTCCCACATCATATCGTGCACGTCCGTGTAGCTGTAGCCGTAATGGTCAGCCATCATTCTTGAGAGGATCTCTTGGTGAACCGCATAGCGATACAGACCTTTGGACACCGCTCGTTTGATTTCTTCCACGTATTCTGCCATCGCTTCGGCGAATTTCTCACCGAGGATATCCTTGTGTTTGTCGGTCAGCTCATCCGAAACCGCATCAGCGAGCAGTGCCGAATAAAACTGATTCCGCGAACGGTAACCGCGCTCCTTCATGATTTTGTCTGCCGTTTCCACTAAATCTCTGTCGAGTAACAGACTGACTCGTATTTTCTCTTTAGATTCCATATTTACCTCCGTTTTTCGTAATACACCACGGCACAGCGCCGTAGAAAAGCCTTTATTCATCTCGTTTTTCGGTGTCGTGTGCTCCTGGAATTACACCAAGCCCGTATTTACGACCCCTATTTTGGCACCGATGTTTTTTCGCATTTAAAACGCTCACAAATGCCGTAAACACGGGCTTTTTCGGTCGGCGTTGCCGTCCGATGTGAGTCGCATAGGTGGCGGTCACGCCACCTATGCTTTCTCCTGCTTGATTTTCGACCCTTGAATTCGGTCGAATTTTTCCAACTTTTCGAGCGCCTTTTGGCGGTACATCTCTGCTTCAAAGTGCGTCAGTTGCCTTTGAAAGCGGTACTCCACTGCCTCCT
>JAZNOD010000090.1:0-3275 GCA_045580585.1 Eubacteriales bacterium
TCCTGCGTAAACTTCTGCGCCTTCTTGCCCGTCATATCCTCGCGGATCCAGCTTGCGTTGAGGCAAGCCTCGTTCATTCCGACAAGACCGATGGTGGAGAAGTGGTTGTTGAACGTGCCGAGATAGCGTCTGGTGTAGGGGTAAAGTCCCTCGTCAAGCAACTTGGTGATAATATCGCGCTTGATCTTGAGCGATCTTGCGGCGATATCCATCATGTGGTCAAGACGGCGGTAGAAATCCTCCTCATTCTCGGCAAGATAGCCAAGACGGGGCATATTGATGGTAACTACGCCAACCGAACCCGTGCTTTCGCCCGAGCCGAAGTATCCGCCCGACTTCTTACGAAGCTCGCGAAGGTCAAGGCGCAGTCTGCAGCACATGGAGCGAACGTCGCTCGGCTCCATATCGCTGTTGATATAGTTGGAGAAATAGGGAGTTCCGTACTTCGAGGTCATCTCAAAGAGCAGACGGTTGTTCTCCGTCTCGGACCAGTCGAAATCGCGGGTGATGGAGTAGGTGGGAATGGGATACTGGAAGCCGCGTCCGTTTGCGTCACCCTCAATCATTATCTCGATGAAGGCACGGTTGACCATGTCCATTTCCTTCTTACACTCACCGTAGGTGAAGTCAGCCTCCTTGCCGCCGATAACGGCAGGGCGGTTCTCAAGGTCGGGGGGGCATACCCAGTCCAGCGTGATGTTGGAGAAGGGCGCCTGTGTGCCCCAACGGGAAGGGGTATTAACGCCGTAAACGAAGGACTCGATGCACTTCTTTACCTGCTCGTAGCTAAGATTATCCCCCTTTGCAAACGATGCGAGATAAGTGTCAAACGAGGAGAACGCCTGCGCGCCCGCCCACTCGTTCTGCATGATTCCGAGGAAGTTTACCATCTGGTTGCAAAGCGTTGCAAGATGCTTTGCGGGAGCAGAGGTTATCTTGCCGGGGATACCGCCAAGTCCTTCCTTGATGAGCTGTCCGAGCGACCAACCTGCGCAATATCCCGTCAGCATCGACAGATCGTGCAGGTGAAGATCGGCATTGCGGTGAGCAGAGGCGATCTCGTCATCGTAGATCTCGGAGAGCCAGTAGTTCGCCGTGATCGCGCCCGAGTTCGAAAGGATAAGTCCGCCTACCGAATAGGTAACTGTGGAATTTTCCTTTACACGCCAGTCAATATTCTTAACGTAGGAGTCAACGGTATCCTTGTAGTCAAGGATGGTGGACTTCATGTTGCGCAGCTTCTCTCTCTGGCGGCGGTAGAGGATGTACGCCTTAGCGACGTCCTCGTAGCCCGCCTGAGCGAGAACAGACTCCACGCTGTCCTGAATGTCCTCAACGGCGACCTTGCCCTCTACGATCTTCGGCTCGAAATGCGAGGTGACACGCAGAGCGATAAGGTCGATAACGTTGGGATTATATTGTTTCTCACAAGCCTCGAATGCTTGAGTGATAGCACGTGATATCTTGGAAATGTCAAACTCAACGACCTTTCCGTTTCTTTTTACTACCTGATACATTTATTTGTCCGTCCTTTTTCTAATTTTGTTTGCTTGCTAATTATACTATATCTTGTGGTCAATGTCAAGAACGAAAAACTATATATTGTGGTTTTTCTAAAAAAATAGCACAATATATAGTTTTATGTTTTCTTTTTTGTGTATTTTGCCCATGAATATTATCAGATTCCGCGCAGCTTTACCAAATCAACGCTTCCTCGTACGATATCGGCAAAACGCTGCATTTGATGCTCATCAAATGCACTCATTCCATCACCGATAAGCGCGCCCGAATCTACAAAATTCTGGATAAAATACCGCCGTGCACCTTTAATGAAATCAGCTATTTCCGAAAACGCAGCCTCGCTGTGAAGGGGATCTACCGCAGTGGTACGGAACTCGTAATCCACGCGCCCCTCAAGCAAAAGCGAGACAGAGGCGCAAACGCCCGACACGTCAAAGCCCGAAATTCCCACAGTTTCGGGATAGCGCGCGGGAGAATTTTTTATATCCATCGCAACGTAATCGCAAAGCCCCCTGTCGATTACGGAGCGAAGTCTGTCGGGGTGCGTACCGTTCGTATCAAGCTTTATTGAATACGCGCCAAGCTCGCGTACTCGGGCAAGAAAATCCTCCGCATCCGCCCACAAAAGAGGCTCGCCGCCCGTCAGCACCACTCCGTCAAGAATACCCTTTCTTTTATTAAGGAAGGAAAAAATTTCGTCAAGCTCCACGGGAGTTGCGTTTGGCGTCAGCACGAGCGAGGAATTGTGGCAAAAGGGACAGCGCAGGTCACAACCTCCCGTAAAAAGCGTACAAGCGACCTTGCCGGGGAAGTCGAGTAGAGTCATTTTGTTAAATCCTTGAATATTCATCTGCCGTCTCCTTTTATTGATGTAAGAATATTATAACCCGAAACGCGCACCGTGTCAACACTTTTTTTGATTTTTCAGCAAACTTTCATTCCTTTTTTGGAATTTTATTTGTATTCGCATTTTTATTTTCGCGCTTTATAAAAACATTTTTCCGTTTTCGGAAAAAATATTCCCAAAAACTATTGACAAGGCGCAAAAGCGGTTGTATAATATACTCGTTACATATCTACCCTCACAATTAAGATTATATTAAAAAGGAAAATATCAAATGAAAGCTACAAAAAAGACCGCGGCTGTTACCCCCGCCGCTGATGCATCCGAAAAGAAAAAAGCTCTTGCCACCGCGCTCTCGCAGATACAGCGCGACTTCGGCTCGGGCGCTGTAATGCGCCTTGGCGAAAACGCACAGATGGAAGTGCAGGCTGTACATACAGGTTCTATCTCCCTTGACCTTGCCCTCGGTATCGGCGGACTTCCCCGCGGAAGAATAATCGAGATCTTTGGCCCTGAATCCTCGGGTAAGACCACCGTTGCCCTTCACGTAGTGGCGGAAGTGCAAAAAACGGGTGGAGAAGCCGCCTTCATCGATGCCGAGCACGCGCTCGATCCTGTTTACGCCAAGGCTCTCGGCGTAAATATCGACGATTTGCTCGTCTCACAGCCCGATTGCGGCGAGGATGCGCTTGATATCACCGAGTCGCTCGTGCGTTCGGGTGCTGTTGACATCATCGTCATCGACTCAGTCGCCGCGCTCGTTCCGCGTCAGGAGATAGAGGGCGATATGGGCGCATCGCAGGTCGGCGTGCAAGCACGCCTGATGTCACAGGCAATGCGTAAGCTCTCCGCCGCTATATCAAAATCCAACTGTATCGTTATATTTATAAACCAGCTCCGCGAAAAGGTC
>JAZNOD010000091.1:0-2055 GCA_045580585.1 Eubacteriales bacterium
CCGCGATAAGCCTTGAGTCCCTCGAACATCTCCTGACCGTAGTGGAATACCACGCAGGCAGGGGAAAGCTCGATATTGTGGAAAGGCTCGATTCTGGCATCGTGCCAGCCCTTGCCCTCGGTGTAATTCATCATAAACATATGATCGGTAAATATCTTGCCAAAGCCGAGTGCCTGACCTTTTGCAGGCTTTGCCTTGGGGGTGGTAGTTCTTGTAATCTTGATTTCCATAGTTTTTCTCCTTAATTTTAGGTTAAGTCCATTATATCACATTACAGCGCAAAATGCACTATATTTTTTGAATTTACAAATATTACTGCTTTGAGAGGGGATTTTCGGGGTCTGCGATCATCTCGGCACCCCACTCGCGCATCTTGTACTTGAGTATCTTGCCCGCATCGTTCATCGGGAAGGACGAGCAGATGTGAATGTATCTCGGCACCTTATGGCGCGCCATTCGCTCCAGCGAATACTCGCGAAGCTCCTCGGCGGTAAGCTCCTCACCCTCTTTCGGAATTACCCAAGCCATACACTCCTCGCCGTATCTCTTGTCGGGAACGCCGACGACCTGAACGTCGCTGACCTTGGGGTGGGTAAAGAGGAATTCCTCAAGCTCGCGGGGATAGATGTTCTCGCCGCCGCGGATTATCATATCCTTAAGTCTGCCCGTGATGCGGTAGTTACCGTCAGCATCGCGGCAAGCGATATCTCCCGTATGGAGCCAGCCGTCGCGGTCGATAGCCTCACGCGTTGCACGGGGCATTTTGTAATAGCCCTTCATTATGTTGTATCCGCGCGCAACGAACTCGCCGTTCTCACCGTCGGGCAGATCAAGTCCCGTTTCGGGGTCGATTATCTTGCATTCAACGTTCGGAAAAGCGTGACCGACAGTACCCACACGCGCCTCAAGGGGATCGTCAACACAGCTCATAGTACAGCCGGGCGATGCCTCGGTCTGACCGTAAACGCTTATGATCTCGGTCATATTCATCGTCTTTGTCGCGCTGAGCATAAGGTCGGCAGGGCAGTTAGAGCCTGCCATAATACCCGTTCGGACGGACGAAAAATCAGTCTTTGCAAAATCGGGGTGCGACTGCATTGCGATAAACATAGTAGGAACACCGTTAAACACGGTGATACGCTCTGCTTGCACGCAGGCAAGCGAGGATTTGGGGCTGAAATACGGCATCGGAAGCAGTGTTGCGCCGTGCGTCATCGACGACGTCATCGACAGCACCATTCCAAAGCAGTGGAACATCGGCACCTGTATCATCATACGGTCGGCGGTGGAAAGGTCCATTCTGTCGCCTATACATTTACCGTTATTGACTATGTTGCGGTGGGTAAGCATAACGCCCTTGGGGAAGCCCGTGGTTCCCGACGTGTACTGCATATTCGCCACGTCATCGGGGCGGACTGCGGCGGCGCGTCTTGATACTTCCTCGGCAGGAACGCTCTCGCCCATTCGCATAGCGTCCTCAAGCGTTACACCGCCCGCCATCGAAAATCCGACGGTAACAACGTTGCGCAGGAACGGAAGCCGCTTACAGTGAAGCGGCTGACCCGAGGGAGTCGAGGCGATCTCGGGGCAGATCTCGTTGATGATGGCGCGGTAATCGGAATCACGGCAGCTCTCCACCATAACAAGAGTGTGTGTATCGGACTGACGGAAGAGATATTCCGCCTCGTGTATCTTGTACGCGGTATTTACGGTAACAAGCACCGCGCCTATCTTGGTAGCCGCCCAGAAGGTGATAAACCATGCGGGAACGTTGGTCGCCCAGATAGCAACGTGATCGCCGACACCGACACCCATAGCGATAAGGGCGCGCGCAAAGCTGTCAACGTCGTCGCGGAATTGCGAGTAGGTGCGAGTATAATCGAGCGTGGTGTACTTGAACGCGACCTGGTCGGCAAATTCCTCAACCATTTTGTCAAGCACCTGCGGGAAGGTGAGGTCGATAAGCTCGTTTTTCTGCCATACAAAACGTCCTGTTCTTGAACGGTTTTCGGGCAGGCGTGACATCGACGGCTGGCTTTTGCCGAATTTTTGCAT
>JAZNOD010000092.1:0-5436 GCA_045580585.1 Eubacteriales bacterium
GGCAACGGTCTCGGGAGCAGTCGTCTCGGGGGCAACAGTCTCGGGAGCAGTCGTCTCGGGGGCAACGGTCTCGGGAGCAGTCGTCTCGGGGGAAGCAGTTTCGGGAGCGTACTCATTACCTGACAGATAGGTGTAAAGTGCCTTTGCAAGCTCGTTCTCGGTGAGGAGAGCGACCTTTCTGCCTGCCGCAACAATGCTAGTAAGGATATCAGCCTTTGCAATGATGCTGACACCGCCCGTGGTGTTTACGTTATTACCGCAGCCTACGATGATGTCGTACGTGCCTGCGTTAACGAGTGCGCCAAGGTCAGCCACCTTATTACCATCCGTATTAAGCTCCTCGAACTTAATGGTGAGCGTGCTTACGTCCTTGCCCGCGGCGGTGAGAGCCGCCTCGAAGCCTGACTTGATAGCCGCAAGCTCGTCAGCACTTACCCAGTCACCGTTTTTCGTCCAAACGGCGATGAGAACGGAGCCCTCGGCACTTGCCGCCCTCTTTTCATAGACGGCGTAAAGCTTGATAACGCCCGATGCGTTCTTGTAATCCTGAAGATCGTACATCGAAAGAGCCTTGGACGCGTCAAATACTACCTCTCCGCCATCCTTCGTTGCCCAGCCTACGAACTTGTAGCCCGACTTTGCGGGAGCGTCGATGGGCGCGCCCGTCTCTCCAACGGTTGCCTTACTCTCGTTACCGTCGGCAACGATAACTATCTCTATGGTCTGCTCGGGTACGACCTCGCTCTCACAAGCAAGAACTACGGTAGTACCGATGAATACGAATTTTGCGTTTCCGTTAACGGTTGCAAGATAGCTCTCACCAAGCAGGAACGAAACGTCAGCCTGTCCGTCGTAAGAGCCTGCCGTAACGCTTACGGCTACGTTATTGCTTCCCACGGGAGGAATAAGTGACACAGCCGCAGGGTTGGTATCAACACTCTTTGAGTTGGGGTTTGCGCTAAGATATACGCAATTATCAGCCTTCTCGGCTACTGCATACGCACTGCCCTCGGTAAATGCGAAAACGTTTGCGGTAACAAAGCAATTTTTAACGCTGCCCGTGGCTTCCAGCTTACCTACCACGCCGCCGACGTTCTTTCTGCCGCCAACGTAGGAAAGGATCTTGGCGGATCTGTACTCACCCTCGACGTAGCAATCAAAGATGCTGCCCGCGTTGAGACCCGCAATACCGCCGACGTTCTCGTCCGCGTGTACTCGGATACCTGCGAAATAGCACTCGCTGATGCTTGCGTTTGCCATATTGTAGCCCGCAATACCGCCGAAATTGGAGTTGTTTGTGCCGCTTGCGGCATCGCCTGCCGCAGCGTCATCGTATCTCTGGGAAAGAAGCTTTGCAGAGCCGTCAACGAAGCACTTGGTTATCTTACCCGCGTTGATACCCGCAATGCCGCCGCCGTAGCTGTAGTTACTGAGCGACTTGCCGCCGCTTTCGGTGCTGTTCCACGCGCCGAAGCAGCCGTTAGAGGTGCAAAGCTCGATGGTGCCGTAGTTAAGACCTACGATAGTGCCGCCCGCAATGCAAGCCTTGACAGTACCGGTGGAAGAATCACTCGTTACTATCTTACAGTTATAAACAGTACCGCCCGCAAGGTTCGTACCTACAACGCCGCCTGCTATACCGCGCTTGCCCTCGCCGTCGGCAAGGGTGTCGTTGAGGGCGTTTTCAAATCCGTTTGCACCTGCGAGACCTGCGGTGCTTTCAATTTTTGCGGTAACGTTTATCATCTCTACCTTACCTGCGTTGAAATCAGCAATAGAGCCAACGCTGTCATAGAGTGCGGTAGATACCGCACCCGCAACACCTACGTTATGAACGTAACCCTTTTCGCCGACCTTATAGATCGCTCCGCAGTTGCTGTTCGCAAGAGTTATCGTTCTGCCGTTTCCGTTGAGGATACCGTTAAACACAAAACCCGTCTGGTCAACTCTTGAGGTTTCAATAGTGATGCTTGCGGCAAGCTCAAAATATGTATTTTCCGCTACGTTCGCGCGGTTGACGGCGGTGAAATCAAGGGCGTCGCCTATAAGATAGGGGTTCGCCTCAATACCTGCGCCGCCAAGGAGAACGTCCTCGGCAACTGCCGCGTCGGCAGTCTGCGTGGTGTCCTTAACGGATACCTTGTACTTTCCGCCCTGAGGAACGGTGGTGGGAGTAAAGGTTACAAGATAATCAGCGGAGTCAAATGCCACGCTGCCGGCAAGAGTGGTTGAGACACCTGCGGCATCGGTAATAACGACCTCGTATTTGTCAGCGGCAGATGCGGCGCTTTGAGACCATACTATCTTACTTGTGCAAGCTTCATTTGCCTTTCTGACATCCGTTACGTGGGTAAATACCTGTCTGTAGCCTGCATAAAGCGTGAGGTTTGCGGTAACGATACCCGTGGTAAAATTCCACAGAGTATCCTCGGCAAACGTGTCACTCGTATACCAACCCGTAAATACGAAGCCTGCATCCGAGAAGGTGGGCTTTGCAGGCTCGGTAATACGTCTGCCGTTCTGAACGGTAAGCGCATCACCGTACTGCTTTCCCTCAACCATGAAGGTGACGGTAAAGCCGTCGATCGGTGCCTCGGTATCGTCACCGCATGCAACGAATGCACCAAGACACATAATAAGCGCAAGGATCAGCGCAGAAATCTTTTTGAAGTCTTTCATAGATCTTCTCCTTATTTTTTAATCTTTGCCACGCCCGTTTCAACAGCGGCAGCGGCAACAGCACGAGCAACAGACTCATGCGCGCGCTTGTCGTAAGCGTAGGGGAGTATATATTCGCAAGAAAGCTCATCATCGGAGATGCAATCCGCAATTCCGCGTGATGCCGCCATCATCATCTCCTTGTTTACCGTGGTTGCTCTGACGTCAAGCGCGCCGCGGAAAAGTCCGGGGAAAACAAGCACGTTGTTTATCTGGTTGGGATACTGCGACGAGCCTGTTCCGACTATGAAAGCACCTGCTTCCTTCGCATCGTCTGGGTGTATTTCGGGAATGGGATTTGCGCAGGTAAAGAGAATGGGCTTGTCCGCCATAGATCTTACCATGTCCTTTGTAACGCAATTAGCAACAGAAACACCTACAAGCACGTCTGCGCCCTTCATAGCATCCGCAAGCGTACCCGTGAGCTTTTCTCTGTTTGTTATCTTTGCAAGCTCCTGCTGAACGGGGTTGAAGCGCGTATCGCCCTCAACGATGATTCCGCGGCTGCTGCAAGCGATAACGTCCTTGACACCAAACGC
Source organism: Eubacteriales bacterium (assembly GCA_045580585.1). Lineage (GTDB taxonomy): Bacteria > Bacillota > Clostridia > Oscillospirales > CAG-272 > CAG-390. Next base: position 3,258 of record JAZNOD010000092.1, read on the forward strand.
CATAAGGAATTTAGCAATAGCTATTCCCGCTGCTCCCGCACCGTTGATAACGACCTTTATCTCGTCTATCTTCTTGTTTACGAGCTTCAGCGCATTGAGAAGCGCGGCGGCGGTAACTATGGCAGTACCGTGCTGATCGTCGTGGAAAACGGGAATATCAAGCTCTTCCTTGAGCCTTGTCTCTATCTCAAAGCAACGGGGCGCGGATATATCCTCAAGATTTATTCCGCCGAACGAGCCCGCAAAAAGCTTGATAGAACGGATTATCTCCTCGGTATCCTTGCTTGCAATACACAAAGGATATGCGTCAACGTCGCCATATGCCTTAAAGAGGGCGCATTTGCCTTCCATAACGGGCATACCCGCCTCGGGTCCGATGTCACCGAGACCAAGCACAGCCGTACCGTCGGTGATAACGGGTACAGTATTCCAGCGGCGTGTCAGCTCAAAGCTCTTTTCAACGTCCTCGTGTATTGCCATACAAGGTTCAGCAACACCGGGGGTATAAGCCAGCGACAGCTCCTCCCTGCTCCCCACGGGAACTCTTGCGGTAATTTCGATTTTGCCTTGCCATTCAGCGTGCTTTTTAAGCGATTCTTTCCTGTAATCCATAGGTTACACCTGCCTTATTAAATATTAAAATATGAGGGATCTGCGGCGATTTCCATCAAAGCATCCGAAAAAAAGACGGAAAGCACCGAGATAACGACACCAAAAATTATACCGATCATGCCGCAGACCAATCCCGCAGTAGAAAATGCGGAAAATCTGCCTTTTTCGGTTCTGTCAACAGCCGCAAGCACCGCGGCGATAATGCCGCTTGCCACACCTGCGCAACAACAGCTAAACACGATGGAGACAATGCCGAGCACCATGGAAGCTTTGGCTACCGCACTGTTTTTATTCTCAACGGGAGCAAATCCCTCGTATTCGGAATTGAAGGGTTGATCTCCATTGTTCATTCTAAATATCTCTCCTTTGAAATACAATTTACCAATTTGTATTATAACACACAAAGCGTTTTTTTGCAATAGAAAACAAAAAATGAATTTGAATAAAAAATCATCATACCCCTTTCTTTTTTTTACTTTTATGATATAATTAAAGTAGTAATAAATTAATGGAGATCTTAATGGAAAAATTATCGAGTTCTTTAAAAATCAGAAATTTCATCTGGCTGCTTATCGCGGGCACTATAAACGCCATAGGAGTAACGATATTTCTCGCCCCCGTAAATCTCTACGACAGCGGCATATCGGGAACGTCCATCCTGCTTTCCCAGCTCACCCCCGAAACGTGGACTCTCTCCATGTTCCTTCTGATACTTAACGTTCCGCTTTTCCTTTTCGGATTAAAAAGGCAGGGCGTGCCGTTTACCGTATACTCCATATTCGCCATCGCCGTCTACTCTTTCGTATCGTGGCTGATTACGTACGTTTTGCCCATCGACGTCAGCATAGCCTCCCCTCTTGCGGGCGAGGACCTGCTATTGTGCGCGCTGTTCGGCGGAGTCATTTCGGGTGTCGGAAGCGGTCTTACCATCAGAAACGGCGGTGCCATCGACGGCATCGAGGTCATGGCTGTCATCTTCTCAAAAAAGCTTAATATAACAGTCGGCACCTTCGTAATGATATACAACGTGATCCTCTACGTCATTTGCGGAATAGTGATAAACAGCTGGATATTGCCGCTGTACTCGATAGTAACGTACGCGGCGGGACTTAAGACCGTTGACTTCGTAGTTGAGGGCTTTGACCGTTCAAAATCCGTAATGATAATCACGGAAAGGGCGGCAGAGATAAACAAGGCACTCATGGATGAGTTCAAATGCGGCACAACGATGATGTCGGGAATGGGCGGATATTCCAACGCACAAAAGACCGTAATTTACTTTGTGGTAAACAGATTTCAGATCTACAAGATGAAGAATATCATTCGCTCAATAGACCCGCACGCATTCGTGACCATAAGCGAGGTCGCAGACGTTTTAAGAAGCAAGGACGTAACGAACATATAAAAACAAGGCATCGCACGATGCCTTCAGATTACTGACAAAGGGTTCAGAACTTCTGTTCTGAGCCTTTTGTCATACTTTACAGGATTTTTTAAATATGGTATAATATAGGTGTAGTAAAAAGTGGAGGAACACCTATGTTTACAGAAAGAAGCGGGAAGCAAA
>JAZNOD010000093.1:0-3503 GCA_045580585.1 Eubacteriales bacterium
TCGCGCGAGGCACTTCAAGAGGGCGCACCCGAAACCGACGAGGGCTATTGGTGCGTTCCCAAGGTCGTTGAATGATCGGAGGATGAGATGATGGAAGAAAAAAAGATCATTATTGCCGATGATATGATACTCACGGTGGGAGCTCCCACCACCGCAGGCTCAAAAATGCTTGACGGATATAATAGCTTGTTTGAGGCAGAGGCGCTTACGCGCCTCAAGGCTGCCGGATATCAGCTCGGAGGCAAAGCCGACGTTGGCGAGTTTGCCATAGACCTTCTCGGCGAGACCTCATATAAGGGCGCATTGATCTCTGAGGGCAAAATCAAAAATGCCGCGGCAGAGGCAATTAAGTCAAATGATGCCATAGCCGCACTCTGCCTTGACGTAAACGGCAGCGTCAGACGTGCCGCCGCACAAAGCGGTCTTGTCAGCCTGAAGGCTACCTACGGTACAATCTCTCGCTACGGCACAGTTCCCGTTGCTTGCTCGGGTGAGACGGTCAGCATTCTTGCCGCGGATGCAGAGGTCTGCCGTGACGTTCTTGACGTTGTGGCAGGAAATGATAAAAAGGACGGAACGAGCCTTTCCGACGATATCTGCGCCAAGGTCAAAAAGGGCGCGGAGTATGCTCCCGTCCGCAAGGTCGCGCTCGTTTCTTCTATGATGAATGGCGCGGATGCTGACGTAAAGGCAAAGATCGATGCGGCAGTTGCCGCCATGGAAGGAAACGGTGTTACCGTAACTTCCATAGATAATGAAATTCTCCCCATGGCGAGGGGCGCGTGGAACGTTCTTATGAGCGCGGAGCTTTGCAATAACGTTTCGCGTTACGATGGCGTAAAATACGGATACCGTTCCAATACTTTTTCCAATATCGAGGAGCTTTACACCAACAGCCGCACCGAGGCGTTCGGTGACTTGCTCAAGGCGGCAATACTCTTTGGCTCGGATACGCTGTCCAGCGAGAACTATGACGGCGTATATGATAAGTGCCTGAGAATGCGCAGAGTTATCGTTGATGAATTTTCCAAGATATTTGAAGAATTCGACGCGGTCATTATGCCGAGCTGCTCGTCCATGTCTTATAATGCGGAGGAAGTTGCCGCAAACAAGTATATCTCCTTTGAGGAGAATTACTATACCGCACCGTCGTCTGTTACGGGATTGCCCGCAGTAGTTGCAGGCGGCGTTCAGGTGATCGGAAGAGCTTTTTCGGAGCAGGCTTTGCTGGATTTAGCGAGAATTATTAAGGAGGGCAGATAAGATGAGATACGAAACTGTCATTGGACTTGAGGTTCACGTTGAGCTGGCAACAAAGTCAAAGATATTTTGCTCTTGCTCCGCCCATTCTTACGGCGCGGACCCCAATACGCACGTTTGCCCCGCCTGCTGCGGAATGCCGGGCATGCTTCCCGTAGTAAACAAGAGCGTTGTTGACTACGGTATGAAGGCGGGTATGATGCTCAATTGCCATATAAACAGAGTTACCACATTTGACAAGAAGAGCTATTATTACCCCGATCTTCCCGCCGCATATCAAACCACGCAGTGGTTTGCTCCCGTTGCGGTAAACGGACTTGTTGAGATAAAAACGTCAAACGGAACCAAAAACGTCAGAATAAAGCAGATCCACATGGAAGAGGATGCAGGAAAGCTGGTTCACGACATCCGCGAGGATACGACTCACGTTGACTTCAACCGCACGAGCGTTCCGCTTATAGAAATAGTAAGCCAGCCCGATCTGTCAAGCGCAGAGGAGGTCGAGGCTTATCTTGAAAGACTTAAGACACTGCTTCGCTACGCGAGAGTTGCGGAGTGCGAAATGGCACACGGAACTATGCGCTGTGACGTTAACCTTTCCGTACGCCCCGAGGGCAGCGACAAGCTCGGCGTGAGAACCGAGATAAAGAATATGAACTCCATAGAGGCTATAAAGCGCGCTATTGAGTATGAAACGGCAAGACACATCGATGCTATCGAGAACGGCACGGAGGTTCTTCGCCAGGAGACCAGACGCTGGGACGATATCAAGGCGAGAAGCTACGCCATGAGAACCAAGGAAACTGCGGGCGACTACCGTTATTTCCCCGATCCCAACGTTATGCCGATAGTAATTGACGAGGATTGGTTTGAGTCGGTCAAGGGCTCTCTTCCCGAATTCCCAGAGGTCAAGCTCGAAAGATATATACGCGATTACGGACTTAGCGAATATGATGCAACTCAGCTTACGAAAAGTATTGCTCTTTGTGACTGCTTTGAGGATGCGTACCGTGTTTGCAAGTCGGCAAAGGATGCGGCTAACTGGATGATCTCCGAGGTCATGAGCATATTGAACGTCAGAAAGATGACGTATGACATGCTTGATATATGCGGAAAGTCTCTCGGAAACCTGATACTCCTTGTATCAGAGGGCAAGGTCGGCAGAGCGAACGCCAAGAAAATACTGTTTGCCATGTTCGACGATGCATCAATAGAACCCCAAGAATACGCCGAGGCTAACGGATACATCATTTCAAACGACGTATCCAAGATAGAGGCTGTTGTAAAAGCCGTTCTTGAGGCAGATCCCGCGTCGGTCGCTGACTACAAGGGAGGAAAAGAGAAGGCGCTTATGGCACTTTTCGGAAGATGCATGAAAGATCTCAGGGGCAATTGCGATCCGCAGACCTTGAGAGGTATTTTGATCGATCTTATCTCTAAATCGTAATTCGAATGCCTTGCGCCGCGCTTTAATTTGCGTATAACGTCGAAATAAATAATACGATAAGGGTATTATGTTTATCCGAAGTTTTTTGAAAGGCACAAAAGAATGAAAAATTTTAAGAATCATATTGAATTCAGCACAAAGGAAGAGCTTCATTTTGAGTCTAAGGCTGTCCACGGCGCGCTTGGATGCGAGCCGTTGACAGGTGCTGTAAGCATGCCTATCTATCAGTCAGCCACCTTCCGCCACCCCGAGCTTGGAAACTCCACGGGCTTTGATTACAGCCGTCTTTCAAACCCCACAAGGCTGGAGCTTGAGCGCACTATCGCCATTCTTGAGGGCGGCGTGCAGGGCTTTGCCTTTTCAAGCGGGCAGGCGGCAAATATGGCTGTTTTCTCCCTGCTTAACGTAGGGGATCACGTTGTTATGTCCGACGATATATACGGCGGAACGCTCAGAATTATAAATGACGTTTTCGGAAAATACGGTATCAAGCACACCTGTGTTGACATGGGGGATCTTGATGCAGTCAGGGCGGCTATCACCCCCGAAACGAAGATGCTTTACGTCGAAACGCCCACGAATCCGATGATGAAGGTTGCGGACATCGACGCCGTCAGCGCGATAGCAAAGGAGATCGGTGCGCTGTGCGTTGTTGACAATACGTTCCTGACGCCGTATTACCAAAGACTGCTGGAGCTTGGCGCGGACATCGTTACGCACAGCTCAACGAAATACCTGGGCGGTCATAATGACACCATTTCGGGCATCGTTGTTGTAAAGGACGATCTTGACAGCT
>JAZNOD010000094.1:0-8767 GCA_045580585.1 Eubacteriales bacterium
TTGTCTGCAATCCATTTTCTTTCTCCTTACAGCAAAAATAGGCAGAGGAACACACTCTCTGCCTATTTTATTTTACAGAGTAGCCGCCATGACGGCTTTTATGGTGTGCATACGGTTTTCGGCTTCGTCGAAAACGATGGAAGCGTCACTTTCAAATACCTCGTCGGTGACCTCCATACAGTCTATGCCAAACTTTTCGTATATCTCCTTACCCGTGGTGGTCTTAAGGTCGTGGAAGGCGGGCAGACAATGCATAAAGCGGCACTGTGCGCCTGCGTTATCCATAAGAGCCTTGTTGACCTGATAGGGATAGAGCGCGTCGATCCTTTCCTTCCAAACCGACGCAGGCTCACCCATAGATACCCAAACGTCTGTATAAATAACGTCTGCGTTCTTCGTTGCGACCATGGGATCGGTGATGAACTCAAGAGTTGCGCCCGTCTGTGCCGCGATCTCCCGGCAGGTGGCGATAAGCTCCTCGGACGGGAAATACTCCTTGGGAGCGCAGGATACGAAGTGCATACCCATCTTTGCGCAACCGACCATAAGGGAGTTACCCATATTGTATCTGGAGTCGCCCATATAAACGAGCTTTATTCCGTTAAGCTTGCCGAAATGCTCCTTGATAGTAAGGAAATCCGCAAGTATCTGTGTGGGATGGAACTCGTTGGTAAGTCCGTTCCAAACGGGAACGCCCGCGTGCTTTGCAAGCTCCTCTACGAGCTCCTGACCGAATCCGCGATACTCGATACCGTCAAACATTCTGCCGAGAACGCGCGCGGTGTCAGCTATTGACTCCTTTTTGCCGATCTGCGAGCCCGAAGGATCAAGGTATACGGGGTGCATACCGAGGTCAGCCGCGGCTACCTCAAAGGAGCAACGCGTGCGAGTGCTGGTCTTTTCAAATATAAGCGCGATATTCTTGCCTTCACAAAGTCTGTGCGAAATTCCCGCCTTTTTCTTTGCCTTAAGCTCTGCGGCAAGGTCTATAAGCCCGCCGATCTCCTCGGGGGTGAAATCGAGCAGCTTCAGAAAATGTTTACCTTTAAGATTCATAATATCTCCTTTAGCTTAAATACAAGCCTTTTTGATAACGTCGATAGCGCGCGCGAGCACGTCCATCGGAATATTGAGCGCGGGAAGCAAGCGAACCTTGTCCTTTGCGGTAAGACAAAGAACGCCGTTCTCCATGCATTTTGCCAAAACTTCGGCGGCTGGCTTTGAGGTTTTTATTCCTATCATAAGTCCAAGACCGCTGACAGACTCAATCCCCTCTGCCCCATTGAGTGCATTAAATATATATTTACTCTTTGTATTGACCTCGTCAAGAAGTGCGCCGTCAATTCGGCTGACGACGTTTACAGCGCCTGCGGAGCAAACGGGATTTCCGCCGTAGGTAGAGCCGTGGTCACCTTTGCCAAGAACGTTTTCCACCTTTTTGCTCATAAGGCAAGCACCAATGGGAAGTCCGCCGCCAAGTCCCTTCGCGGTCGTAACTACATCGGGGCTTACACCGTAATGCATATATGCGTAGAACTTGCCCGTTCTGCCATTGCCAGTCTGAACTTCATCTATGATAAGAAGAATATCTTCTTTCTCGGCGATCTCGGCGGCGGCGGAAATGAACTCCTGATTTACGGGGAGAACTCCCCCCTCACCCTGAACACACTCAATCATAATAGCGGCAACCTTGTTCTCGGTAACACACGCCTTGAGCGCATCTATATCGTTTGCGGGGACGTGGATAAAGCCGTCGGTAAGCGGAGTGAACAGGCGGTGGAAGTGATCCTGTCCCGTTGCGGCGAGTGTAGTAAGCGTTCTTCCGTGGAAGCTGTTTTGAAGCGTGATTATCTTATAATATTCCTCGCCCTTTTTCTCGGCGGCGTATTTTCTTGCCACCTTGATTGCACACTCGTTTGCCTCAGCGCCCGAATTTCCAAAGAATACCTTCGACATACCCGTTTTCTCACAGAGAAGCTGTGCAAGCTTTGCGCAAGGCTCGGTGTAATAGAGGTTGGACATGTGCTGAAGCCTCGAGAGCTGGTCGCTTACAGCCTTTACCCATTCATCATCACAAAGACCGAAGGCGGTAACGCCAATTCCGGAGCCCATGTCTATATATTCTTTTCCGTTTACGTCCTTCACGATCGAGCCCTTGCCCGATACTATCTCAACGGGCAGGCGGCCGTAAGTTCCCGCAACGTATTGTGAATCAATTGCTTTAATATACATACTTAACCTCCGGTAACCATGGTACCTGCGCCCTCGTCGGTCAGCAGCTCCATAAGGATAGAATGAGGAACTCTGCCGTCCATTATGATAACGTTCTGCACGCCCTCGCGTATAGCCTCGATACAGCACTCCACCTTCGGGATCATGCCGCCGGAAATCACGCCGTCATCGTAAAGCTTCTTTGCATCGCTGACCTTTACCTCGGGAATGAGCGTTTTGGGATCATTCTTATCGCGAAGGATGCCCGCAATATCGGTCATCATGATAAGTCTTTCAGCGCCAAGCGCACCCGCGATGTGAGCCGCGGCGGTGTCGCCGTTTATATTGTAGGTATTTCCGTCAGCATCACAGCCGAGAGTTGAAACGACGGGGATATAACCCATTTCAAGCAGGTCGGTGACAGGAGCGATGTTTATTTTTGTGATATCGCCGACGTAGCCGAGTCGCTCGTCCTTGACACGTGCCTCGATAAGCTGACCGTCCATACCTGAAATACCAACAGCCTTGCCGCCCTTCTTTTCAAGAAGATTTACAAGAGTTTTGTTCACCTTGCCCGCAAGCACCATCTGAACTATGTCAACGGTCTCCTTGTCGGTGACGCGCAAGCCGTCAACAAAAACTGCCTCCTTGCCAAGCTTTGACATCATTTCATTGATCTCGGGGCCGCCGCCGTGAACGAGAACGACCTTGATACCAATAAGCCAAAGAAGAACGATGTCCTCCATGACCTGCTGCTTTAGGTCCTCGTTTATCATTGCGTTTCCGCCGTATTTAACAACTACGGTCTTACCCGTATAGCGTTTAATGTAAGGGAGAGCTTGTGTAAGCACCTCGGCGCGCTCTATATTTGTAAATTCGTTGTGCATAATAGACCTCAATTATGTGCGGTAGTCACCGTTTATTTTAACGTAATCGTAGGTAAGATCACAGCCCCAAGCGGTAGCTGCACCATCTCCGTCGCCTACAGAGATAATGATATCGATTTCCTTTTCAAGAAGGATCTCTTTTGCTTTTTCCTCGGAGAAATCAACACCTGCTCCGCTCTTGCAAACAAGTATCTCGCCCGCAGCAGATTTAAAAGATACGTCAACGCGGCTAACATCGATATCGGCACCGCTGTATCCAATAGCGCAAAGCACACGTCCCCAGTTAGCGTCCGCGCCAAACATAGCGGCCTTAAGCAGGCTTGAACAAACAACGCTCTTGGCAACAGTTCTTGCGGTAGCAAGATCCTTTGCGCCGCTGACGGTACATTCAAGGAGCTTTGTCGCTCCCTCGCCGTCGGCAGTGATCTCACGGCAAAGCTGAACGGTTATGGTGTTAAGCGCTTTCATAAATATCGAAAAGTCCTCGCCCTCGGAGACGATCTCGGGGTTTTCCGCCATACCGTTAGCAAGAACCACGACCATATCATTGGTTGAGGTATCGCCATCTACGCTAAGCATATTAAAGGTGGAGGTGATATCACTCGAAAGAGCCTTTTGAAGCATCTCGGATGAAATAGCAACGTCAGAGGTGATGAATACAAGCATGGTCGCCATGTTGGGGTGGATCATTCCGCTTCCCTTGGCTATGCCGCCGAGACGGCAGATCTTGCCGCCGATCTCGAATTCCACAGCGATCTCTTTTCTAACGGTATCCGTTGTCATAATGCCCTCTGCGGCCGCCGCGCCGCCTTCCGCGGAAAGACCTTCAATAAGCGCGGGAATACCATTGGCTATGGGGGTTATGTCAAGAGGTTGCCCAATAACACCCGTTGAAGCCACAACAACATCCTCCGAAGAGATATTAAGACAATTTGCAAGTAATTCACTCATCTTCTCTGCTATCTCAACACCGTTTGCATTACAGGTGTTGGCGTTACCGCTATTGCAGATCACGGCACTCGCATAGCCGTCCGAAATATGCTTTTTGGTAACTGCAAGAGGTGCGCCCTTAACAAGATTTGTAGTGTATACTGCCGCCGCCGCCGCGCGCTTCTCGCTGACGATAAGTGCAAGATCATTTTTTGTGCGATTTTTGCGTATACCGCAATGTATTCCGTTTGCTTTGTATCCTTTTGCGGCGCAAACACCGCCGTTTATGAGCTTCATTTTTATCTCTCCTTAAATCACAAGTCCTGTTTTTTCATCAACACCCAACAGGATGTTCATGTTCTGTATAGCCGCGCCCGATGCTCCCTTGCCGAGATTATCAAAGCGTGCTGTAAGTATGATTCTATCATCATTGCCGTGTGCGCTGACCTTAAGGTCGTCTCTACCGGACAAAGCGCAAGCTGACATAAATCCGCCCTCGTCATCATCGGTAAAGCTTACAAGTCCGTTTGTGTAATACTCGGAATAGGCTTTTTTGATATCCGCGAGCGTTCCGTTTATCGCAGAGGTGAACAGTGGAACCGTAACCTCCATTCCGCTGTAAAAATCACCGACTATCGGGCAGAAAACGGGAGCGTTTGAAATTCCGCATATCTTTGACATTTCGGGCAGATGTTTGTGCATCTGTGTAAGTCCGTACTGACGGGGAGCATCAAAGAGAGGATCTCTTGTATCGGATTCGTATTCGGCGATCATCTTCTTTCCGCCGCCCGAATATCCCGTAAGCGAAAATGCGGTAAGAAGCGAATCTTGCGGAATGATGCCCATTTCAACAAGAGGAGCTACAAGGGAAATAAATCCAGTTGCGTGACAGCCCGGATTTGCTATCCTCTTTGAAACCGCAATCTTTTCCCGCTGTTTTCTAAGCTCGGGAAAACCGTATGTCCAACCTTCGCTCGTTCTGTGAGCTGTCGATGTGTCAATAATTGCTGTGGCGGTGTTATCAACGAGCGAAACAGCCTCAATGGCTGCGGCATCGGGAAGGCATAAAAAAGCAATATCTGCGCTGTTTATAGCCTCTCTGCGAGCCTCCGCGTCTTTGCGAAGCTCATCAGACAAAACGATCAGATCAAGGTCAGAGCGCCCCTCGAGTCTTTCGTAAATACGGAGCCCTGTGGTACCCGCGCTTCCATCAATAAAAATCTTTGGCATGGTAAATTTATCCTTTTAATGTATATTCGTCAAATGTTTGTATGTTTATGCAATTTCGTCAAACAATATAGATTAATTATACAACATTGCGGCAAGCTTGTCAATAGTTATTTTCACTTTGCTTTAAGTATTTTTTATTTTATTTAAAATAAATATAAAATCGCAGCTTATACTTGTATTATTATTCAAAAAAACGAAGCTTCAAGGAAGTGAAGCTTCGTTTTTTTATTATATATCGTTTCTTGCCACGTCGGCAAAGGTTTCACGTCTTACCGCAACGTAATCCTTTTCACCGTCAAGCATAACGAGCGCAGGACGCGGTAAACGGTTATAATTCGACGACATCGAATAATTATAAGCGCCCGTTGTCAACACAGCAACGATATCGCCTCGTTTCGGTCTTGGGAGAGCCACATTTTCCTGAATAAGATCTCCGCTTTCACAGCATCTTCCTGCCACGGTGCAGATGCAATCTGCCTCGTCATTTGCACGGTTGGCAAGCATAACGGTATATGGTGAGCCGTAAAGCGCGTAGCGCGGATTATCGCACATTCCGCCATCAATAGAAACGTAGGTCTTAAATCCCTTGATCTCCTTCAGCGTGCCCGCGGTATACAGTGTCATTCCCGCATCTCCGACAATGCTCCTGCCGGGTTCCATAAGGATAGTGGGCTTCTTGATTTGAAGCTCTTGGCAAAGAGAATCAATGAGTATACCTATCTGTGCTATATTATCAGCATAGCTTATGCTCGGGTGCTCTTCTTTATATCTTACAGCCATTCCACCGCCGAGATTAAGCTCTTGCGCCTCGTATCCGTATTTGTTCTTAATTTGCGCAATGAACTCGAGCATAGTTCTTGCGGCATCGCAAAACGGCTCAAATTCAAAGATCTGGGAACCGATATGGCAATGGAAGCCTTGAAGCCTTATGTTTGGCAGAGCAAGCGCCGCGGCAGTTATTTCATTCGCCTGCCCCGTCTCAATAGCTGCGCCGAACTTGGAGTCAACCTTTCCCGTGCTTATTTTCTCCAAAGTATGGGGGTCGATTCCGGGAGTGATCCTGAGAAGTATCTTTTGCCCGATCCCTCTCTTCCTTGCCTCTGCGTCAATAGCATTAAGCTCCTCAACGTTGTCGCATACAAAATAGCCGATCCCGCTATCCATAGCAAAGGCAATATCGTCATCGGTCTTGTTATTTCCGTGAAAATACGCCTTCTCCATGGGGAATCCCGCCAAAACCGCGGTATAAAGCTCACCGGGGGAAACAATGTCCGTGCCTATTCCCTCTTCGTTTATTATCTCGTAAATACGCTTAAAGGAGAGTGCCTTGCTTGCAAAAAGTGGGTGAGAATCTCCGCCAAAAGCATTTTTCATAGCCTCGGCATATATGCGGCATCGCTCTCTTACTCTTTGCTCATCTATAAGATACAGCGGAGTTCCGTATTTCTTTGCAAGGTCAACGGTATCGTGTCCCGCAAAGCAAAGATGCCCCGCGGAATTGATAGAAATGTTATCACTAATCATTTTAAAATCCTTAATAATCAAAATATAACTGCAAAAACTGCAGGATCAACGGTCTCGGAGCATATCCTCCATAGTATAAAGACCGTTTTTCTTTCCGCTCATAAACTCAGCCGCCGCTATAGCCCCCTCGGCAAACAACGCTCTGCTGTGCGCCTCGTGCTTGAGAGTTATAGTTTGCGAATCTGTGCCGATTATAACCTCATGCTCACCGATGATATTGCCCATTCTGACAGCGTGAATACCGATGTGCTGCGGCTGACGCATGCCGTTTTCACTACGACCGATAACGAACTCGGAGTCACGGCGAACGAGCTTTATTGCATTAGCGAGCATAAGTGCCGTTCCGCTGGGTACGTCAAGCTTACGGTTATGATGTTTTTCAATGATTTCTATATCCGCATCGGGGAATGCCGCTACGGCGGATTTTGCAAGCTTCACAAGCACCGCAACACCAACGGACATATTCGCAGAATGGAAGATAGCTACTTTTTTCGAGGCTTCCTCAATCATAGAGAGTTCTTCAGGTGTGTGACCTGTGGTAGCTATCACGAGAGGAATACGGCGCTCAATGGCATAATCTGTGAGCTTTTTGGTTGCGCTGTGATGAGAAAAATCAACGATGCAGTCAGCCGCGCCCGTAAAATCAAATATATCGTTATAAATTTTCCTGCTCGGCACAGGTTGGTTATTTATATCAACATAGGCGGCGATTTTGGTTCCGTGGTATCCACCGTCGCAAAGACGTTGAAGCTCGCCTCCGACTCTGCCGAGAGATCCGTTCAGTATAATCTTCATTTTTTCAACTTCCTGATTTATTTTAGATATTTATTCCTGCCTCGCGCATGCGGGTAAAGAGAACTTCCTTGTGGGCCTCCTCCATAGGAGTAAGCGGCGAGCGCAGATAATCCGCGCCGTATCCCATTGCAGCCATTGCAGCCTTTGCGGGAATTGGATTGACCTCGGAGAACAATGCCTTAATAAGAGGTATCATATCAAGCTGAAGCTTTGCGGCTTCCATCGTCTTTCCCCCAAGGAAGAGGTGACACATGCGGCTTGTGAGCTTGGGAAGCGGATTGGAAAGCACGGAAATTACGCCCTTTCCGCCAAGTGACATAATGGGGATTATCTGATCGTCATTTCCCGAATACATATCGAGCTTGTCGCCAACAAGGTGAAGCGTTTCAGCGGCACGAGAGAGATCTCCGCTGGCTTCCTTGATTCCCCGGATCATAGGATGATCCGCGAGAGCCGCATAGGTTGCAGGATCAATGTTAACGCCCGTACGGGAAGGTACGTTATACAAAATAAGGGGGATGGAGCTTGCGTCGGCAATGGTCTCATACATCTTGATAAGCCCCTTTTGTGTAGCCTTGTTATAATAAGGCGTAACAACAAGTGCCGCGTCAGCACCAACCTCACATGAATAGCGAGTAAGCTCGAGTGCATAGTCGGTGTGGTTAGATCCTGTTCCCGCAATAACCGGTACTCTGCCTGCTATCTGATCAACAGCAAACTTGATAATAGCCTTATGCTCCGAATCGGTGAGAGTCGAGCCCTCGCCCGTTGTACCACCAACAACAATTGCGTCGATGCCCTCGCTGATCTGCCAATCAAGAAGACGCCCAAACGCATCAAAATCGATATTGCCCTGATTGTCAAAGGGGGTAATAATCGCAGAAGCCGCACCTGTAAATACTGTTTTCATCTTTTTTCTCCTGAAATAATAATTATTCTGAAAAATAAAAATAGCCGATATAACATCGACTACCATAATTACCGAAGGTCCTCGGACGAGGACATATATTCAAATAATAATGATAGCACTCCGTTAAAACGGCGCAAAACGCCGTCCACGACAGTAAAACGGATATTGTCCGAGTTACCAGGATACGCTTTCGCCTCGCGCTCCTTCGGCGACCTCCCCTTTCGTGTTTGCAATCGTTGCGAGCGTTACACAAACCTTACTTTTGAACAGTCGCGCCTCT
>JAZNOD010000095.1:0-4943 GCA_045580585.1 Eubacteriales bacterium
TTTTTTTACATATATAAATCTTCTCACAGAAAGGAAAAGAAACAATGAAGAAAATTATTGCATTTGTTTTGTGTGTGATGATGCTTCTTTCTCTTGTTCCCGCAACATTCATGTTTATTGTGACAAAAAAGAAGTCAAGCCTTGTCAGTGAATCCCGGGGTACAATTCCCCGACATTGTAACAAGCCTTAACTCTGACATTATTATACACAAAGCAAAGGCGTTTGTCAATTTTCAAACTGAAAAGAGATTTTTGTTGCGCGGCAAGAAAATCTCTTAAATATTTGACAAACGCTAAAAAATAGTATATAATAAATTAATTATCTCTAAATTGAGGAAAAAAGATGAAAAAATATGCTATCGGAATAGATTTCGGCACGCTTTCCTGCCGCGCGCTTCTCGTTTCCCTTGTGGGTGAGGATGCGGGCACGGAGCTTGCCTGTGCCGTTTGCGACTATCCGCACGGCGTTATCGACGGAATGCTCCCCGCAAGCGGAGAGATTCTCCCTGCCGACTTCGCCCTTCAGGACCCCGACGACTACCTTTACGCCCTGTCACAGGTCGTTCCCGAGGTTATTGCCAAGGCAGGCGTGGACAAGGCTGACGTTGTTAGCGTGGGCGTGGATTTCACCTGCTCCACGCTCATTCCCGTATATGAGAACGGACTTCCGCTTTGCTTTGACCCGCGCTTTTCAAAGGAAAAGCACGCCTATGCAAAGCTCTGGAAGCACCACGCCGCGCAGAGCTATGCCGACCGCATAAGCGCCCTCGCAACGGAGCGCGGCGAGCCGTGGATCGCGCGAATGGGCGGTAAGGTCTCGAGCGAGTTTACCCTGCCAAAGCTTTGGGAGCTTCTTGATTGCGCTCCCGAGGTATACGAGGCGTGCGATTCCGTTATCGAGGCGGGCGACTTTATTGTTTCGCATCTAATCGGCAAGCAGGTGCGCAGCTACGTGACTGCCGCGTATAAGGCGCAGTACAGCGAGGCGGACGGCTATCCGTCGGAGGATTTCCTTGCCGCCCTTGACGAGCGCCTTCGCTTTGCCGCACGGGACAAGCTCTCCGCGCCGCTTCTCAAAGCCGGCTCGCTTGCGGGCAGAGTAACGCCTGCTGCCGCCGAGAATTTCGGACTTCCCGAGGGCGCGGCTGTGTCGGTTGCCATGCCGGATGCGCACGTTGCCGCCCCCGCTATGGGCGTGCTTCGCCCCGGCAAGACCGTTGGTATCTTCGGCACTTCGAATTGCTATTACTTCCTTTCCGAGGAAAATATTGCCGTCTCGGGTATCTGCGGAAGCGCGCTTGACGGCGTTGCCCCCTCGCTATACGGACACGAGGCGGGACTGTGCTGTGCGGGCGATCATTTTGCGTGGTTTGCAAACAATTTTACAAGCGCCGAGATAAAGGAAGCGGCAAACGCGGCAAATATTTCGCCGCTTGCGTACATGATCGCCGAGGCGGCGCAAAAGCGTCCCGGTGAGTCAGGTCTTATTGCGCTTGATTGGTGGAACGGAAACAGAAACATACTTAACGACAGCGGCCTTTCGGGCATGGTGCTTGGAATGAACCTGCGTACGCGCCCCACGGACGTGCTTCGCGCGCTGGTTGAGGCTACCGCCTTTGCCACCCGCGTTATTTTCGAGAATTTTAAAAAGCACGGTATTGGCACCGAGCTTCTCGTTGCGGCGGGCGGAATGGCGCGCAAGGATCCTTTTATGATGCAGATGTATGCCGACGTGCTTCGCTTGCGTATCGAGGTAGTCTCATCGGCAAATCTTCCGTCGCTTGCAAGCGCGATATATTCGTCGGTTGCGGCGGGTGTCTACCCCGACATATACGCGGCATCCGAGGCGCTTTCAAGCAAGGTGTGCTCCGTTTATGAGCCGAACGAGGAAAACAGCTTGATCTATGACAGGCTCTATGCTGAATATCTTGCTTTGCACGATTATTTCGGCAGGGGAGAAAATAACGTTATGAAGCGTTTGCGCGCACTCGCGGCAGAGGTGAAGGAGAGCTGAAATGAACGCGGTAAAAAAGTATCTCAAACGCTATTTTATTGATGCCATGGGCGCTATGGCGCTTGGACTTTTCGCCTCTCTCCTTATCGGAACGATTTTCGGTACTGTCGGAAAGTACACGGGACTTGCGTTCCTTGACACGATCGCCACCTATGCCAAAGCGGCGACGGGTATGGCAATCGGTGTTGCTATCGCGCACAAGCTCGGCGGCGATCCTCTCGTTATCTTCTCGGCGGCGGGTGTTGGCGCAATGTCCAATGCCATGGGCGCTGTAATTACCGCGGACGGCGGTATTTTCAAGTGGGCGGCTACCGTTAACGCGGGCGAGGGGAATATATTCTATTCCGCAGGCCCTGCGGGTGCGTTTTTCGCTGTTATCATCGCGTGTGAGATAGGCAGACTCGTTTCCAAAAAGACGAAGGTGGACATTCTCGTAACGCCCGTTGCAGTTCTTCTTGCCGGCTATTTTGCTTCGTGGCTGCTCTGCCCCCTCGTTTCCTACGTAATGTACTATCTTGGCGTATTTATCGCTACCGCCACCACCTTCCAGCCCTTGCTTATGGGTATTGTGGTTTCTGTTGTCGTGGGCGTTATTCTGACGCTTCCCATCTCCAGCGCGGCTATCTGCGCTATGATATTCTCAAGCTCTGCGCTTGCTGTTGCGGCACAGAACGGAACCGAGGAAGGGTTTTTGCTTGCGGGCGGTGCCGCCGTTGCGGGTTGTTGCGCGCAGATGGTAGGCTTTGCCGCCGCCGGCTTCCGCGATAATAAGTGGGGCGGAGTCGTGTCGCAGGGACTTGGCACTTCCATGCTCCAAATGGGCAATATTGTGAAAAAGCCGATAATATGGCTTGCTCCCACTCTTGCGGCTGCCATCACGGGTCCCATATCCACGATGGTGTTCAAGCTCAAATGCTCGGGCGTTGCCGCAGGCATGGGTACTTGCGGAATGGTCGGTCCTATCGGAGTTATTGACGGCACACAGATGGATGCTGCGGCGTGGGTTGGACTTGTACTCGTTTGCATCGTTCTTCCCGCAATTTTGTCCGTTATTTTCAATGAGATCTTCCGCAAGATGGGTTGGATCAAGGACGGCGATATGAAGCTCGCCGATTAAGGAGTAAAAATGGCTGATTTTTTCAAAGATGAGGATGAAGGGTATTTAGAGGAGCCGTATGATGCGCCGCCAAAGCCCTTGGTGATGCGCATCATTGGAATTACCTTGAAATGTGCCTTTTGGGGCATTATCCTGCTTATAAACGTGCTTGTTCTCTGGCGTATCTTCTCCTCGGGAGATCCCGAGGATATGCAGGTCATTGCAGGGAACAAGGCTCTTTCCGACGCATACGGGCAAGCGGCGGAGAACGGAAAGCTTGACGGCTTTGCGCTCTATCAGCCCGATCACAACGATATAACCGACGAGAGAGCTACACAGGACGAAAACAATAATATCACAGACCCGGGAAACTACGGATATTTTGGTATTACAAGCTCGCTTGTTTTTCCGACAGCGCATCAGGCGCAGATAGTTTTCAGGTATAACGACAGCACGCTGGAGCATTTGGCAAAGGATTATGCGCTTCCCGCCGTTCCCGAAAAGGGCGGAGATTATTATAACGTAACTTTGCGTGTGCTTACCGATCTTACCCCCGACGACAAGACGGATAATGATAAGGATGAGTGCCTTAAGACCACGAGGATAGAGTCTACCGTGGCGGCAAGGGCGGAAAAAACGCTATATACGTATAGCAGGCTGATTTTCGACGGGCTTCCCGACATAGAGGGAATAGTTGCAATTTACGTTGACATATACTATGTTGAGGACGTAAACTATGATAATGAGGCGTACGGTACGCTCTGTATCTGGCACGAAGATGCCAAGACCAAGACGTATGAGCTTACCCGCAAGGACATTGCGGCTATCAAGGAGTTTTGATCAATGATTAATATTAAATATGATGATTTATGCGCACTTGCAAAAAAGGGCGCGGAGCAAATAGCAAAGGGGATAGACGCCGCGGCTGACGTCGTTATCGCTGTTTCCGATGAGATACGCGAGAACGTTACGTCCGTGCGCGAGCGCGATCCCGCCGCAAGGAGCAATGCGGAAATATTGCTTCTTTACTCGGGTGTTCACGCTATTTTGGCGTATCGCGTGGCGCATAAGCTCTATCTTGGAAAGAGATATTTTCCCGCGCGCGCTATAAGCCAGATAGCAAGATTTTTTACGGGTATCGAGATACATCCCGGAGCAACTATCGGTCATAATTTCTTTATTGACCATGGCGCAGGCGTAGTTATCGGTGAAACGTGTGAGATAGGCGACCATTGTACGATATATCAGGGCGTAACGCTTGGCGGTACCGGCAAGGATACGGGCAAGCGCCACCCCACGCTTGGCAATAACGTTATGGTTGGCACGGGTGCAAAGGTGCTTGGACCTTTCAAGATAGGCGACAACGCCAAGATCGCCGCAGGCGCGGTGGTTCTTAAGGAGATCCCCGCGAACACGACCGCCGTTGGAATTCCCGCGCGTGTTGTGCGCAAAGGCGGCGAGAAGGTGGAGGATGAGCTTGACCACGTTCACATCCCCGACCCTATTTCGCAACAGCTTGCGGAGCTTGAAGCGAAGGTGGCTGCACTTTTAGACGAGGTTGCAGAGCTTAAAGGCGAAAAGAAGGAGTGAAATCCAAGGGATTTCACAATGATATATTTGCCTTGCGGCAAATATGATATACGCCTTTGGCGTATGATGAATGATGTGTTTGCCGTTGGCAAACATGAGGGAAAAAAACGGTCAGAGCCGCGCTCTGACCGTTTTTGCTTTTATAAATTGCTTTTTGCTCCGCAAAAAGCTACCTATTGAAAATTGAACAGCGCACCCTTCGCGTCATTCCGAAGTTCTGACGAGCTACTTCGAGTCAGAACG
>JAZNOD010000096.1:0-5245 GCA_045580585.1 Eubacteriales bacterium
GACAAGGCGTATGCAATTCAGGCAGGCAGAGAGCTTCGCGTAATGGTCAAGCCCGAGGAGGTAAACGACGAGGGAATGAAGGTTATTGCACGCGATATGGCGGCAAAGATACGCGAGGAAGTCAAGTATCCCGGTCAGATAAAGGTAAATCTCATCAGGGAATCAAGAGCCGTAGATTACGCAAAGTAATCCAAAAAGCACATTTTTCTCATTCTCCCGCAAGGGATTTAGATATAATTTATATAGAGCCCCTATGGAAATGTATCAGCGGTACGCCGCGATAAAATAGAGAAAAGAAAATGAGTTAAAAAGGCGACACGGTTTGTCCGTGTCGGGTTTTTACAATGATATATTTGGCTTGCGCCAAATATGATATACGCTTCGCGTATGATGAATGATATATTTGCCCTTCGGGCAAACATGAAGGAAAAAAGTGGTTGAAGCCGCGCTTCAACCACTTTTGTTTTATCAAATGCTTTTTGCGGTAGCAAAAAGCTTCCTTAACATTTTGCGCAAGCAAAATATTTCACATTTGCCCTTGGGCAAATATTTCACCCGACGAAGTCGGATTTCACCCGTTCCTACGGAACGGATTTCACTGCAAAACACGGAGTGTTTTTGCCCCAAACCCCCGCCGAGCCGTGTAACCGCCTGTGGGAAACCCTGCCGTGCAAGGTGGGCCTCTATCATTGGCATCACTGCTCCCAACGTCCCAACGAAAGCCGAGACAAGTCAATCGATGCATTCGTCGGGGAGGTCTGCAAAACAGCCGCCGAACCCTTATTTCGAGTCCCTTTAATTAAGTGTAGGTTCCTCTATGTGCGATTATCACGAGCTAAGCAGGTTAAAATACAAAATTCAGGAAATTATTCCTCGTCGTAGTCGTACTCGGCATCAAAAGCGTCGTCAAAGATTGCGGCAATGCGCTCAAATTCCGCATCGTCGTCTATCTCGACCAGCTCCTCGCCGTTCTCGCCTTCTACGCTCTTGAGTATGATATACTCATCAAATCCGCCATCCTCGTCGGCGCTTCCAACGGGAATCAGTGCAAAATACTGCACGCCGCGGTCGGTGTATCCGCCGATAAGCTCAAACTGTATTTCGTTGTCGTCCTCGTCGAGAAGAGTTATGATCTCTGCTTCTTCGCCGTCGATGGGGAGATTCTTTTCGTCACTCATTTTTGTTTACCTCACATACTTCTATTATTATTTTATACTGAAATCGGTTTTTTGTCAATGGAAATTTATGCATCTACGTCAAGTCCAAGCACGTCGGATAGAATGTAATTGGAAACGAACATTCCCTGCGACGTAAAACGGTAGCCAACGTCATCCCTTTGCACGAAGCCGTCGTTCACGTAGTCATCGAGCAGAACGCCGTATTTTTCGTTAAAGTCAACGCCGAATTTTTGCTGAAATTCTGCGCAGTTTATGCCCTTAGAAAGGCGCATAGCGAGCATGATGTAGTCATCCATCAGCGCGTTTTTGCTGACAGCGGTTTTGGAGTCCGTTATATCGATATCGCTGTTTACGACCTCAAGCCCGTCGATAAAATCTCGAACGTTTCGCGTTGTGGATATGCGCTCGCCGTCAATAAAGGAATGCGCGGCGGCGCCGAGTCCGAAATATTCCTCGCAGTTCCAGTATTTGAGATTGTGGCGCGAGTATTTGCCGTCGCGGGCAAAATTGGATATCTCATAACGCTCAAATCCGCGGGATGCGAGGTATTCAACGCCATTCATATACATCGAATACTGCGCGTCCTCGTCGGGGAGCACGAGGGCATCTTTGCGCTGGGCAAAGGGTGTTCCGTCCTCTATTTTCAGGGCGTACATCGATACGTGGTCCGGCTCAAGCGCGGTGACTGCCGAGAGCGTTTCGGAAAAGCTCTTTTCGCTCTGCTCGGGGATCCCGTACATGAGGTCAAGGCTCACGTTGTCAAAGCCCGCGTCGCGGGCATCTGCGTAGGTGTCTTTGAATTCCGCAAAGGTATGTATTCTGCCGAGCGCGCGCAGTTCGTTGTCATGGACGCTTTGCAGTCCCATGCTGAGTCTGTTTACGCCGAGCTTGCGCAGGCGGCGGAAATAATGGTATTCGCAAGTTGCGGGATTTGCCTCGACGGTAAATACAGCCTTTTTAGCGATTTTGAAATTGCGGTAAATGTTTTCAATTATTCTCGCAAGGCGTTTTTCGTCAAGTGCGGTAGGTGTTCCGCCGCCGATGTAGACGGAGTCGATAAGGTAGGGGCGGAGCCTTGCGCTGTTGTCCTCCATTTGAAGAATGAGCGCATCGGTGTAATGCTCGACCACGGAGCCGCTGTTTGGCACCATCGAGCAGAAGTCGCAGTAATCGCATTTGCTGCGGCAAAAGGGGATGTGTACGTACAGTCCCAGCGGTTTTCTTTCTTTCATATTTACCTCATTTCTTCGGCATCAATCGTCGCCGAGCTTTAGTACAGCCATGAAGGCTTCGGGCGAGATCTGCACCGAGCCGAGCTTGCGCATCTTCTTTTTACCTTCTTTTTGCTTTTCAAGCAGCTTCTTTTTTCTTGTAATATCGCCGCCGTAGCATTTTGCAAGCACGTCCTTGCGCAGAGCCTTTACGGTCTCGCGCGCGATGATGCGTGAGCCGATAGCCGCCTGTATCGGTATTTCAAAAAGCTGACGCGGTATGTTTTCCTTAAGGCGCTCCGCAAGCTTGCGTGCTCTGGCGTACGCCTTTTCCTCGTGTACGATAAAGGACAGCGCATCCACCTGTTCGGCATTGAGCAAAAAGTCCAGCTTACACAGCTTTGAGGGGCGGTATTCGGCAAGCTCGTAGTCGAGCGAAGCGTATCCGCGCGAACGGCTCTTGAGCGCATCGAAGAAATCGTAGATTATCTCGTTCAAGGGAAGCTCGTAGTGAAGCTCCACGCGAATGGCATCAAGGTATTTCATATCGATGAAATTACCTCGTCTGTCCTGACAAAGCTCCATAAGTCCGCCCACGTATTCCACGGGTGCGATGATGCTTGCCTTTACGATAGGCTCATACGCTGTCTCAATGTCGTCGGGGGCAGGGTAGCTTGAGGGATTGTCTATTTTCACGCGCTCGCCGTTTTTCAGCATTACCTCATAGATAACGCTCGGCGCGGTGGTGATAAGGTCAAGATTGAACTCACGTTCAAGTCTTTCCTCAATTATTTCCATGTGCAAAAGTCCAAGGAAGCCGCAACGGAAGCCAAAACCGAGAGCCGTTGACGTTTCGGGCTCAAAGGTCAGCGCGGCATCGTTGAGCCGGAGTTTTTCAAGCGCATCGCGCAAGTCGCCGTAGCGTGCGCCGTCCTCGGGGTAGATACCGGCGTACACCATGGGGTGGACAGCCTGAAATCCGGGCAGAGGCTCGGCGGCCGGCTCTTCGGCAAGAGTCACGGTGTCGCCGACGCGCGTGTCGGAAACGTTCTTTATGGAAGCGGTGAGATATCCGACCTCGCCCGCGCGCAGAATGCCGCGGTTTTTGAGTCCAAATGCTTCCATTGAGCCAACTGCGGTAACGTCGAAGGTCGCGCCGTTGCTCATAAGACGGATCTTGTCGCCCTGACGCAGCGTGCCGTCCATAATTCGGATGTATACCACCACGCCAAGATAAGAGTCATAGTAGGAGTCAAATATCAGCGCACGCAGCGGTGCATCGGGGTCACCGTCGGGCGCGGGTATGCTGTGTGCCACCGCCTCAAGCACGTCGGAGATATTGAGTCCCGTTTTTGCCGATACGGCAGGGCAGTCCTCGGCAGGAATGCCTATGATGTCCTCGACCTCGTTTCTGCAGCGGTCGATATCGGCGGAAGGAAGATCTATTTTATTTATGACGGGGACTATTTCAAGGTTTGCGTCTACCGCGAGATACGCGTTTGCAAGCGTCTGTGCCTCAATGCCCTGTGTCGCGTCAACGACAAGGAGTGCGCCCTCGCAGGCGTTCAGCGAGCGCGAGACCTCGTAGTTAAAGTCCACGTGACCCGGGGTGTCGATAAGGTTGAATACGTAGTTCTTGCCGTCGGGAGAGGTGTAATCAAGCCTTACGGCACGCGCCTTGATGGTTATTCCGCGCTCACGCTCAAGGTCCATATTGTCGAGGAGCTGTTCTTCCATATCACGGCGAGCCACCGCACCCGTTGCCTCAAGCAGACGGTCGGCGAGCGTTGATTTTCCGTGGTCGATATGCGCAATGATGGAAAAGTTGCGTATCATTTCGCGGTCGTAGTTAATTTCATTAGCCATATATCTGATATATCCTTTATACACATTAATACAGTATATATTATAACGCAAAAAGGGCGGTTGCACAAGTCAAAATTTCAAAAAAATAAAAGTTTTTTCTGTTAATCCTTTGACAAATACTAAAAAAAATGGTATAATATGTGTATAAAGAATTAACATATTTGGCTGAATGGAAAGAGGTGAGCTAATGTTTTCTGTCGGAGAGCTTATGGTATACGGAACAAATGGTGTCTGTCGTGTGGACGGGATCGGGCAATCACCGTTTGATGCCGCTGACACGAGACTTTTTTATAAGCTGACACCAACACCCGACAGAGCGAATCTTGTCATTTACACCCCCGTGGACAATGACAAGGTCATTATGCGCCCCCTCATTTCCGCAGATGAGGCAAGAGAATTGCTTGCCGCCATTGCAGAGATAGGTATCGTGGAAGTTCCGCTGGAAAAGAAACGGCGCGATATTTACCGCGAGCATTTGGCAACTGTTGAACCAAGGGAGTACATAAGCATCATCAAGACCGTGGGACAGCGCCGAGAGGATTTTAAGCGCACTCGCCGCCGCTTGCCCGATATCGATAACGATGCCGAGCATACCGCCAAGACCAGCCTTTACGGTGAATTGTCCGTGGTGCTTGGTATATCGCGCGAGGAAATACATGAAATGGTTATAAAAACTCTGTGAGCGTAGATAAAAGGGGTGGAGCGTCCACCCCTTTTTGTAATGAGAACAGGCGCACCTGCATGCAGGTGCGCCTGTGTTTATGTTTTAATTAGTTGAATTTCTTCTTGGAAACGATAACGGTTCCGCCAAGAGCTACAACAGCGATGATCGCGAAGAATACAGCGGTGCTTGCGTCGCCGGTCTCGGGAGCAGGGTAGCCGGTGGTCTTACCGGTTGTTACATACTCGTAAAGAACAGCCGCAACTGCGTTCTTGTCGTTGATGAGAACTACGCGTCTGCCGACAGCACAGATCTTGGAATCCATCTGC
>JAZNOD010000097.1:0-9675 GCA_045580585.1 Eubacteriales bacterium
CCTTTGCGCCGAAGATGAACGTTCTGGGGTAGAAATCCATATCGGGATTATCAAGAAGATCAAGATACATTCCGATGATGTTGAGAACGTTAAGAAGCTGACGCTTGTACTCGTGCAGACGCTTGATCTGTACGTCATATACGGAATGAGTGTCAATGGGTGTACCCGTGCGCTTGTAGATGAACTCGGAGAATGCCTCCTTGTTATCGTGCTTGATAGCGCGAAGCTTGTCAAGAACAGCCTTATCGTCAGCGAATGCAAGAAACTTTTCAAGCTCCTCGGGATTCTT
This sequence comes from Eubacteriales bacterium, assembly GCA_045580585.1. Taxonomy (GTDB): domain Bacteria; phylum Bacillota; class Clostridia; order Oscillospirales; family CAG-272; genus CAG-390. The sequence continues at coordinate 290 of JAZNOD010000097.1, forward strand.
GCGGTATCCCGTGCCGATAGTTTCATCAAGCAGACCTGCAAGACCGGGGTTGGAGTAGCACAGCCAACGGCGGTGAGCTATACCGTTCGTTACGTTGGTAAATCTTTCGGGCCACATACGGTAGAAATCCTTAAATACGGAATCTACAAGTATCTGCGAGTGGAGCTTGGAAACTCCGTTGATGGTGTGAGAACCGATAACGGCGAGATTTGCCATGTGCACCTGACCGTAGCTGATGATACTCATTGCGGAAACTCTGCCCCAGTTGCCGGGGAAACGCTCCCAGGCTTCCTTGCAGAAGCGCTCGTTGATCTCGCGTACGATGGTGTGGATCCTGGGAAGTCTGAAACGGAAGAGATCCTCACTCCACTTTTCAAGTGCCTCGGGCATTACGGTGTGGTTGGTATAGGAAACGGTGTTGGTAGTAATATACCAAGCATGTTCCCAAGAATAGTTATAGTCATCTATCAGGATACGCATAAGCTCGGGAATGCAGAGCGCGGGGTGCGTATCGTTGATATGGATCGCAACCTTATCGTGAAGATTGTCAAGAGTTCCGTAAACCGCCATATGGTCACGAATAATGCTCTGAACTGATGCGGAAACGAGGAAATATTGCTGAGTAAGACGAAGCAGCTTACCTTCAGTATGATTGTCAGAGGGATAAAGAACCTTCGAGATTATCTCTGCACTATTGCTTTCCTCAAGCGCGCGGGTGTACTGGCCCTGCGTGAAAAGTCCCATATTAAAGGAACGGATATCGCGTGCCTTCCAAAGACGGAGTCTGTTTACACCGTCGCTGTCGCCGCCGGAAACCATCATATCGTAGGGTACAGCCTCAAAGTCCTCTGTATCCTCATAGCCGATCTCAAGTCTGCCGTTCTGCCACTTTTCAACTACCTTACCGCCCATTTTGACGGTGAAGATACGGTCAGTACGGGGTACGGGCCATACCTCGCCGCCGGGAAGCCAAATGTCGGGAAGCTCTACCTGAATACCGTCAACGATCTTCTGCTTGAAAAGTCCATACTCGTAGCAAAGCGAAAATCCGCACGCGGGATAATCAAGAGACGAGAGAGAGTCCATAAAGCAGGCGGCAAGTCTGCCAAGACCGCCGTTTCCAAGTCCCGCATCGGGCTCGCACTCATAAAGGTCATCAAGGTTGTAGCCGAGGTTTTTCAGAGCCTTTTTATAAGCTTCGGCAAGGCCGAGGTTATGAAGACTTGTTTTAAGCGAGCGTCCCATAAGGAACTCCATGCACATATAGTAAATGCGCTTCTCGCCCTTCTGATTGATGGTATCCTTGAACTCCGAGCGTTTTTCGGTAAGGATATCCTTTACAGTCTGAACGACTGCCTTGTACATCTGTTCCCGCGAAGCATCGCGCGCCGCCGTGCCAAACTGGCGGGAAAGCTTTTGTTCAATATTTGCTTTTACTTCACTTGCGTTAGGATTGTAATTCAAATCAACGTCCTCCAATAGTTTTCTTAATATGCTCAATTAAAGCTGTCGTACATACTTACGTACTGCTTTGCAGAGGCTGCCCACGAAAAGTCTGTGGACATAATCTTTTTAATGAATTTTCTTGCTTTTTTCTTGTCCTTCAAGAGCTCTGCGGCGGCGCAGGTGCGCTCATAAAGCTCGGCGGCGCTGTAATTGGCAAATGTAAATCCATTGCCCATAAGCGTGCCGTCCTCGGTCTCCCAATATCCATGAATGGAATCGGCAAGTCCGCCCGTTTCACGTACCACGGGAATAGCGCCGTATCTTGACGCTATCATCTGCGAAAGTCCACACGGCTCGCTCTTCGACGGCATCATAAAGATATCCGCCGCAGCGTATATCCTGCGCGACAGATCTCTGTCGTAGGTTATCAGCGCGCGTACCTGATCGGGGAATTCATTCTGCAACGCGCGGAAAAAGTCCTCATACTTACTCTCACCGCATCCAAGCACCACAAACTGTGCGCCCGTGTTCCAAAGAACACCGCGTATGCACTCCGCTACAAGGTCAAGTCCCTTGTGAGATGCAAGTCGCGAAATGACGGCGATAAGCGGCACGTCATTGTCGGGCAGTCCGATCTCGCGGCGCAGGCTCGTGCGGCAAGCCGTCTTCTGCGCGGGAGCGTTTGCGCTATAATGCTTGGGCAGAATGGGATCCGTTTCGGGATCGTAATACTCATAGTCGATACCGTTGAGTATTCCGCGGACCTTTGACGAATTTCTCTGAAGAATGCGCCACAAGCCGTGCGAATACTGCGGAGACATTATCTCCTCGGCATATCTTGGGCTAACGGTTGTCACGATCTCCGCGGACTCTATTGCGCCCTTCATAAGATTTATGCATCCATCATATTCCACACACTCGCGGTCAGCGGCGCCAAGACCGAAAACGTCGCCGAGAATGTAGAAATCGTATTTACCCTGATATTCAATATTATGAATGGTAAATACTCGGCGGATAGCGGCGTACTGCGGACGACTCATATATTTGCGACAAAGATATATCAATGAAAGCGCAGACTGCCAATCGTTTGCGTGAAGCACCTTCGGGAAGAAATTTATCCTCGGGAGCATTTCAAGCACTGCCGTGCAGAAGAAAGCAAAGCGTTCACCGTCATCAAAATGACCGTAAAGCCCGCCCGCGCGGTCAAAATAATATTCATTGTCAACGAAATAGTAAGTAACTCCGTCCTTTACAAGACTAAGTATTCCGCAGTACTGACGGCGCCAGGCAAGCTCAACGGTAAAGACCGCCTCTGTCTTCATCTGCTCACGCCATTGCGCGCCAACAGCTGAATAGAGTGGCATGACCACGCGCACGTCCGTTCCCTCTGCGGCGAGTGCCGTAGGGAGCGAGCCAAGAACATCGCCAAGTCCACCCGTGGCGGCAAAGGGCATTGCCTCAGCTCCTACGAAAAGTACACTTTTTTTCATTGTTTGACCTCTTTATTTATTTATTTAAACCATTATTCCCTTGCCTATGAAGAACGGCATGGTTTCATGTCCCGAAAGAACACGGGAGTCACGGATAATGGCATTTTTATCAGTTATAACGCAGTTGAGGCTAACATTCTGTCCGACGTACGTATCCTGAAGCAGAATGGAGTTTTTGATCTTTGTGCCTCGTCCAACCTTTACTCCACGGAAGATTATGCAGTTTTCCACCTCGCCCTCGATAACGCATCCGTCAGCTACAACTGAATTAGTTACCTTTGCGCCCTCGCAATAAGTCGTGGGAGCAGAATTACGAACCTTCGTATATACGGCTCTGTTCTCCTGTCTGAACAGCGCATTTCGTACACCGGCGTCAAGAAGACTCATGGAGCAATCAAAATAGCCCGAAAGAGAGCTGATGTTTGCGTAATATCCGTTGTAACGGTACACGCGGTAATTGGCTCTACCGATGTTTTTAAGAATAACCTCGCTAAAGAAGTGAGTATATCCGTGCGCCGAAGCATCAAGCAGTATTGCGTGCAGATAGCTGCGAGTGATAACCATGATATTGGTAGAAACTTCCGCCTCATCGCAAAGCCCCTTGGTATACTCTGCCACCTCGTAAATGTTTCCATTCTCGTCGGCATTTACTACCCACTGTCTTGCAGCGATAGCGTTTGCGCTCTTTACACGCTTGGTGACTATGGTAATGTCCGCTCCGTTGCGCTCATGGTCCTTAATAACATCGCGTAGATTTATGTTGCAGATGGCATCGCAATCAGAAAGCACTATCACGTCCTCGTCGCAGCGAGAAATAAAATTCATGACACCCATCATAGCCTCAAGGCGAGTATGATAAAGTGAGGGAGTGCCCTTGGAATCGAAAGCGGAAATGAAGGGGGGGAGAAGCTTGATACCGCCCGAACGGCGAGCGAGATCCCAGTCCTTACCCGTTCCGAGATGATCGAGAAGCGACTGATAATTGTAATGAGTTATAACACCAACCTTAGTAATGTTGGAGTTCACCATATTGGAAAGCGGAAAATCGATAAGACGGTATCTGCCGCCAAAGGGAACGCTCGCCATTGTGCGGTGGCGGGTAAGCTCGGGCAAACACTCGTCATGAATATTGGAAAATATAAGTCCTGCTGCGGTCATTTTAATATCCTCCTTTTTAATTTCTGCCCTTACCACTCACCGTAAAGCATTGCGCCCTGAGGAACTTTTTCCCCCGCTGCAACACTTACGCCTGCGCCAACGACAGCTACCTCTACGTCCTCTGCGCGGTCCTCGCCGAGAGTTGCGCCCTCTCCAACGTATGCAAAGGAATCTACGATAGAATACTTAACAACGGCATTTTTATCTATCGTGGCACCACTCATAATAACGGAATCCACGACCTCTGCGCCCTCCATGATGCGAACGCCTACTCCGAGAACGGAATTTTTGACCTTTCCGTATATCTCACAGCCCTCGGTAATGGAGCAGTTGGATATCTGCGCATCCTTGCTTATAAACTGCGGAGCTTGCGCATAGTGGCGTGCATAGATGCGCCATTTGTCATCGTTGAGAACAAGGGCTGGGTCCTCACCGAGCATATCCATATTCGCTTCCCAAAGAGATTTGATAGTTCCAACGTCCTTCCAATAGCCCGAGAAGGGATATGCAAACATTCTCTCGCCCGCGCCAAGCATTGCGGGAATGATGTTTTTGCCGAAATCGTTTTCGGAATTGGGATTCTTCTCGTCCTCTTCAAGATAAGAGAGAAGCTTTTGGGTATTAAAGATGTAAATACCCATCGAAGCCTTCGTGCTATCGGGATTCTTGGGCTTTTCCGAGAACTTCCACACGCTTCCGTCGTCGTTGACGCTCATGATACCAAAGCGGCTCGCTTCCTCGATCGGAACGTCGATAACGGCGATAGTGCAATCCGCGTTGTTGCGTTTATGCGCTGCAAGCATTGCAGCATAGTCCATTTTGTAAATATGGTCGCGCGAAAGTATCAAAACGTACTCGGGGTCATACTGCTTGATGAACTGAATATTCTGATAGATTGCATTGGCAGTGCCGCGATACCAATCGGCACGGTCCTTGCCCTGATAGGGGGGGAGTATCTTTACACCGCCATAGTTGCGGTCAAGGTCCCAAGGAAGTCCGTTTCCGATGTAATCGTTAAGCAATAGGGGCTGATACTGGGTAAGCACTCCAACGGTGTCAATGCCCGAGTTGACACAGTTTGAAAGGGGGAAATCGATGATGCGATATTTGCCGCCGAATAAAACGGCAGGTTTAGCAAGCTTTGAGGTCAGCGCGTAGAGTCGGCTTCCCTGTCCGCCCGCAAGGAGCATTGCGACACATTCTTTTTTCTTATACATGTCTTTAATCCGATCCTTTCTTGCAATTTATACTATTATTTATTATTCTTTTTTCGGCGCGTGGAAGTTTTCTTCGCCTCGGGAGCAGGTGCAGTATCCGATTCTTCAGCTTCGAGCTTGAAGATCAGCGCTCCGTGGGGAGCAAGGCGCAGGGAAACAGAGTTTTCCCACTTTCCTGCGGGAATAGGCTCGCTAACGATACCGTCGGGGTGTGTTACACCGCCGCCGCCATACTTTAAGTCATCACTCGAGAGAAGCTCGCTCCAACGTCCCGCAAAGGGTACGCCGAGTCGGTACTCGGGATAATAAACGGGAGTGTAGTTAATAACAACAAGAAGCTCGCCGTCATCTGACATTCTGCGGTAAGCGATAACACTTGCATCGGCATTATCAACTTCTACCCAATCAAAACCACTCCAATCGGTATCCCTCGCCCACAGGGGAGAATTTGAAAGATACAAGTGGTTAAGGTCGGCGTTGAAGCGTTGGAGTCTTGCGTGCTTGTCATGATCAAGCATAAACCACTCAAGGCCATCATCGTAATTCCACTCACGGAACGGACCGTACTCACAGCCCATAAAGAGCAGCTTTTTACCCGGATGCGTCATCATATAAGTCATAAACGCTCTCGTTCCCGCAAACTTATTGTAATAGTCGCCGGGGGCTCTGTCAAGGAGTGATTTTTTACCGTGAACGACCTCGTCGTGAGAAATGGGAAGCATATACTTTTCACCGAAAGAGTACATCAGAGAAAAGGTCATTTTATCGTGATGATATTTTCTGTATATCGGGTCCATCTGAAGGTAGGAAAGACCGTCGTTCATCCAACCCATATTCCATTTATAGGTAAATCCGAGTCCGTCACCCTCAAACGAGGTAAGTCCTCCCCATGCGCTCGATTCCTCTGCTATCATCATAACAGCGGGATAGCGTCCCTGCATATGACCGTTAAGCTTTTTAAAGAACGCCATAGCCTCAAGGCAACGGTTGTCTCCATAGACATTAGGAACCCACTCACCGGGAGCTTTGTCATAGTCAAGATAGAGCATTGACGCCACCGCGTCAACACGGATTCCGTCAGCGTGGTAAACCTCCGCCCAGAAGGAAGCGTTGGAAACAAGGAAAGACTGAACCTCGGGTCTGCCAACGTCAAAGCGGCGTGTACCCCAGCCCCTATGCTCCATTCTGTCCCATCCCTGATACTCGTAAAGCGGCTGTCCGTCGAACTCGTAAAGTCCGTGCGCATCCTTGGGGAAGTGCGCGGGAACCCAGTCGAGGATAACACCGATACCCGCCTCGTGCATTGCATCTACTAACTCGCAGAAATCGCGAGGAGAACCAAAGCGCGCGGTCGGAGCGTAATAGCCCGTGACCTGATAGCCCCATGAGCCGTCAAAGGGATGCTCCATAACGGGCAAAAGCTCAATATGGGTATAGCCCATCTGCTTGACGTATTGCGGAAGCTCACGCGCAAGCTCGGTATAGGTAAGATAACTTCCATCCTCGTGGCGTTTCCATGATCCGAGGTGAAGCTCGTAAACGTTTATCGGGCGGTTATAATCCCTCGCATTCGGGCGGAAGCTCATCCAGCCGGCATCACGCCACGCGTAATCGGTGGGAGCAGTATAAATGATAGAAGCTGTATTTGGGGGAAGCTCGGCAGCGAAGGCATACGGGTCAGCCTTGTGTATCTGCCTGCCATCACGAGTATGAATAAGATATTTATAGCGAGTGCCGTCCGGCATATCGGGAAGAGAGACTTCCCAAATACCGCCGTCATTCAAACGGCGCATATAGCACCCATGGCAGCCCTGCCAACCGTTAAAATCGCCAATCACTGCAACTGCCTCGGCATTTGGCGCCCATACACGGAAGGTCAGAGCGCCGTTTTCACGGTGGACACCAAGATAATTATATGACTCAAAGTTCGTTCCTTGATGAAAGAGATATTCAGCCATTTCATTTTTATTGCTCATGTCTTTATCCTCCGTTAATAGAAAAATGTAATCAGATTTTCCTATCGTATATTATACAACATTTTTAAGACAATTTCAATTGTTAAACATAATATTTTAATATTTTAGTAAAGTTTAATAATAATATACCATAATGGAAGTAATTTTATTCCCATTATAACACAAAAAAGCCTCGAAAAGGAGTATACGATAGAGCGATATCTACCCACATACAGGAAAAAGGACAGAGGATCTTGTTTTCTCTGTCCTTTTTTCTTGACAACTACTGACTTAATTAAAGACACAAAGGCAATCCATTACAATACTTGCTTATAAAAAATAAAATGTAATGGAGAACGAAAATGAAAAAGAACTTCAATAATCTTTATGAAAAGCTCGGTGGTACTTACCGCGAGGAAAACGGACACCTTATTCCTAACGTAACCCTTCCCGAACAGACCGATTATCAGATTGGCAAATATGGACGGATGTACCTTGACTACATCAAGAACCATCGTTGTGGAAGGTACACCACACTATTGACCGAGGGTAAGTTGAATGCTCGGTTGCACGAAATAGACATCGAAGCAAATGAGATGCTTGAAAGCATCATTGCCTACCTCGCTGCCGAAAGAGGTATCGACGAGGATTTGAAAGCTCGCGATATGCTCCGTTGGGTTGCCGAGATGAACAACATCAAGGTGAGTGCCGAGGAAATCGTCTTGCGAGAGGTGATGTACGTATGAGTGTGATAAAAGAATTATGGCGCGGCAACATCTGCCCTCAGACCGATAGCCGCAACAACTCTTCCGAAATGAAAGAGCTTATGGAATACATGGCTCGGCATCACGATGATTTGCTCAAAACCTTGAACAATGAACAAAAAGAAATCTTTGAAAAATTCCACGATTGTTGGAGCGAGTATATGAGCCTTGGCGAAGCTGCTATATTTGAGTATGCCTTTAAGCTCGGTATGCAGATTGCCATTGAAGCTTTAACTGAATAATAAACGAGGGTGACGGCTTAGTGCTGTCACCCTCAACTTTTGCTCTTTTATCTATATATTTCAATTCACCTTGGGTAATACTAATGGTGAATACAAAAATCGGAGGTATCTATGTTCAAACACGAAAAAATGTTATTTCATCCCGTAGAGGTGGAAAGACCGAATCCGCAGTATGCGGTTTTGCTTCAGGAGCAGCTTGGCGGCGGAAACGGCGAATTGAAGGCGGCAATGCAGTATATGTCACAGAGTTTCAGAATCAAGGATCCCGAGATCAAGGATCTTTTCCTCGATATTGCCGCCGAGGAGCTGGGGCATATGGAAATGGTAGCGCAGACCATCAATCTGCTCAACGGTCACGATGTGGACGCAACCAAGGTGCAGGCGGGAGAGGTGCAAACTCACGTTCTGCTAGGTCTGAATCCCGGACTGATCAATTCCTCGGGATATTCTTGGACGGCGGATTACGTGACCGTTACGGGCGACCTGTGCGCTGACCTGCTCTCCAACATCGCATCGGAGCAAAGAGCCAAAGTGGTTTACGAATATCTTTACCGTCAGATCGAGGACAAGAAGGTCAGAGAGACCATTGATTTTCTTCTTAACCGCGAAGAAGCGCACAATCAGATGTTTCGTGATGCCTTCAACAAGGTGCAGGAAACGGGATCAAATCGTGATTTCGGCACGACCAAGGCGGCTAAAATGTATTTCTCGATGTCAAATCCCGGACCGAATACGTTTGCAACGGGTGAAACTCACGCACCGTCATTTAAGTGAATATTCGGAAAATCACCGTCAATGCCTTGGCGGTGATTTTTTATGAACCTCAAAACTTGTGACACTGAAAGCTAATAAAAAGCAAAGCGGTTGAAAAATTCATAGAAATATGATATAATAAACTCACTGATAAAAGAATTTGACGAGGGTGTGAATGATGAAAACATTATTCATGATTGGCGGCACAATGGGAGTGGGCAAAACAACCGTGTGCCAACAGCTAAAACGAGATTTACAGAATAGCGTATTTCTTGACGGAGATTGGTGTTGGGATGCAAGTCCGTTCCAAGTAACCGATGAAACAAAAGCAATGGTGACGAATAATATTTGTTACTTACTC
>JAZNOD010000098.1:0-2854 GCA_045580585.1 Eubacteriales bacterium
GGCGTTATCAAAACCACGAACACAGCACTGCGAAACGAATACGGTTGGTTTGCAAAGATATCCGTTCTCGAGGATTTAGAGGATCAGTACGCACTTTATCTCAACACCAAAAAGGATGAAACCGAAACTTTTTTGGACGCAATCAAAAAATGGCTTTCAAAACATTCTTTTGCGATAAAAATCATAGAGCTGTTTTTGCTTTTCTTCCTGTCGGAGCTGTTTATACATATAACCGATTCTGCTGTTATCTTTTCAATCGTTGATTTCAGAACTATATTTATCGTTATTATGGCAACGCTGTACGGTTTGTCCTTCGGCATCGCTTCATCGGCACTTGCAAGTATTTCGTATTTTATCGCAAAGGTTATGGCAGGCACTGATCCGCTGACGATATTCTATGAGCCGACGAATTGGCTCGCATTTGTGTTCTTCTTTTTAGTGGGTGGACTTTGCGGTTACGTCAATTTAAAAAAAGAGGAGCACGGCAAATACCTCGAAGAGCAGAACAGACTTCTCGAAGACAAGCTTATCTTCACAGGCGAGATATACGAAGATACCCTTCGTGAGAAAAAGGACCTCAAGAAGCAGATCATTAGCTCAAAGGACAGCTTTGGCAAGATTTTCGACATTACACGAAAGCTCAACACCGTTGCTCCGCAGCAGCTATATCTTCGTACAATCGAAACATTCGAGGAGATACTTGAAAACAAAAGCATCTCGGTATATTCCGTAAACGCAAATAACGCTTTCGGACGGCTTGAGGTTGCCTCAAGAGATCTTTTGGACATTGCCGCACGCTCTGTTTCTTTGCAGACCTATGCTCCGGTTATAGAGAGGCTTCGTGACGGCGGTATATGGAGAAACAACGAGCTTAAAAGCGAATATCCCATGTATGCGGCAGGCGTTTACCGCGGCGATGAGCTTGTACTGATGATTTTCCTGTGGCACGCAGACATGGGACAGCGTTCGCTTTACTATGTAAACCTTTTCAAGATTTTGCGTGACCTTGTGCAGATGTCACTTCTGCGTGCATACGATTACGGCAATGCCCTTGCTGAAAAGCAGTATATCAGCGGCACTCACATAATGAACGCCGAATACTTTGAAGAGTGCGTACAGAATTTTGCCGCACTCGCAGAAAAGAAGGTATCGACCTACGTTATGCTGGAATTTGACCTTAACGGTCATACCTTAAAAGAAGCCAATGAAATGCTCACCGGCAAAATCCGACTTAACGATATTCTCGGAATTACAAACGACGGCAAACTGCGACTCATTCTCTCCCAGGCATCCGAAAAGGACATTGAGTTTATTTTGCCGCGTTTTTGTGGACTTGACATTACCGTCACCGTCGTAAAATAAGAAAGGCGATATATGCTTTATATCATAGCTGCAGCAGTACATATTCTTGTATGTCTGCTTGTGTTTATCGGAATCAAAATAAGAGTTCTGTCTGTACATAAATATATGTTTTTCGTGGCACTTCTGATCCCTTTATGGGGAATACTGATTGTGCTTATACTGCATTTTCAGATTGCATTTGATGCCACGGATTCTGCCGAGATCGGTGTTGAAAAATTAAAGCTTGAATCAGAGCTTTATAAAAGTGTTACCGTTGACGAAAAAAAGTCGGATACTGCAATTCCGATCGAAGAAGCTCTGCTTATCAACTCGGCGAGGGAACGCCGCTCGATTATAATGGATGTCCTTAACGATAATCCGGGCGACTACGTGGAATTCCTGCAAAAGGCCGGAAATAACGATGACACCGAGGTCGTACACTATGCGGTAACGGCGATGGTGGAGATATCCAAGGAAAACGATTATATGCTGCAGAAGCTTGAAGCGGAGCATGCCGCAAGCCCTGACGATATGGGCGTTCTTACAAAATACATTGACTTTTTATGGGACTGTCTGTCGCAGAATTTGATGCAAGGACAGGTAGAGGTCATGAACCGCGAGCTTTTCGCTCAGCTTATGAACAAAAAAATAGCTGTGGATGGCGATATCCACGATTACTCACGCCTTGCCGAAAACGAACTGAAACGCAAAAATTACGATGCGGCAGGAGAGATTATTAACAGAATGGGCGAAAGATGGCCCGATGCAGAGGAGTATATCCTTCTGAAAATACAGTTCCTCGCTTCCCTTGGCAAGGGCCACGAGATACAGAACTTTGTTAAAGAAACGGAAAACAGCCACATATATATGTCATCAAAAACGAAGGAGGCGCTTGCGTTTTGGGCGAGCTGATAAATGGTATTCGCAGATTCAGATTCAAAGGAATACTTGTTATCCTGCTTGTGTTTTCGCTTATTGCGTCAGTTCTCCTTGTTGAACTAAGCGGAATACGTGCAAACCGCTACGACAAAAGTATTGAGCTGATGCCGCAGGATATGATTATAACAAAAGATGAAGCGATCACTTCTCTTGAAAAAAACACGCTCCTTATTCACAGCAGCGAAGATGTATCTTCATGTATAGCATATGAGCAGTTTGACGTAATTCTTGCCGATATGAAGGTTGGACATATCGCTGTAGACATAGGAAATGATACACTGCCATCGTTTGACAGATTTTCGCAGGTTATCGTTCTTTTGTCTGACCTTACCCCACTCGGGCAGAAAATTGCCGACCTTTGTGACTTTGTACATGAAGGTGGAGCCGCATGGTTTCCGCTGGTGCTTGAAACCAACGTATATTCATCTGCAATATCGCAGATAATCGGCATTGACGATCTTTCGCCGGACTACTACACCGTGGAGGCTATTTATCCGCATGAGGATTTCATGCTTGGCGGAGGACGTGCATTTGCCGTTTCCGATCCCTTTGAATCGTCGCTGACTGTTGTGCT
>JAZNOD010000099.1:0-1654 GCA_045580585.1 Eubacteriales bacterium
GGAAGCTACGCAACGCGCGGAAACGTGGATAACACCGGGAAGGAGCTCGCCGGCGATCTTGTACATGTTGGGGATCATAAGGAGAAGTCCCTGGGAAGCGGTGTAGGTGGTGGTCAGCGCACCTGCTGCAAGAGAGCCGTGAACTGCGCCTGCTGCGCCTGCCTCGGACTGCATCTCCATAACCTGAACGCGCTCGCCGAAGATATTGCGTGCGGGCTTGCCAAGAAGGTTCTTGTCAACTGCGGACCAGGTGTCGGTAATTTCAGCCATAGGGCTGGAAGGGGTAATGGGGTAGATTGCGGCAACCTCGGTAAACGCGTACGAAACGTGCGCGGCAGCGGTGTTACCGTCCATGGAAATCTTTTGACGTTTGATAGCCATGTTTTTTTGTTCCTCCGTATTTATATTTTGTTTTTTAAAAACCTAATTTTATTAGATATGAAGATTTTCTTCACACCACCCTATATGATAACACTTTTTGAGGCAAAAGTAAAGAGATTTTGATGAAAAATGTCCGCCTTTTTGGCGGACATTCAAAAAAGTTTCAGGATAAATCGGAAAAATGCGGAATTATCCGCCGCCGCACGGTGAAACGGGCGGTCAGTTATAAAATATTTCGTCCTTCTGCGGCTCAAACGCGGGGGGATCATCATTTGTTTGTTCTGCGACAAAGGATTCGTATTCCTCTTGCTCAAGCTCGGGTACGGGCGTTTCGTCCTCGGCGTCGCGATACGCGCCGACGGCTATCGCCATGATCAGGCAAAGGAGCGCTATCGGCAGTATGAGAGTCGTTATTCTTCCGAGCAGGAGGAGCATAAAAACGTATACAGCGGGAATTGCCGCGATAGCCGCTGCCACACTGCGCTTGCGCAGGATAACGAAGGCGAGGGAGAGGACTGCGGCGGCAAATATTACAAGCACAAGGCGCTTGTAGTCCGCAGTCTGGGCGGTGTTGACCGTATCGTAAACAAGGCGTGCCGCAGTGTTGTCGGAAATGTCCTCGCGGAAATTATCTATCATATCGCTTGCCATTTTCCAGTCGCCGCGTGTGGCACGGAAATATACTGACTCGACGATGTGCTTTATCGGGCGCATGTTTTGCGGAATCGTAATGGCGTTTTCGTCAAGAAAATGCACGTATCCCGCCGTAGAGCTTACAATTCCTTGTAAATGTACTGTATACATTCCGCCGATAGCCGCTAAAATGCCGCACGCAATACCGCCCGCAGGGCATGCAAGCGTTGGCTCCTGCCTGCTTTTTGCGGCGGCAAAGACTATTGCGCCCACGCAATGTGACAGCGAGAGGGTTATGACGGTCAGCGGGTATTTTGTCAGTTTTTCCGCATCGAAGAGCATCATGGCGTAGCATATCGGTATTGCAGACAGCACCAAGGACACTCCGCTGAAACGGTGCAGGAGAAATCCGAGACCGCCCGAGACCAAGAGCAGGACGGCAAGGATAAAGTAATCCTTGCTTTCGGGCGATTGGCGGAAGAAATATTCTGTCTTTGACAGCACTTCCTCCCGTTGCTCCTCGGGCATATCAGCTTCTTCCTCTTCTCGTTCGAGAATGGCGTCTTCGCTGTATTTTTCATCGTACTTGGTAAAGTCGAATGAGAGATAGTTCGTCATAACGTATATCAACGCGAGGACG
>JAZNOD010000100.1:0-8804 GCA_045580585.1 Eubacteriales bacterium
CATCGTATTCACAGGGACCGTGTTTACGTCGTTGCCGTGCCATGTAACGGTATGATAGACCTCACGGGCGCGCCTTATGAAAAGTGCGTTAACTGCAAGAGCAAAAAGGCAGTTGTCTATGACGAGCTTGTGGGCGAAAACGGCGACGTTATCGACTCTAACCGTTTTGACGAGGTTGAGCGCATCGAGGCTATGAGCGCGGATGAGAGATTTGCATTTTGGCAAAACGAGCTTTCCCGTTGCATCAGGTGCAATGCCTGCCGCAACGTATGCCCTGCCTGCACCTGTGAAAAATGCGTTTTCGATAATCCCACGTCAGGTCTTGAAAATAAGGCGATATCGGACAGCTTTGAAGAAAAAATGTTCCACATTATTCGCGCATTCCACGTTGCGGGCAGATGTACGGACTGCGGTGAATGCTCAAGAGTGTGTCCGCAGCATATTCCGCTTCACCTGCTTAACAGAAAACTTATCAAGGATATGAATGAGGCTTACGGCGAATATCAGGCAGGCGCCGTAGAAGGCAGCAGAGCGCCGCTCGTTGATTATTCCGTAAACGACATAGAGCCCGCGGAGGCGGTCGGAAAGGGAGGCAATAATGCGTAAGTGCAATATAAATAAAATTGAAGAATTATTTGCCGCCATTTCCGAAAAGGCAACGCTTTACGTTCCCGTAGATACCGCAAAAACAGGCGCGAAATTTCAAAAATGGCAAAAAGGTGTTGAGCTTTCAAAAGCTCTCAATACCTCAAACAGCGCAAAGGATTTCTTCTTTCCGCAGAGCGAAAGCCTTGTGGATTTTAAAATAGAAGGAAAAAATATCGAGATAATCGATATTCGCAGCGAGAGCGAGGATTTTGTTCTTTTTGGTGTTCGTGCGTGCGACGTCAAGAGCTTTGATATTCTTGACCGCGTTTTTCTTGCAGATACACCCGATAGCTATTACGCAACTCGCCGCGAGCATTGCACGGTTATTTCCCTTGCTTGTACCAACCCCGGATACACTTGCTTTTGCTCAACGTTTGGTATAGATGCCACAGAGCCCGGAGCTGATATTTCGGCTTGGATGTGCGTTGACGCGTTGTATCTTCAGGCAAACACGGAAAAGGGAAGAACGCTCCTTTCTCGTCTTTCGGACGTTACCGAGGAAGCGGATCCCGCCGCTGTTGAAGGGACGAAGGAGGTCATCAGAGAGAAGCTTTCAAGACTTCCTTTGGCTGATCTCAAGGCAGACGCTTTTGGTGCCGACAAAACCAAAAAGTTTTTTGATGCTCCCGAGTGGAAGTCACTTGCGGAGTCCTGCCTTGGCTGTGGAACGTGTACCTTTGTTTGTCCCACCTGTCAATGCTACGACATAAAGGATTTTGACACGGGTCACGGAATTAAGCGCTTCCGTTGTTGGGATTCTTGCATGTATTCGGATTTCACGAAGATGGCACACGGAAACCCCAGACTTACGCAGGTAGAGCGCTTCCGTCAGCGCTTTATGCACAAGCTCGTGTATTTTCCGAGCAATCACGACGGAATGTTCAGTTGCGTGGGATGCGGCAGATGTATTTCAAGCTGTCCCGTGTCGATGAATATCGTAAAAGTAATGAAATCACTCGGAGGTAAGGAAGAATGAACACAAGACAGGAAATGCTTATCCCCAGCGTAGGAGTCGTTACTGACGTAAGAATAGATACGCCGGACGTAAAGACCTTTCGTGTTGTAAATACAGATGGCAAAAAGCATTTTGAACATATGCCCGGACAATGCGCCATGCTTTCCATTCCGGGTGTTGGAGAGGCTATGTTCTCTATCACGTCCTCACCTACAAACACTGAGTTTATGGAGTTTTCCATCAAAAAATGCGGCTGTCTTACCGAATGGCTTCACAAGATCGACGTCGGTCAGCAGATAACCATTCGCGGTCCGTACGGAAACGCCTTTCCCGTAGATACCGAGTTTGTTGGCAAGGATCTGCTCTTTATTGCCGGTGGCATAGGACTTGCGCCTCTGCGCTCCGTTATAAATTATACACGCCACTACCGAGACAGATACGGGAAGATAGATATCGTATATGGCGCGCGCTCCAAGGAAGACCTCGTTGATTATAAGGAGATCGTAGGCGAATGGTGCGGCGACAGCGGTATCAGCGTCCACCTCACCATTGATAATCCCCACGATGATTGGGACGGACACGTTGGATTTGTTCCCAATTACGTTAAGGAGCTTGATTTTTCCACAGACAAGACCGTTATTCTTTGCGGCCCGCCAATAATGATAAAGTTTACGCTTGCGGGGCTTCTTGAGCAGGGCTTTGATAAAACGAGCGTATACACCACGCTTGAGCTTCGCATGAAGTGCGGTATCGGAAAGTGCGGAAGATGCAATGTCGGCGCGAAATACGTCTGTAAGGACGGTCCTGTTTTCCGCTTCGACGAAATCGACGAGCTTCCCGATGAGTATTGATAAAAGGAGAAACTCTTATGCAAGAGACAGTAAGTATATATCTATTTGGAAAGAAATATGACGTTCCGTCCGATCTTACTATTATGTGCGCCATGGAATATGCGGGATATCAGCTTGTAAGAGGCTGCGGATGCCGTAACGGTTTTTGCGGTGCTTGCGCAACTATATATCGCATTAAGGGTGACCGTGATCTTAAAGTTTGCCTTGCTTGCAAAACGCAGGTAAAGGACGGTATGTATATCGCAACTCTGCCTTTTTTCCCGCTGGTCAAGCAGGTATATGACATAGAAAAGGTAAAGCCCACCGAGCAGATAATGATGCAGCTTTATCCCGAGATATACGCTTGCATCGGATGCAACGCCTGCACGAAGTCCTGCGCGCAAAAGCTCAACGTTATGCAGTACATAGCGTACGCACAGCGCGGAGAGTATGAAAAATGCGCCGAGGAGTCATTTGACTGCGTTATGTGCGGTATTTGCTCATCACGTTGTCCCGCAGGTATCTCACATCCGCAGGTGGCAATGCTTGCCCGAAGACTTAACGGTAAATATCTCGCTCCAAAGTCAGAACATCTCGAGGATCGTGTAAGGGAGATAAAGGATGGCACCTTTGAGGAGCTTCTTGAATCTCTTATGCAGAAGCCTATCGACGAGATGAAAGAGCTTTACAATAACCGCGAGATAGAGAAGTAAGGAGGTGGCGACGATGTATTCTGAAAAATTCACAGCATCTATTGCGGCAGTCGAGGCGGCGCGCGAGGCAAACATCGCCTACGAGCCCGCAAGGATGAGTGCCAAAGAGAAGGAAGAGCTTCTTGCCGCATACCATCCTGATTATAAGAAGAGCGAGTTCGTTGCACTCAAGGTAGGCGCAAATAAGGGCGATGTAGTTCCTCATGAGCTTGCGGATACCCTTCAGGCAAATAGCCGCATAAAGGCGGATGACGTAGATCTTGATTCCCTCGCATATGACGTAGACGTTCTCGTTATCGGCGGCGGCGGAGCAGGTACTTCTGCCGCTATCGAAGCGAACAGAGCAGGCGCAAATACCATGATAGTGACCAAACTCCGCATGGGTGATGCCAACACAATGATGGCGGAGGGCGGTATTCAGGCGGCTGATAAACCAAATGACTCGCCCGCAATTCATTATCTTGATGCTTTTGGCGGCGGACATTTTGCCGCAAAGCCCGAGCTTCTTTATAAGCTTGTGAACGATGCTCCCGAGTCACTTTTGTGGCTTAATGAGCTTGGTGTTGAATTTGATAAGACCGAGGATGGTACGATGATCACCACCCACGGCGGCGGAACGTCAAGAAAGCGTATGCACGCTGCAAAGGACTACACAGGCGCGGAGATAATGCGTACTCTGCGTGACGAGGTGCTTAACAGCGGCATTACTGTTGTAGATTTTACGTCAGCCATCGAGCTTATTCTTGACGATGCCGGCAACGCCGCCGGTGCAGTTCTTATGAATATGGAGACGGGCGAGCTTATGGTAGCTCGCGCAAAGACTGTTATTATCGCAACGGGCGGTGCGGGAAGAATGCACTATCAGGGATTTCCTACCTCTAATCACTACGGTGCGACGGCGGACGGACTTGTGCTTGGCTATCGCGTAGGAGCAAAGCTCCTTTATGCGGACACTTTGCAGTATCACCCCACGGGTGCGGCGTATCCTTCGCAGATTTTCGGTGCGCTCGTTACCGAGAAGGTGCGTTCTCTCGGTGCAAAGCTTGTCAATGCGGACGGCAAAGTTTTTATGCATCCTCTTGAAACACGCGACGTGGCAGCCGCTTCTATCATACGAGAATGCTCCGACAGGAAAAACGGAGTTGATACGGGTAACGGTACGGCTGTATGGCTCGATACGCCAATGATCGAGAAGATAGGCGGAGAGGGAACTATCGAAAAGCGCATCCCTGCCATGATGCGTATGTTTGGCGAGTACGGCATTGATATTCGCAAAGAGCCGATACTCGTATACCCCACGCTTCATTACCAGAATGGCGGACTTGATATCACCGCTGACGGTATGACAACGACAGTAAAGAATCTTTACGTTGCGGGTGAGGCTGTTGGCGGTATTCACGGCAGAAACCGCCTTATGGGCAACTCGCTTCTCGATATTATCGTTTTCGGCAGAAGTGCAGGAAAGAATGCAGCAGTAAAGAGCCGCGAGGTAAAGGTCGGAAAGCTTACCCTTGACCACGTTGCCGCTTTTGCAAAAGAGTGCAAGGAGGCGGGCATCGTCACCGACGAGGTATCTCCCAAGCTTTTGCCCGATTACAGACGCAAATAAGGAGAATTTAGACAATGAATCTTTTTGACGGACTTATCTCAATAAACGGAGTCACTTTTCTATTGTTTTGCGTGATGGCTATTGCCGCCGTGGGATATGCCCTCGGCAGAATAACTATCAAGGGAGTGTCGCTGGGAACTGCGGGTGTATTTATCGTTGCACTCCTCTTCGGATGTTTCTTCCATGACGATCTTTCCGTTCAGCTCGTGACTTCGGGAGCTAATTATACGGGTAGCGCACTTAAAATAGTTGAGTCGTTGGGACTTATCCTTTTCGTAACAGCTGTCGGATTTATCGCAGGACCGAAATTCTTTGGAAATATGAAAAAGAATTTCAAATCATACGTTCTTCTCGGACTTATTATCATAATCGCGGGCGGACTTGCTGCTGTCGGTTGTATATACGTTGGAAGAATGATAGGCGGCGTTGAAAACGACTATCTGGCCGCCATGATCGTCGGTCTGCTTTCGGGCTCGCTTACGTCCACTCCCGCATTTTCTGCCGCAAAGGATACCGTAGCCGCAGATCTGCAAAGCGTAGTTTCGGTAGGACACGGTATTGCCTACATTTTCGGGGTTATCGGTGTTGTGCTTTTCGTTCAGCTTATGCCTAAGCTCACCCGTGCTAATATGGATGAGGAAAGAAAAAAACTTACTCAGGTTTCCGACGGAGAGGAAAAGAAGTATAGCGGTAAGCTTATAGAAATGGACCCATTTGGATTTATGGTATTTGCTCTTGCCGCCGTTCTCGGTGTCTTCGTCGGAGCTATCAAGGTGCCCGGAACTACTTTTTCGCTCACTACTACGGGCGGATGCCTTCTTGTCGCGCTCATTCTCGGACATTTCGGCAGAATCGGCAAAATAAGCCTTATGCCAAAGGAAACAACACTTAAGGTTTTCCGCGAGCTTGGACTCATGTTGTTCCTTATAGGTGCAGGTATTGACGGCGGTGCGGAATTCGTTGCGAACTTTGACGTAATGTATTTCGTTTACGGAGTGTTTATGACCATTGTTCCGATGGTTATAGGTTATATTTTTGCGAGATATGTGCTCAAGCTCAGCTTGCTCAACAATCTGGGTTCTATCACGGGCGGTATGACGTCCACTCCCGCACTCGGTACTCTTATTAACGTATCGGGAACGGAAGACGTGGCATCCGCGTATGCGGCAACGTATCCGATCGCCCTTATAGCCGTGGTGCTCGTATCACAATTTTTAATAATTTTCTTCTCATAAAAGGATGGGCGCGGCTCCAAAAAGTAGCCGCGCCTGTTTTTTATGTTAAATAGCGTCTTTTTTTCGATATAGTATTGACAAAGCGACAAAAATATGTTAATATATTATCACTTTAGCAAGGTAAAATGCTAAAATACATTATAGGAGATTTACTTATGAAAAAAACACTTGCACTTATTCTTGCACTTGTAATGTGCGCTATCGGCTTCGCTTCTTGCGCTAAGAGCGATGACGTTCTTACCTGCGGCGTTACCATCTTTGCCAATATGAACGAGCAGGATGCTGACGGTAATTGGACGGGTTTTGAGTCCGAGTTTGCTATGGAAGTTGGTAAGATCCTCGATATGAAGGTTGAATTCCAGATCATCGACTGGGCTCAGAAATACAACGAGCTCAATTCCGGCGCTATTGATTGCATTTGGAACGGCTTTACCGCTAACTCCAGTGACGACGGTATTAAGAGAAGCGACCTCGTTGACTTCTCCTACGGCTATATGCTCAATCAGCAGTGTATCGTTGTAAAGGCAGCAGACGTTGCTAATTACACCAGCGCAGCAGCTCTCGCAGGCAAGAAGGCTTGCGTTGAGGGCGGAAGCGCAGGCGAAGCGTATGCTAAGACTGTAACCGATGAGGGTAAGATCGTTAAGGGCGCTGCACAGATAAACGCTTTCACCGAGCTCAATTCCGGTGCCGTTGATTTCATCGTTGTTGATATTCTTCTTGCTCAGAACCTCTGCGGCAAGGGTGACTATGCAAGCCTCGCAATCGTTGACGCTATCGAGCTTGAGTCCGAGATCTACGCTATCGGCTTCAAGAAGGGAAGCGACCTTACCGCCAAGGTAAACGCCGCTATCAAGGAGCTTGAGGAAAATGGTAAGCTTATGGAGCTCGCAAAGAAGTACGGCTTTGAGAACGTTCTCAAGGTTAGCGAGACTATCGAATAATAAATATCGCTACAATTCATTTAACAAAGGAATATAATAATGGGTTTTTGGGAAGTTACCTTAACCTTGCTTAGGGGACTTGAACAGACCGGCCTGATATTTGCGCTAACACTTGTGTTAGCGCTTCCTTTGGGTCTGGTCATTTCCTTTGGCTCAATGTCAAAGTTCAAGCCGCTTTCATATATCACAAAAATATTTGTTTGGATCATACGCGGTGTACCGCTTATGCTTCAGGTTATCATAGTTTTTTACGTGCCCGGAATCCTTTTTGGCGGTCCTATCTTTTCGCGTCTTGGCTCTGTCGTGGCGGCGTTCGTTATCAACTACGCATGCTATTTTTCCGAGATATATCGCGGCGGTATAGAGAGTATCTCCAAGGGGCAGTACGAGGCAGGACAGGTGCTTGGAATGACCAAAACGCAGATCTTTTTCAAGGTCGTGCTTATGCAGGTCGTCAAACGCATCATTCCGCCCATGTCCAATGAAATAATCACGCTTGTCAAGGACACGGCACTCGCAAGAGTTATTATGGTCGTTGAGATCATTAAGGCGGCAGAGAACTATGCCGCATACGGCCTTATGTGGCCTCTGTTCTATACGGCGGTATTTTATCTCATACTTGTCGGTCTGCTCTCGCTTCTTTTTGGATATATTGAGAAGAAGCTTGACTACTATAAGGCATAAGGAGGTCTGCTATGGCTTTGCTTGAAGTAAAAAATATCAAAAAGAGCTTTGGTAAGACCGAGGTGCTAAAAGGAATAAGCTTTGAGCTGAATCGTGGCGAGGTGCTTGCTATCATCGGCTCGTCGGGAAGCGGCAAGACCACGCTTCTTCGCTGTCTCAATTATCTTGAAGTCCCCGACACGGGAAAAATACTCGTTAACGGTACAGCGGTGTACGACTCAGACTCTGCTCAAAAATATACTGACAAAATGATACGGGAGTTAAGGCTTCATTTTGGTCTCGTTTTTCAGTCCTTTAACCTTTTTCCGCAGTATACTGTGTTTGAAAATATCACGCTCGCTCCAAAGCTCAAAATAAAAGAAGCGATAAAAAACAAAACTTTGGAAGCGGGAATGAAAACAAATGAGCTTGATAAAGTAAACAAAAAAGCAATAGAGCTTCTTTCCATGGTAGGTCTTTCTGAAAAGAAGGATTCGTACCCCTGTCAGCTTTCGGGCGGTCAGCAACAGCGTGTAGCTATCGCCCGCGCGCTCGCATTGCAACCCGACATACTCTGTTTTGATGAACCCACGTCAGCACTTGACCCCGAGCTTACGGGCGAGGTGCTTAAGGTCATCAAGGAGCTTGCTGTCGAGGACAGAACGATGATAGTTGTAACGCATGAGATGGAGTTTGCAAAAAACGTTGCCGATAAGGTGATCTTTATGGCAGACGGCATTATTGAGGAAATCGGAACACCTACCGAGGTTTTTGATAATCCCACCTCTCCGAAAACAAAGGCGTTTTTGAGCAAATCACTCGAAACAATATAACAAAAAAGCCGGCATCCGTGTGATATAATCCCCTTAGAGTAGACACTTGAAAAAACAAAAAGTTTTCAAGACTACTTTAAGGGGGTTATTTTTATGCAAAAGTTGAAGAAGTACTCTGTAGAACTAAAATTAAAAGCAGTAAAAGCATATCTCAGCGGAGAAGGTAGTTACCGTGATATAAGCCGAAAGTTCGGAATTTCTCATCACGATATTCTCAGAGATTGGGTTTTGTGGTATAATGGTCATAAAGAATTTAAGGAGCGCAGTCGCTCTAAAGGAGATATCTATATGACCAAGGGAAGAAAAACTACACAAGAAGAACGTGCGGAGATCGTAGCTTTCTGCCTCGAACACAACAAGGATTACGGTTTAAC
>JAZNOD010000101.1:0-5721 GCA_045580585.1 Eubacteriales bacterium
TATTCCTCTACTGCTTGTACCTTCAACTCCGCACTATATACTTTGTTTTTGTGCGATCTTCTTTGCATAGAAATAACCCCCTTAAAGTAGTCTTGAAAACTTTTTGTTTTTTCAAGTGTCTACTCTAAGGGGATTATATCATTTTCGGTTGACGCAATGGCTTTTTTATTAAACGTTAAAGCGGAAGAGGGTGACGTCTCCGTCCTTCATGACGTATTCCTTGCCCTCGCTTCTGACAAGACCGGCTTCTTTAGCGGCATTCATGCTACCGTGCTTCATGAGGTCATCAAAGGCTACTATCTCCGCGCGAATAAATCCGCGCTCAAAATCACTATGTATCTTTCCGGCGGCACCCGGGGCTTTGGTGCCTTTTTTGATAGTCCATGCGCGTACTTCCTTGGGACCTGCTGTCAAAAAGCTGATAAGGCCGAGCAGATCGTAGCTTGCGCGGATAAGCCTGTCAAGTCCCGATTCTGCAATTCCGAGGTCCTCAAGGAAGATAGCCTTTTCTTCGGTGTCAAGCTCCGCGATTTCAGCCTCAAGACCTGCGCAGATGGCAATAATGCCTGAATGCTCACTTTCGGCAAATGCCTTGAGTCCGTCATATTGAGCGTTTCCAACAGGCTCCGATCCCGCCTCATCCTCGCCAACGTTGGCGACATAAATTACGGGTTTGGCGGTAAGCAGGGGGATATCGGCAAGTATGGCTGCCTCGTCATCGGTCATATCCATTGCGCGAGCGCACGCTCCCTCTTCAAGGTGAACCTTGAGCTTTTCAAGGAAAGCAAGCTCAGACGCAAGCGTTTTATCCGACTTGATAGCTTTTTGCGTGCGGTCGATCCTGCGCTCCACTATCTCGATATCAGAGAGGATAAGCTCTATGTTTATGGTTTCAACGTCGCGAACGGAGTCAACGCTTCCGTCGACGTGAATGATATTACCGTTTTCAAAGCAGCGTACAACGTGGAGGATCGCATCACACTCGCGAATATGTGATAGGAATTTATTTCCAAGGCCCTCACCCTGTGCCGCGCCTTTAACAAGTCCCGCTATGTCAAAAAACTCAATAGTAGCGGGTGTATATTTTTCCGGCGAATACATTGCGGCAAGAGCATCCAGACGAGTATCGGGCACGGCGACCACTCCTACGTTAGGCTCGATAGTACAGAAGGGATAGTTTGCGGAATCCGCGCCTGCTCCCGTTAAAGCGTTAAAAAGCGTGCTTTTACCTACGTTAGGTAAACCAACAATACCAAGTTTCATTTTTTTCTCCATAAATAATATAATCGATTTATTATATACCTAAAATCAAAAAAAAGCAAGAGAGAATGAAAAATATGGACAAATATTTTGAAAAACCCTTTGCAAATAAGGAAAAATGTGTTATAATAAATAAAAGAATGGGAAAATATCATCATTTGACTGATATTTAACTTCCTTCTGATTAAAAAGTTTAGGAGGATAAAATGTATACTAAAATACTTGTAGTTGACGACGACGTTAACATTTGCGACATTTTAAACAAATATCTCACCAACGAGGGCTACGAAGTGCGTACCGCAAACGATGGGTACGAGGCAATAGATGTTTTCAAAAGCTACGACCCCGACCTTGTCTTGCTCGATATTATGCTTCCGGGCAAGAGTGGAAAGGACGTTTGCTCAGAGATAAGAAAGTTTTCAAACAAGCCCATTATCATGATCACCGCAAAGGGGGAGGTAGTGGACAAGGTCGTTTGTCTTGAACTTGGTGCTGATGATTTTGTGGTCAAACCCTTTGATATGAACGAGCTGTTCGCACGCATCAAGGCTGTTCTTCGCAGATGCAATTCGCACGATGAGCCGGGTAGCGGAGAGGTTATCAAATTTGAGAACATAGAGATAAGTAAGCAGAGATATGAGCTTAAACTCAACGACAAGAGCGTTGATATCCCCCCGAAGGAGCTTGAGCTTCTCTACTTCTTGGCTTCCAATTATAATCGTGTTTTCACTCGCGACCAGCTTCTCGATAAGGTCTGGGGATTTGACTATCTGGGTGACTCCCGTACAGTTGACGTACACGTAAAGCGCCTGCGCGAAAAGCTGGAGGGCGTTTCGGATAAGTGGATGCTTAAAACTGTTTGGGGCGTCGGATATAAATTTGAGGTTTCAAGCAACTAAATCACGTATACCGTGCGGGGATGTTGCGAATGCATTTTGCGCATTTGCGGCATCCCCTGTTTTATCAGAACGAAAGGGGATAGGACTGTGTTCAGAAGTTTGTATGTCAAATACATCGTCACGTTTGTGGTAATAATAACAATAAGCCTTACTCTCCTTGTTGCCATAGTAGGTTCTATGGTTGGAAACTATTCTGTCAAGGCAAAGTTTGATACTGTTGGTACAGCTGCCGATTCGGTTGCCAATTTTTTAGAGGAAAAGCTTGACAGGGATGAAGATATGCGCGATTTTGAGTATTTCGTGCGCCATAACTCGGGGGACCTTGTTTCCTTGCTTGATGTTGTAAGAAAAACAGGCGGCGAGGATATCTCGGTCTTGATAGCCAATAGTAGGGGAAAAATCATACTTTCAAGTGTCTCGGAGAGGGACGACGTACGCTCGGAGGGCAATATTTCCCCCACAGTAATGAACGAGGTCAATAATGGTTTGGAGCTGTCAAGGCTTGACAGCCTTGAGGGGATATTCGACAGCCCGCATATTATAAACGCCGTGCCTATATATATGAGAAGCAGCTATGTTTGCGGTATAGTATTTGTGTGCTCTGCCGAAAGCTCCATGAACGATTTTATGGAAGTTCTTATTAAGACGGTAGTTCTTTGCAGTCTTTGGGTAATGCTTGCGGCATTGATAGCTATATATTTTATCAGCGAAAGAATAAGCGCTCCACTTAAGGAAATGCGGCAGGCAGCCAAGAGCTTTGCAGCCGGGGATTTCGATGTGCGAGTTCCCGTTGTCGGTAAGGATGAGGTCGCGGAGCTTGCTATCGCATTTAATAATATGGCGTCGTCGCTGGCGTCTCTTGATGAGATGCGCAATAACTTTATGTCGAGCGTCTCGCATGATATGCGCACGCCCATGACGACTATTTCGGGATTTATCGACTGCATACTTGATGGCGCTATTCCACCCGAAAAGCACGAGCATTATCTGCGCGTTATAAGAGATGAGGTGCAAAGGCTCTCAAGGCTTGTAGCAACGTTGCTTGATATCTCTCGTATACAGGCGGGCGACAGAAAGTTTGTAATGAAGCCCTTTGATATCTGCGAGATGGCGAGGCAGATAATCATTTCATTTGAGCAGAAAATTGAGTCCAAAGGACTCGACGTTGAGTTTGATGCCGACGGAGATAATATCATGGTTAACGGTGACCATGATGCGATATATCAGATACTTTATAATATCTGTGATAACGCTGTCAAATTCTCGCGTGATGGCGGACTTTTCCGTATTTCTATAAAAAATAAGGATAAAAAGGTCGCCGTAAGTGTATATAACGATGGAGAGGGCATTCCGTATGCCGATCAGCCATATATTTTTGAGAGATTCTACAAGAGCGATAAGAGCCGCGGAAAGGACAAAAGCGGCGTTGGACTTGGAATGTTTATCTCAAAGACTATTATTAATGCACACAATGAGGATATCAGCCTAAGAAGCGAGCCGGGTGAGTTCTGCGAATTTACATTCACCTTGCCCCCCGTGCGCAAGTGAATGAATCTAAAAGAAGGATACGATGATGGAAGAAAATAAAGCATTACCAGATATTCCCAATGACGAAAACGGCACACAGCAAGATACGCTTGCCGTTGAAGAGGAAAAGATGATACAAGAACCTGTCTGTGATGAAGCGGAAGAAGCGAGGGAGGAAGAAGTCCCGTCAGAAGACTCTTCGGAGGCGGTAAAGACTATTGAGAAAGAAAACAGAAAGATGAATATGGCGTATACGTATGCCATAGTTATGAGTATTCTTTTTACACTTACGTTTACCGCGCTGTCGTTTATTTTGATTTTCGGATATAAAAACGGCTATTTTGTTTTCGGTGATGGCAGGTATATTGAAAAAGTTATATACGTCCGCGAATACGACAGCGAAAGCGGATATCTTACGTTGCCCGAAATTTATGACAAAGTCAGTCCATCCGTTGTCAGCATTGAAGCTACCGTCCCGGGCGGCACAGCTATAGGAACGGGCTTTGTGATGGATAAAGCGGGATATATTGCGACCAATTATCACGTTATTGAAAATTCCACTTCAATAAATATAATATTTATAAACGGTATAACGGTTAAGGCGGAGCTGGTCGGCGGAGATGCGCTTGCAGACCTCGCCGTTTTGAAGATTGAGGAAAGGGACGATCTTGTTCCCGCGGAATTTGGAAATTCCGACGCACTCGTAGTTGGTGAGGACGTTTGCGCAATCGGTAATCCTGCAAATATCGAATATGCGGGATCTATGACACAGGGAATCGTTTCGGGAGTCAAACGAAACGTAAAGGTATACGATGACGACGGTCTGCTTGTCAAAACCGTTTCGTATATCCAAACGGATACCACCCTTAATAAAGGGAACTCGGGCGGACCTCTTATTGATATGTATGGTAAGGTCATCGGCGTCAATACGCTAAAGCTCGCGGGGGATTATGAGGGCGTATCATTTGCATTGCCGATCAACGGTGTTGCGGAAATACTCAAGGATATTATAGAGGGCAAGACTCCTTCAGGCGGAGACATTGCGCAGGCGGGTGTTAAGCTTGGTATACGTTGCGGCAACGTTGTTAAAGGGGAGACGTACACACTTGACGGCGTTACGAGAAAAACAGCCGCAGCATCTGGTATCGTTGTCAGCGAGCCTGCTCCGTTGGGGTATTGCTCGCATGGCATACTCCTTCTTGACGACATCATTTTTGCCATAGATGGAGTGAAAGTTTTTACAGTGGAAGAGCTTCGCTCTGAGCTATATAAACACAAGGTGGGCGAAAGCGCAGTGTTTTCTGTTTTCAGAAACGGAGAGAATATAGAGTTGACTATTACATTTTAGTTTCAACAAAAAACCGAAGCCAGCATGCTGACTTCGGTTTTTGTTTACGCCTCTCCGCTGTCTTTTTTACGGATGGCAACGCGGCGAACCTTGCCGCTTATTGTCTTGGGAAGCTCGTCTACAAATTCTACGATTCGCGGATATTTGTAGGGGGCTGTGTGAGTTTTAACGTACGTCTGCACCTCTTTTTTCAGCGCATCGCTTGGCACCGTGCCCTTGGTAAGGACGATCGTTGCCTTGACTATCTGACCGCGTATCTCATCGGGGACAGGGGTGATAGCGCATTCGAGTACAAAGGGAAGCTCCATAATAACGCTCTCGATCTCAAACGGACCGATGCGATATCCCGAAGACTTAATAACGTCGTCAATTCTTCCAACATACCAGAAGTATCCGTCTTCGTCAACAGTTGCTGTGTCGCCCGTGTGGTAATATCCGTCGTGGATGACCTCTGAGGTATGTTCGTCATCAAGGTAATAGCCCTTAAAGAGACCACAGGGATTTCCATTTGAAAGATCGATGCATATCTCGCCCGTTTCGCCCGCGTCGCAAACGTTTCCGTCGGCATCAAGGAGCTTGACGTTGTAAAGGGGAGAGGGGCGTCCCATGGAACCTATCTTCGGCTCGCTTCCAACAAGGTTACCTATGCTAAGAGTAGTCTCGGTCTGACCAAATCCTTCCATGATC
>JAZNOD010000102.1:0-5096 GCA_045580585.1 Eubacteriales bacterium
AAAAGAAATGCAGCCTGCGGCTGATGATATACACCTTCGGTGATGAGATGCACGCTTGCGCGTGATGATATACCATTGCTTTCGCAATGGATAAAAAATCGACAGGTCGAAACCTGTCGATTTTTGGTGGAGCATAGGGGATTCGAACCCCTGACCCCAACACTGCCAGTGTTGTGCGCTCCCAACTGCGCTAATGCCCCAATGATATGTATGGTGGAGACGGGGAGGCTCGAACTCTCGACCTCACGGATGTGAACCGTGCGCTCTGACCAACTGAGCTACGCCTCCGTAACCTTTACTTTTACATTATATCATACGCAAAATGAAAAATCAATACCTTTTTTACATTTTGCTTAATTTTTAAAAGCCAAGCACCCTTTGAGATGCTTGGCTTTTAAATAAAACTTATTCCTCTGTCATTTGTCGCAGTGCCTTGGCGAGCTGATCGGGGCAAGATGTGGGCTTGAAGCCGCATTTTATCCCCTCGAGTCTGGCAATAGCCTCCTCAGGCTTCATACCTTTAGCGAGTGCGGCGACACCTTGCGTGTTACCGCTGCAACCACCCTCGAATTTTACGTTCTCGATAGTGCCGTCATCTGCGAGAGTTACGGTTATCGAGCGCGAGCAAACACCGCGCGTCATATATTTTTGAGTTTTCATTTTTACCTCATATCATTCCGAGCAGCTTGTATCCATCTGCAAGAAGTTCCGAAAGCTCGTCAGCGTTGAGCTTCTTTTGCGAAAGGCGGGCAAGCTGATAAATAAAGGAAGCATAAGTGTACGCCTTGCTGTCTGCGGCTACCTCGTCATCTCCTGCAAGATCTATGAGCTTTGTATACAGAGCAGATGCGGTATTGAGTGTAAGCGTGTAGTCAAGCGGGAAAGCGGGCAACTCGGTTCCGGGTGCGGAGTACATCCTCATCATATCCTCAAATCTGCGTGATTCCTCGCTTACGGAGAGAAGCGCGGGGACGTCCTCGTTTTTGAGTGTTTCTGCGGAGACGTTCAGCTTTTCGTCCTTAGCTATTGTACGGAAAAGCGTTACGATGTTTTCAGGAATCTCGGTCTTTCCGGCGTCGCTCTTTACGGCTGCCGCGATTCCCGAATCAACACGTACGAATTTTACGTCACCGCGGTATTGCTCAATTGCGCTCATGTATTGAGTATCAAGCATAAGGTCAAAAACAGCGACCTTGATGTTTTCCTTGCTCATCATTGAGATGTACTGCGATTGTAGTGCAGTGTCGGTTGCGTAGTAGATAACACCCTCGTGACTTTCCTTTGCGCTGTCGAGATATTCGGGGAAGGTCACGGAAGTGCCGTCGGTAAGGCGTAACAGCAAGCTATCCTTGGCTCGGTCGTAGAATTTTCTCTCGCGCAGACAAGCGTATTCGAGGAAAACTCTGATGTCGGAATACAGCTTTTCGTAATTGTCTCTGTCATTTATGGCGAGAGAATTCAGCTTATCCGCTACCTTCTTAACAATGTATTGAGATATTTTCTTTACATAGGCGTTGTCCTGCAGATAGCTTCTGGATACGTTAAGGGGGAGTTCGGGGCAGTCAAGCGCGCCTCTGAGCATAAGCAGATAATCGGGGAGAACTTCTTTTATATTATCTGCTACGAATACGTGGTTGTAGAACAGCTTTACCTCGCCTTCGAGCGACTGTGCTTCGTTTCTGATGCGAGGAAAATACAAAATACCCTTGAAATTCAGCGGATAGTCGGCGTTTATGTGAATGTGGAACAGCGGATCGTCAGCGTCCATAAAGAGCTTGTGATAAAACTCGTTGTATTCTTCATCGGAAATTTCCGACGGATTTTTTGCCCAGAGGGGAAGAGTGTCGTTTATCTGCTTGCTTTCGTTTTCCTCGTTTTCGGATTCAAAGTAGATCGGAACGGGCATGAAAGCACAATATTTGTCCAATATCCCCTTGATTCTGGAAGCGTCAAGGTATTCATCCTCATCTTCGGAGATGTGCATGATCACGGAAGTGCCACGGCTCGGTTTGTCAGACCTTGAAATCTCATATTCGCCGCCCTCGTCGCAGCTCCAATGGACTGCATCAGTCCCCGTATATGAGCGCGTGTGAAGCTCGACTCTGTCGCTTACCATGAACGAGGAATAAAAGCCGAGACCGAAATGCCCTATAATACCGCCGGATTTGTCGCCATCCTCGTATTTTTCAACAAATTCAAGCGCACCCGAAAGCGCGATAGAGCAGATGTAGCGCGACAGCTCTTCCTCGGTCATACCGATTCCGTTGTCGCTCACGGTGATCGTGCGTGCATCGCGGTCAATGCTTACGGTTATACGGAATTCCTCGCCGTCCTCAAGCTCTGTGTGACCGAGGGAAGCAAGGCGCTTTAATTTCGTAACGGCATCGGAAGCGTTCGAGACGATCTCGCGCAGGAAAATGTCCTTGTCAGAATAAAGCCATTTTTTGATTATCGGAAAAATATGTTGTGTTTCTACGGAAATGCCGCCCTTGCGGCTCGTGTTTTCAGCCATGATAACTCCTTTTTGCTGTTTGTGCGGAAATATTGTTTATGTATATTAAATTATATAGAAATATTCTTTTTATGTCAAGGATGATAGAGAATAATTAAAACAAATTGTCAAAATAATTAAAAAATATGTCACTAATGAAAAAATGTGCTTGCATTCCGGCTGTACTTATGTTATGATTTAAAAGTATAAAGAAAGGGGATGAAAATATGGAAAAGGTCGTTTTGAATGCCTATGCTAAAATAAATCCCTTTCTTGAGATAACAGGAAAGCGTGCCGACGGATATCACGAGATAGATTCGCTTATGATGTCGCTGTCGCTTTACGACACTGTTACGCTTACGAAAACCGACAGTGGTATCAGTATTACCGCTGATGTGGCTGGCGTCCCCACGGATAAGAGGAATATAGCATACAAGGCGGCGCGCGTCTTGCTTGATGTTTGTACCGATGCGTGCGGAGTGCATATCGATATAAAAAAGCGTATCCCTACCGAGGCCGGCATGGGCGGCGGAAGCGCTGACGGTGCGGCTGTGCTGGTGGGACTTAACAAATTGCTCGGTGAGCCTTTTTCCACGGATGAGCTTTGCGCATTTGGGGCAACAGTTGGCGCGGATATCCCGTTTTGCGTACGCGGTGGGTGTATCAGAGTCGTCGGTATAGGAGATGTTGTTGTCGAGCAGCTTCCCGTTCCGAAATTGCATATACTTGTTGCCAAGGGGCGCGAGGGGATATCGACGCCCGCGGCGTACGCCGCACTTGACTCGCGGCATGCGGATTTTTGTGGCTATGTTCCAAGGATACCCGCTGATATTTTAACTTCTATAAAAAACGGTGATCAAAGCGGCATAGCTTGCGGATTTTATAATATTTTTGAGCAGGCGCTTGACGCTTTGGCGCCGAGTGCCAAGGCGCTCAAAGACAGGCTTGCTGCGCTGTCACGCGGTGCACTTCTTTGCGGAAGCGGCACGGCTGTTTTTGCTGTGTTTGATAATGAACCCCAAGCATATGAGGCAAAAGACTTGTTATTCAAAGACGGTCTTATAAGCTTTGCTGAGGTATGCACAACAAAGCCTTGCGGCGTTGAATTTGTTTAATATAATAGCAATATTTTTCCAAAAACGGAGCTGTATTACACATGGATCAGAGCGTTGTTTACCCAACCTGCGGTGACGCGGGGGCAGACATTATTTTACGAACCGCACTTGATATAGGCGAACACCTTTTAAGGAACGGCAGTGAAATATCCCGCGTTGAAAACACCATCGAGCGCATATGCACCGCACTTGGTGCGGATCACGTTGAGGCATTTGTTATACCGTCTCTTATTGCCGCATCGGTACGAATGAAAGACGGCGGATATTCCGAACAGATGCGTCACGTGAAAAAAGAGATATCGATGAATCTTTTTCGCATTGAACAACTGAATACTATCTCGCGAGAGCTGTGCTTTGGTCACATATCTATTGCGGAAGCCCGCCAGAGGATAGAAGAGGTTAAAAAAGTCAATCCGTACTG
Organism: Eubacteriales bacterium; assembly: GCA_045580585.1. Taxonomy (GTDB): domain Bacteria; phylum Bacillota; class Clostridia; order Oscillospirales; family CAG-272; genus CAG-390. Next base: position 4,028 of record JAZNOD010000102.1, read on the forward strand.
CGCGATTGTTGCCCACTTCGGCGCTGCTATGTTTATAGCGGGTTTTACGCTGTTTTTTGGCGGTACGTGGCTCGATGCGCTGTGCGGCGCGCTTGTGGCTGTGATAATAAGTATGCTGTCCTCGCTCGAAGTGCCGTTCACCAAAGGAATGATGAAACCTTTTTCGCTCTCATTCGTTGCAGGTTCTTTGTCTGTTTTGTTTTGCTTTATTGGCTTGGGCAAAGACGTTGATGCCGTTGCGATAGGCACTATTATGCAGGTCATACCCGGGCTCTCTTTCTGGACGGGAGTTACGGATATGGTCAACGGCAATTTGATTTCAGGCGCATTGCGCTTGCTTCAGGCGTTTCTTACCGCAGTTATGATCGCGCTCGGATACGCCATGGCATTCTTTGTGTTTGGAGGGCTTATGTAATGGGGGATTATTTTTACATAATGATAGGCTCTTTGCTTGGAGCTATGGGTTACGCTCTTATGGTCAAGGCGTCGGTAAAATCATTGGTTCCCACGTTTTTGGTTTCTACGCTTGGCGCAGTTGTTTATTGTATCTGTGACAGTCTTAGCTTCTCCGTGTTTGCGGCGCACATGTTTTCAGCCTTTGTAGTTTGTACCCTCTCGGAGATAAGTGCTCGCTTGTGGAGGATGCCTGCGGTCGTTATAATGTTCCCGTCTCTCATACCGCTTGTCCCCGGACGCCCCCTGTATTTTACGGTAAGTTGTATAATCAACAAGGATTATTCAGCGGCATTTGAGAACGGAGAAACGTCTCTCTTGGTTGCCTCAGGTATAGCAGCGGGAATGATAGTCAGCATGGTAATATTTGCTACTGTGAATACTGTTTTTCTATGCCTTTTCAAAAAAAAGCGTAAAAAGAAAGCATAATATTTCTAACAGAGGATCTTCGGCTCCTCTGTTTTTTTGTAAAAATATAATAATTTTGAATTTATTGTATAAAAACTATTTATTATTTTGAAAAATTATGATATAATAATATGATAATATGTAAAGGTGGTAAAATATGCACACGCGTGACGTAGTTGAAAAAACAAATTCACGGATATTCAAATTG
>JAZNOD010000103.1:0-1595 GCA_045580585.1 Eubacteriales bacterium
TCGAGCATTCGTCCTTGCTCGTCAATAGGATAAAGATCGGGCAGAGGAACGTTTCAAGAAGCAGCGCGGAAACGCTTGCTCACTCTTATTTGCGATATCTCAACAATAATGACGGCGTATTTGCTTCAATAAAGGACGATCACCGTTATACGGAGATCAAGCAACGCCTTGTAGCTCTTTGATTTTTAGCCCCGCCTCGCGCGGGGCTATGCTTTTTAATTTACAAAAATTACAATGAGAAATTTGCATATTGTGTTGCAATTTGCAATACAATATGGTATAATTATAGCAGAAAGGTGGTGTATGCTATGGCAACGAAAACCGCAAACGTAACCGCGCGCGTTCAGCCCGAGATCAAACAGCAAGCGGAGGAAGTGCTTGAACAGCTTGGCATTCCCGTATCTGTTTTAATTGACTCGCTCTACCGTCAAATAATTATGACTAACAGCATTCCTTATTCTTTTTCTGTCCCAACGTTGCAAACTCGTGATACGATGACCGATGCACAGTTCAACGCAATGATGGCGAAAGGATTAACTGACGCAAAAGCAGGTCAAGGCGCCTCCGTTGAAGATGCTTTTGAGGAAATTAATAAGAGTATCTGACATGACGTATAAGGTAAAACTGACAAATAATGCGTTGTCGCAGTTGAGGGATGCGGTATGGTATATTTCCAAGGTTCTTCTTGAGCCTGACGTCGCACGCCGCTGGTCTGATCGCATTAAAAAGGAGATCTTATCTCTTGACTATATGCCGCTCCGTTATCCTCTTGTAGAAGATGAGGAATGGCGAGCCGAGGGCATACGCAAAATGGCGGTTGAAAATTTCATTGTTTATTATTGGGTAAATGAGGAAACGGCCACCGTTTGGATAACTGCGGTCGTATATGGCAGAAGAGATCAAATTGCCGTGCTTCGCAATATGCCAAAGGAATAACCTTTTTCGGCGGTATTACAAAAGGTGAGTCAAATGCATTTTTGCATTTGGCTCACCCTATTTTATTTTCTCGATATTTTTTGCTTTCTGACATCCGTGCCCGAAAATACGAGGGGGAGATATTCACCGAAAAGTCGGCTGGTTATTCTGTCCCAATATCGCTCGCCTATCTCATTCTGATTGAGATTGGTGCTTATAATGGTAGGATTGCCAAGGCTTATGCGGTTGTTTATCACGTTGTATATACAGCTCACGGTGAACTGATTTGACACCTCGCTTCCAAGGTCGTCGATAATGAGCAGGTCGCAGTCAAAATAACGCTCCGTGCCGTTTCCGCTTTCCGCGCCCGACGCGTTGCCGAAGCGTGCGCGCTCAAAGTCGGCAAGCATTCCGATAGCACCCGTGTACACTACGTCGTAGCCGCGGTCGATTACGGTCTTTGCCACGGCGGTGGAAAGATGCGTTTTGCCAAGTCCCGTACCGCCGAAGAGAATGAGGTTCGGGGAAACGGCAGGGTCAAAGCCCTGCGCGTATGAGCGCATCGTTTCAAAAACGTAGCTCATGTTTTGATATGTACGGGGCGTGTCGCGGTAAAAATCGAGGTTGAAATTGTCAAAGCGCTGTGTGCCCATCAGTCTTGCGATGCCCGAGGATTCGTA
>JAZNOD010000104.1:0-4480 GCA_045580585.1 Eubacteriales bacterium
TGCCTGCTCGCGCGTGAGTCCGCACTCAACGCCTGCATCGGCAAGTGCCTCGGCAAAAATATACGCAAAGGCAGGTCCGCAACCCGAAACAGCACTTGCGGCATCTATTTTGTCCTCGCTTATTTCGTCAACGAGTCCCGCTTTTGCAAGAAGCGCAAGGAACTGCGTTTTTTCAGCTTCGCTCACACCGTCGGAATAAGAGCAAAGTATCATGCCCTCGCCAACTGCGGCGGGCGTGTTTGGCATTATACGAATTACCTTGCTCTCATATCCGAGCGCATCGGTTATGCTTTTTTTGGTAAGTCCTGCCGCCATTGTAACGAGAACGTAGTCGTCATTTGACGAAAGAGCGTCCTTGATAAGACCGAGAGTGGAAGCCATCCCCTGCGGCTTAACGCCAAGGAAAATGAATTTAGAGGCTGTTGCGAGCGCCCCTATTTCAAGAGGTATTGCCCCGTGTTTTTTTGCGATAGCATTCACCTTTGCAGTGTCGAGATCGCAAAGTGCGACCTTATCACCGCCAATAGCGGAGCAAACGGCATTTGCAAGCGTTCCGCCCATATTTCCGCATCCTATAAATCCTGCAATGTATTTCATTTCAAAAACCTTTACCTTATCTGTCCTTTTCCGCGGACGGTATATTTGTAGGAGGTCAGCTCGCAAAGTCCCATAGGACCGCGCGCATGGAGCTTTTGTGTAGATATGCCTATCTCACATCCAAGTCCGAACTCACCGCCGTCGGTAAAACGGGTGGAGGCATTAACGTATACAGCCGCGCTGTCGATCCTATTGAGAAAACTCTCGGCGGCATCCGCGTCCGCAGTAACAATGGCATCGCTATGGTGTGTAGAATGATCACCGATATGCGCAATAGCCTCATCAAGGCTGTCGACGGTACGTACCGCCATCACGTAGTCAAGAAACTCGGTGTCAAAATCCGCTTCCGTTGCGGCTACGCCGTCAATATATGCGGCGGCGGAGCTGTGGACACGAAGCTCGACGGGCGCGAGTCCCTTTTCCGTCCTGTTGGCGACGAGACGTTCAGCCAGGCGGGGGAGAAATTCGGGAGCTATTTTTGAGTGGACCAGACATACCTCTGCGGCATTGCAGACCGAGGGGCGCGAGGTCTTGGCGTTTTCAACGATATTGAGTGCCATATCTACGTCCGCCGCGGCATCAACGTAAATGTGGCATATACCTGTTCCCGTCTGTATGCAGGGAACCTTAGCGTTCTCAACGCAGTGGCGTATGAGTCCTGCACCGCCGCGCGGAATGAGGGCATCGACATAGTCGGTGGCGTTCATCAGTTCTGCCGCGCCTGCACGTGAATTGTCCTCAAGGATGTTTATCGCATCCTCAACACCAAAGGGGGCAACCGCCTCGCGTAAAATGCGCACGATCTCTGCCGAGGTTGCGCCGGCTTCCTTGCCCGATTTCAAAACGCACACGTTTCCGCTTTTGAAGCAGAGCGCGGCGGCATCGGATGTCACGTTGGGACGGCTTTCGTAGATAATGCCGACAACTCCGATAGGAACGCTTACCCTTGTTATTTCAAGACCGTTAGGACACGTGTGCTCGGCAAGAATTCTGCCAAGGGGGGAGGGGAGTGCAACAACGTCGCGAATTCCGTCAGCCATGCCCTTTATTCTCTCGGAAGTAAGACGCAGGCGGTCTATCATGACGGGGGCTATCTTGCCCACAGCCGCCTCACATTCTGCGGCATTAGCGGCGAGAATTACATCGGCATTAGCAATAAGCGCATCAGCCATAGCGGTGAGGGCGGCGTTTTTGTCGCTGTCGGAGAGGAGCAGAAGAGGCTGTTTGGCGGCTTTCGCGCGCTTTAATATTTCAAGTGTAGTCATCTTATTTCTTTCCTTTAAATAAAGTACAACGGGGCGAGTTGTTTTCTGTTATCGCATAGAGTATGGCGGGGTCGTTTCCGTTTGCGATTATCATATCACAACCGCTTTCGGTGCAGATGGTTGCGGCGTGGAGCTTTGTGTGCATTCCGCCCGTGCCGAGCGTAGAGCCGCTACCGCCGCCCAGCGCCATTATATCGTCGGTTATATTCTCAACAACGGTAAGGAGCGTTGCTGTGGGATCGGTGTGCGGGTCCGCCGTGAACAGACCGTCAATGTCCGAGAGAAGTATAAGCAGATCAGCCTTTGCGCTGACTGCCACGAGAGCGGATAGAGTATCATTGTCCCCCACTTTTATCTCCTCGGTGGCGATGGTGTCGTTTTCGTTGATTACGGGCAGAACGCCAAGCTCAAGCAGGCGCGCGAGAGTGTTATTGAAGTTCTCGTGTCTGTCCTCGTGCGAAAAGTCAGAGCCGGTGAGCAGTATCTGCGCGACTGTGTGATTGTACTTGGCAAACAGCTTGTCGTATGTATACATCAGCTCGCACTGACCTACGGCAGCAGCCGCCTGTTTAGTGGCTATATCATCGGGGCGTTTTGAAAGACCGAGCTTTCCTACTCCCATTCCGATAGCTCCGCTGGATACGAGGATTATTTCGTGACCTGCGTTTTTGATATCGGAGATTATTTTGCACAGCTCCTCTGTGCGCCTGATGTTCAATCTGCCCGTCGAATGAGCAAGCGTTGAAGTTCCTACTTTAATAACTATTCTCATTTTTGTTCCTCGAGCTATTTGCTTAATATCCAAGCAAAATATTATTTCATTATATTATAGCATACAAAAAAAAGGATGTCAACCGCGAAGTGTTTAAAACGGAGAGTGCGTTAAATTATTACTAAATTTGTTTAAAGTTCAAATATGTCAATTAGAAAAGGCAAAGATAAAGGATGTGTCTTGCAAAAAAGGCAGCAGAAATGTGCTTTTTAAAGCCCCCTTTGGAGGCAATTTTTCTTGTTGCTTCAAAAGGGGGCTTTAGTGGATAACTTATGAGCGTTATCTCGCGGCAGATATTAAATTGATTATTTATTTGGCAGAAACGGTTCTGAAGTCCTCGGGAGCAAGCTCTGTGCCCGACTCGAGATCGATGAATTTTACGTTGGAGTAGGTGTTGCCATTGGAAAGGGCGGTGTCGAGCGTGTCTATCCAATCAGCGATTCCGTAGAATACGTGGACGTATTTCTTGTCCTGCTCAAGGGTGTAGGAATCAGCATAGCAGTAGCTGAACTTGAAAGTAACGTTTTCAACTGCGCAGTTGGTGACAGAGCAAGCGCTTGCGCTGTCAAATCCTACAAAGCTTGCAATGTTGTGAAAGCCCTCGGCTTCAAAGTTCTTGACGCTGCAGGAGTTTATTGCTACTTCGCTATTTTCGTGGCTGTATCCAAGAAACGCCGCAATGCGAATACCTATTTTATTGCTGTCTCCTCCGGAAACGTACTTTGTGCCGGTTATGACCTTGGAGTCAAGAACGTGAACGTTTTTGAAAACAATATCGGATTTAAGCGAGCAACCGAGCACGATTCCGACACCGTTAGCATCGTCGGCGGTAGTTGTGCAGTTTTTGAATGTGAGGTTTTGGAAGGTAATAGCTCCGCCGTCCATGATATCAACAAAGCCCACGCGGCTTGTGTTTCTTTCATTCGGAACGATGTTAAGGTTGGAAATGGTGTGACCGTTGCCTTCAAACACGGTGTTGTACAGATAGTAGCCGTTAAGAGCTTTCCACTCAATTCCCGTCATGTCTATATCGCTGTCGATATAGATGGTGTATCCGTCATAATCTTTATTGTAAACGATGGATTCATTAAGTGCAACAAGGTCAGCCGCTGTGTTAATGTGGAGCTCTGTGGGTTCGGGTTCAAACTCGGTCTCATCGGGTTCTGTCTCCTCGGAGGTAGTAACCTCGGCAGTAGTCTCCTCGGTAGTGGTGTCGCCGGCAGTAGTGAGATCGGGGGCAGTCGTCTCGGGGGTAGTCGCTGTGGGAGTGGCGGAGGCTTCATCGCCGCCTTTGCAAGATATAGCGCCAAGAGAGACGGCGAAAAGCATAATAACCGCAATGGCAAATGTAAAGATTTTTTTCATAACATTATGTTCCTTTCATAAAATTTAATCAATTAGATTATATCATTTTTTCCAAAAAAGTCAATCCCATTGTCATCTCAAGGGCATCTTGTGCAGTAAATATTTAAGAAAAAATCAAATGTGTATTGACAAATTTGACTTTGTGTGATATCATTTTGATATCATATCTGCAGCGCGGCAATATGCGCACTGCGGTTTTGTGCTTACTACATTGCGAAGATGCAAGAGGGAAGAGAAAATGAATATTATTGAGATAAAAGACCTTGCCAAGTCCTTTGGAGAGGTCAAGGCGTTGAGGGAGCTTAGCTTCACCGTGCGCAAAGGAGAGCTTTTTGCGTTTCTTGGTGTAAACGGTGCGGGAAAATCAACGACCATAAACATAATTTGCGGTCAGCTTGCGGCAGACAGCGGAACTGTTATGATAAACGGTAAGAGTATTTATAATGACGCCGATGCCATAAAAAGACAGCTCGGCGTGGTT
>JAZNOD010000105.1:0-5223 GCA_045580585.1 Eubacteriales bacterium
CTGCCTTTCGCCCACGTTTTCGTCAGCAATAAGTATCCTCGTGTTTTGTTCCATTACTTTTTTCCTCCTGAATGCATTTCTTTTGACAACAATATATTACCATAAAATGGAAATTTTTGCAATAGAAAACAAAAGGAAAAATTTACCAAACTTTATCTATGTCAATTGTATATATTTACCATAAATACCACAAAATGTTGTGATTTTTATCGAAAGATAGCGGAATATGTAGTGTTCGCACAAAAAGGACTGTCCCATTTAGCGCAGAACAAAAATACAAAAACAAGGCAAATAAAGAAAAGACCGTTTTTTCGTCCCAAGGGATGAAGAAAGCGGTCTTGGGGGGGTAGAAATCCTGCCGGATTTCGATTTTTATGCGTATTTTTTAGCCGCGATTTTGCCCTCTGGCGTACCCAAGTACGCCGATAACAGCAAAATCGCGGCTTCTGCATCTAACTGAGACAGTCCCGTATATTATTGATGTGAGCAAGGATGATCGAAAAATCCGCGCAGATCGACGGAATATCTTCCGCTTTCATCCTGTTTAAATCCAATTGCGCCTACAAGGAGCTTATTAGTCTCTGTTACGGGAGCATCGTAAAACGCCGTCTCGCCGCCGCATATCTCAACAAAAGACATTGCGGCACGTCCAAGCACGAAAAGAGTTTGGAAATCCGCCTCTCTCTTACCGTCAAGCGAGGATATTATTCCGCCCTCGGGCTTGAGGGAAAATTGGCAAACGCCCATCAGCTCGCCGTCCACGTAGGCTCCGTAGCAGAGCAGTGGCTCTTGATATTCAGCTGCGCAGGCAATGCACGCCGCCTCTTGTTCCTCTTTTGTCTGGATGGGAAGAACCTCTAACATTTAAAATCACTTCCTTAAATTAATAATCGTTGTTGTGTACGTTATCTCCGCCTGACTTTGCCATTCTGCGAAGAAAAGCTACTTCGTCATCTCGTAGTTTGCGCCAGCTTCCGGGGGCGATACCGTTTACAGACACACAGCCGATTCGTGTGCGGCGCAGTCTTGTTACCTCAAGCCCCGCAATCTCGCACATCTTGCGTATCTGTCGGTTTCTGCCCTCAAGCAGAACCATTTCAAGATGCGCCCCTTTATCGTTTGAGTCTATAAGCGCGACCTCGACGGGCATAATCGGCGAGCCGTCTATCTCAAGCGGTGAACGTAAAAGCTCAAGTACCTTTTCATCTATTTTTCCGCTTACGCTTACTCGGTACAGCTTTGGCACGTGGTGGCGCGGGTGCATCAAGAGATTGGCAAACTCGCCGTCGTCGGTAAGCAGGAGCAAACCCTCGGATGCCATATCAAGCCTGCCAATGGGGTAGAGCCGTTTGCCCGCGTCAGCGATAAGCTCCGTTACCTGCTTTCGTCCCTTTTCGTCATTCATCGTGCAAACGTATCCGCGCGGTTTGTTAAGAGCAATAACAGTCTTCGGCTCGCCGCGTTTAAGCACCACACCGCGCCCGTTCCAAACGACCTTATCCTTACCGGGTTCTACCTTGTCGCCAAGGCTTGCCACGTTTCCGTTTACCTTAACGTGTCCCGCCTCGATCTCCTTTTCGGCGGCTCGGCGCGACAGCACTCCGCAGTCGGTAAAATATTTTTGAAGTCTTATCTTTTCCATGCGATTTTCCTTATTATTAAGAGCCGAAAAAGCCTTTTATTTTTTGCCACAGACCCTTACTCGGTCTTTTTGCGGCAGAATATTCCGTTATAATGGAAGTCACCCCTATCGGAGTATTGTCACAGTAAAAAATTACGCGACCGACGGTGGCACCTGCGCTCACGGGGGCTATGAGAGTACGCTCCATCTCTATTACGTGCGTTATTTCGCCATGCTCGGAACGGAGAATAGCCAAGGGCTCAGAGGCGCAAACGCACCGCAATGACTCTTGTTCGCCGCCGGCTACCGCTACTGAAAGCTCGCTGTCAACGGTGAGCCGCACGGAGCAAAGCTGCCCAAAACCTGCATCAAGAAGTGCTGTGTGATCCTGCCAATCGTCGGGGTCGGAAAGAGTGACCGCTACAAGACGAACGCCTTTGCGCTCTGCCGCGGAAACAAGGCACCTGCCGCTTGCGCGCGTATATCCTGTTTTACCGCCAAGCGAGCCTTCGTATGAGCGAAGCAGGCGGTTGTGGTTGACAAGCAATCGTGCCCCCTCGGGACCGGGGACTGTTGTTTTATATGTTGAGCATATTTTTGAAAACGCCTCGTTTTCAGGCGCTTCTGCCAAGATCAGCGCAAGATCCCCCGCCGTTGTATAATGTCCCTCTGCATCAAGCCCGTGCGGATTGACAAAATTGGTATTTTGCAGTCCAAGCGCTTGTGCCTTTGTGTTCATGAGAGCCGCGAATGCTTCCGTGCTTCCCGCAACGGCGATAGCTACCGCGGTGGCGGCGTCATTGGCGGATTCAAGCATAACGCAATAGAGAAGCTCCTCAAGTGTTAATACCTCGCCCTCGGTAAGATATACCGACGAGCCCTCTACTCCTACCGCGTCGGCAGATATGACTATCTCGTGGGATAGCGGCAGAGTCTCGATGGCAACAAGAGTTGTCATTACCTTGGTGGTGCTTGCGGGGCTCATTCTTTCGTTTCCGTTACGCGACCAAAGCACCCGACGGTTGCCGTCGCTTGCGTCAAGCAAAACAGCGGCACTTGCGGAGACCGCAGGCGCGTCAAAGGGCGGGGCAGAGCAGAGCTGTGCGGGAGTTTTTGGGGAAGTGCCCGCATCAGTATCGCAGGACGCGAAAGCGAGCGATAGGGAAAAAATGATGAGCAAAGCAAAAATGCGGCGAAAAGCAGACATAGCATACCTCGATATAATTTAAACTGATAAATTATATTGAGGATCACGCTTATCTATTACTCTGCGGTTTCCTCGCTGTTAGAGTTTTTCTTTGTGAATATCTCCTTTACCTTCGCTATAATGGCGGGACTGCGTTCGATAACGTCAGCGACCTGTTCGATGGGACCGGGAGCTTGTGTTGCGCCTACGTTGATCATATCAACGCATCCGTCCGCGGAAATTGTAAGGAAACATACGGGAGTGATAGACAGTCCCGTGCCGCCACCGCCGCCAAAGTTTTTCAGGCGCGCTTTGACAGCCTCTTCATTTTTGCCCGAGTAATCAAGTCCGCCCGAGGCAAAGCCCATTGATATCTTTGAAATTGGTATTATAGTTACGCCTTGGGGGGTATTGATGGGCTCTCCTACAACGGTATTTGCATCTACCATGGAGCGAATGCTCTCAAGAGAGGTGCTGATTATATCCTGAAGTTTGTTTTCGTTTGCCATAACGATAAAATCCTTTCCTAAATAAAGTATGCTTTTATTTCATATGCCGCACGTATGCAAACAACGTGCCAAAAAGAACGTCAAATATCTGCCAGACACGCAAGGAGAAACCTATTTCGATATCTGCGATGGTTTTTTCCGAAAGATAGTCCGCGCGGATGTCCACATCCGATCTGACGGGGAAACGCAGGGTTCCTGCCGAATCAAGCAATGCGGCAATGTATGCAACGCTTTGCGAAACCACTCCGTAAAGGATCGCGGTTGACGCTGCATCTCCCGTTGCAACGTGAATGTGCAGACGCGCAATTCGCACACGAAGGTGCTTTGAAAAGCGTTTGACAGCAGTACCCACGATGTCCTTTATCATTGATAGCGTTTCAGCAATCGGACGTTTTTCTGTCTTTGCGGCGGTATGCTGTTCCTTTCGCAGCTTCTTTTTTGTAGCCTTGGCATTTGCCTTGGCTTGCTTTTTCAGCTGCTTTTTTTTCATTTTTGCACGCTTTTTCGGAGAATAATCCGAGATGCGTATTTTTTTCTCTTTTTTCGGGAGAATCTTTATCGGAATGCCTAATATGCGCACCTTGATACCAAGCGCCTCGCCGTAGCTTATTACGACCTCGCCGCGTATCATCATAAGGGCTGCTATAAATAAAATGATTCCTCCGATGATATAAAGGGCTAACAAGGGCGTTCACCTCCCTTAAAAATCGGTGTGATTTATTCTTCCTCTACCGTCTCCTCGTCCTGTGAGCTCTGCTCGGAGAGGGCATCAACTGCGGCAAGCACGCTTTCCGCCTCGGGGAGTTGGGAAATATCCTCAAGTCCGAAGACGCGCAGGAATTTTTCCGTGGTGCCGAGCAACGACGGTCTGCCCGGGGCATCAAGCTTACCCACGGTCTCAATAAGCTCCTTATCCATAAGTGAGCCAACGGCATAAGCTGAGTCAACGCCTCTGACCGTGTCGATGAAGGAGCGTGTAACGGGCTGGTTATACGCAATGATCGCAAGCACCTCAAGGGATGATGCGGAGAGGTTTCCGCCGCGGCGTATGCCGAGTGCCTCTCTTATATAGGGAGCATAATTCTCCCTTGTACACAGTTGGCAGGAGTCCTCGAACACAAGCATCATGATTCCGCGTGTAGTGTCGGAATTATATGATGAAGCAAGATGCTCCGCCATTCTTTTAGTGTCGCGCGGTGTGAGAGAAAGTGCCTCTCCTATCTTTTCATATTTTACGGGGTGTCCCGCGGCAAAGAGTATTGCCTCAAGCGCACCTTCGAGCTGTTTTATTTCTGTCAGTTTTTCTATTTGTTCCATCATTTCACCTCATTTGTCAGGAATCGTAGTCACTGCTGTCGAAATCGTCCACGAGATTTCCCGAATAATCCGGATTCACGGCAAAGCAGGAGTCAAGGCCGTGGAGATTTTCAAATTCGTCCTCTTTTTCGACGAGAATAAGGCGGCGCATGCGCACAAGCTCAAGCACGCCAATGAATATCGCCACAAGATCCGGACGGCTGTCCGCATCGTCAAGAAGCTCTCCGAGAGATGGCTTTGCACCGTCCGTCTCGAAATGCTTCATGATTCCGAGTATTTTCAGATGAACGGGAATAATAGGCCGCGCAACGATGGGACGTACCAGTTTATCCGCAACGTCCTCTATACTGCGAGTATATGTCAGCATGCGTCGCATGGCATTGTAAAGCACGTCGGGATCCTGATCTGCAACGTATGACTTATCAACGCTTATCTCGTCGGTGTCCTTTGCCATTCTTCCGCTATACGTTTTGTATCGCTCGCCAAGCGCGACAGCAGCCTTCTTTGCGGCGGCGAGCCTTGCGATAGCCTCGGCAAGTCGCGCTCTCGGGTCTTCTTCCTCGGGAGTTTCGCGCGGCAGGAGCATTTTG
>JAZNOD010000106.1:0-2801 GCA_045580585.1 Eubacteriales bacterium
TCGCGCTTTTCAAGCGGCTCGTAAAGCGCGACAACGGTGGAATCGGAAATTCCCGAGCCGACGAGAGAAACGTAGCTCACTATCTGCCGCACGGTGTTTACAAGTCCGCTGATCACCGAGCCAAAACGCCCTGTGATAAGGGGGGGAAGAATGATATTTACTATAATATTTACAAATTGATATCCGCAGTTCGAGATAAGATTTATAAGCGCGGATATCGTGCGCGATTCATTTCTTTTCTTCATCTTGCCCCCTTTATCAGCTCATGCCAGAGCGCAAGAACACGCTCCTTTGAGAACTTGTCAATGGAGATTCCCGATTTTTTTGAAAATTCAAGCCGCTTCTCATCATTCTCGATAAGTTCATTGATGCGGCGCGCCATAACGTCCGTGTCGTAGGTTGGGATAAGATAACCGTTGACGCCGTCCGTGACTATCTCCGTAGGGCCCGTGGGGCAGTCAAAGCTGACGATGGGAAGCCCCGCCGCCTGCGCCTCAAGCAAAACGAGAGGAAGCCCCTCGTAATACGACGGCAAAATGAAGACGGCATAATTATGATACCGCGCGGCAAGGTCGTTTACGTTACCGCAAAAATTGACGTTTTTATCAATGCCAAGCTCGCACGCTTGCGCCTCGAGCGCACCGCGGCGGCTTCCTTCGCCGTAGATGTCAAGCTGCCAATCGGGATGAACGCAAAAAACGCCCGCCGCGGCGCGAAGAAGCATGTCCTGCCCCTTGACCGACTCAAGTCTGCCCGCGCTGATAAGGCGCTTTGAGGTGATGTCGTAGCTTGCCAAAACGCTCTCGTCCCTTGTAAACCAATTGGGTATCACGCGCAATTTTTCGTCAGGCAAGCCAAAAGTGCGCTTGAAATTCTCCCTGTCGCGCTCGGTAAGCGTAACAGTTACGTCGGCTTTTTTCGCGCCGAGCTTTTGGCGGTAAAAATGCTTTGTCCCGTTGGTCTGATTTTCAAGATTTGAATGCTCGCAATATATAAGCCGCGCTGTCGTACCGCGCACGCCGTAGGCGGCAACGCCGACCACACCCGCCGTGATGGAAAAGACAAGCTCAATGCCGTTTTCCTTGATATAGCGGCGAAGCCAACGCGCGTAAGAAAAGAGGTGCGCCGTGATGGATGCGGCATTTTTCTGCATATACGAAAAGCGGTAATTGCCCGTAGGAGCGAAGCTCTTTTCATCGAAAAGGGAGAGAAGGTGTACTTCGTACGAGGCGCAAAGCTCCTCGCACATACCGATAGCAACGCGCTCCGCGCCGCCCGTTAGCGACACGTCGTACACCAGCAGTGCAATTTTCTTCATTACTCCTACCTCCGAGCATAAAACTTCATTATATTATACCACAGCAAATGCTAAACATCAATACTTATCGACAAAAAAGCCTTGACTTGCCACGCCTTGCATTGTATAATATTAGTACATCTGCCCGTGGCACAGCCGGATAGCGCGTCAGACTCCGACTCTGAAGGTCGCAGGTTCGAATCCTGTCGGGCAGGCCAATCATAAAAGGACGGGGCAACGCCCCGCCCTTTTATGATTCTCCTTTTCGTATGATGAAGAACCTCTAAAACTCTTGCGCCCGCGCAAGAGTTTTATTATCGGCGCGCCGCACTATTTGACGTAACGCACCGCATTTTCGCGCCGATTTAGGTTCCTGAATCCTGTCGGGCAGGCCAAAAAATTCTCGTTCAAAGAACGAGAATTTTTTTATCCAAGCCGCAGGCGCAAGCCTTCGGCTTGGCATATCATCCGCCGCAAGGCGGTATATCATCAGCCCCTTTGGGGCTGTATCTCATCACGCGTCAGCGTGTATCTTCCTGCGGCTTGATGATATCCAGCCCTCTGGGCTGATGATATCCAATGCTTCGCATTGATGATATCCACGCCTTCACCGTGATAACGTTGCCTTCGGCAGCCGCATCACTAAAAGCGCAAAAATTTCCCCACCCGACAAGGCTTTGTCGGGTGGGGATTTTCATTCGCTCATAAATTATTTCAACTTAAACGTACCAATCAGCGGATAGTGGTCGGATTTATCGTAGACGCTGCATCTGCTTGAAGAGTTACCTACCATGTAGGAAACAGCCTCAAACTTCGACTGATCGCTATAGAAGATATAGTCGATGACGCACTTGGCGCCGGGGAAGGTGTATGCGGTCCCCGCAGAATGCTTGGTTGCCGCATAGGTTGCAAGGCTGTAATACTTGTGCGTATTCTTGATAGCCGTTACAACGCTGCTTTCGGGGCCGCCGTTAAGGTCGCCCGAGAAGATAACGGGATAGTGCGGCATACCTGCGATGATGTTCATCATGATCTTCATCTGATTTACACGGACGGCACCGTCGTCGGCATTGTCAAGGTGTACGCAAGAGTACAGGTAGATAGTACCAGTTGCCTTATGATAGAGCATCGTGTATGTCATTACTCGGATGTAGCCGGAGCCGTCGATCTTCGAGCCGACGGTGTCGGGCGAGTTCGAGAGCCACTTCGTTCCGCTTGTAAGCAGAGCGTATTTATCCTTGTTATAGAATATCGGGCTTGCCTCGTTGCCGGAGTTGTAAGTGCCCCAACCCTGTCTGGGCGTTCCAACGTCGCCGTAGGTGCCATTCAGGTTGTCGCGAAGGTAAACGTACCAGCCCGTTCCATTCTGCCATCCTACTTCCTGCAGACCGATGATGTCCGCGCCCGTGCTGAGCAACCACTGCGAGGTCTTTGTCCACCAGGTGTTACCCGTTGCTACGTTGTAGTCAACGAGCTTGAGCTCGGGCGTGGTAAGGGACGTGCT
>JAZNOD010000107.1:0-3952 GCA_045580585.1 Eubacteriales bacterium
ATGAAAGGAAACTACTTATATCTTTCGTTGACGAACACCGCGGAAGGAGCAAAGAAACATAGCTTCAAGACCACCAAGGGAGAGGGACACGGTTTCGGTCTTGCTCGCGTTGATGCTATTGTAAAGAAGTACGGCGGATATTTGACTCGTGCAAGCGAGGACGGCGCCTTTTCTACCGAAGTCCTCTTGCCTCAATAAATACAGTAAAAGTGCAATCCACATCAAATTTTCGACGTTTGACAACAGATTGCACTTTTTTCCTTTTGCATTTGATATACTTGTGGCATAGAGTTTTTAAGGAGAATCGCACAAGCCATGAAAGTAAGGAAAGAAAAAAGAAAATACTCGCATATCGGGTCTATTTTTTGGGCGCTTCGCCGCCTGTGGCGACTGGATCGTCGATTTGTAATATATATGTTTGTCGCAATACCGTTCACAATCGGTGTTCCTCTTGCTACCTCGTATTTTTCCAAGGTTCTGCTCGACGGACTTGAGGCGAAAGCGCCGTTGTCCCATCTAATTCTCACGGCGGTGGGCTTCGTTGCGGGACTTGCGATTCTTGACCATCTGCGTACACTATTAAATACCCGATGTACGTCCTGGCAGTATTATCCCACCTGCGTGTATCAAACTGAGATGATCGCGTTCGTACACGAGCAGGTCGATTATGAAACTACGGAGACTGAGGCCTTTAAAAGAATTCAGCAATATGCTTTCGGTGATGCCAACGGGGGGAAATGTTCGCTTGAGTTCGTTTGGAAAGATCTTTCCCACTTTTTTGTATCTCTTCTGGGTATAGTAACATACGGCTCACTCATTGGAGCGCTGAATCCTTCCCTTTTGGCCGTGGTTCTTACCGTGTCGGTTGCAACTTACTTTACAACGCGGTGGCAACCAAGGTATCGTAACGCCCATAAGCACGAATTTGAAAAAGAGACAAGAAAGCTGAATTACCTAAAGGGGTTATCCGAGAATTTTTCTGTCGCCAAGGATATAAAGCTTTATAGTATGCAGGATTGGCTTTCCGGCATGGTAGATGACTACCAAGCCTATCTTTTCATGTGGGAGAAAAAATGCAGTTTGCGAGGGCTTGCCGCCTCTATTTTGTCGGGGCTTATGAGTTTGATACAAAATGGGGCGACTTATATAGTTTTGGTTGGAGCACTCGTTGCCGAGGAGATCTCCATTGGTGACTTCGTGTTTTATTTCGGGCTCGTCGGTAGTGTTGCGGCTTTTTTGCGCGGTGTCATTCAAAATACGGCAAGTCTAAATACTTGCGCTGAGAAGATCGATTATTACAGAGAATTTTTCAGTTACCCGAATCGGATGAATTACGGAGAAGGCTGTGAGCTTCCTGTCGGCGCGCCCAGGATTGAACTGAGGGATGTTTGGTATCGGTATGATGGTGCCGATGACTACGTGTTGAAGGGAATCGAATTTACTATCGGAGAGGGAGAGAGCATCGCACTGGTCGGACTAAACGGGGCGGGAAAAACCACGCTTGTCAAGCTGATCTGCGGATTTTACCGACCTACCAAGGGAGAAATCCTAATAAACGGTAAGAGAATCGAAGAGTACAACATCGAAGAGTATTATTCGCTTCTGTCCGCTGTTTTTCAAGAGATCAAGCCCGTGGCTTTTACCGTGTTTGAATTTGTAGCCAGTGCAGACCTGACGCGCCCCCATTCAAGGGAGGAGGCGAGAGAGGCCATGCGGAGAGCGGGAATTCTTGAGAAGATCGAGAGCCTGCCCCATGGAATGGACAACCATTTGATGAAGGGAATCTACGATGACGGCGTGGATCTGTCGGGAGGCGAAATGCAAAAGTTGATGCTTGCTCGCGCCATCTACAAGGACGGCAATATTTTGATCTTGGATGAACCTACGGCGGCGCTGGATCCCATCGCGGAAAATGCCCTGTACATGGAGTACAGGGCATTGACAAAGGGAAAGACCTCTGTCTATATTTCCCATCGGTTTGCATCTACCCGTTTTTGCGATCGGATTTTGCTTCTCGAAAACGGTGTAGTAGCGGAGAGTGGAACGCATGCGGAATTGATGGAGAAAAACGGCAAGTACGCCTATATGTTTGGCGTGCAGGCAAAATATTATAAGGAGGGGGAGCATCATGCGTAAAGAAAATATCACTCTCCGCGCTCTTAAACGCTACGGGGGATTCAATAAAAAATACTTTCCCCTCCAATTTTTCCACATTCTGTTTGAGCGTTTTTCTCCATATTTTAATCTTTGGATGTCTGCGGAAATAGTCACCGCCCTATACGAAGGACACGAGATGCGAGAAATCTTTATGCTGATAGCAATCACATTATTTGGCAACTTGCTTGTTCACGCTATGGGGGCTTTGCTTGGACGCTGGGTGTCTTTGGAGTTTAAACGCTTATGCGACAATGAGGCGGCAGTATTTAATCAAAAAACGGTATCGTTGGATTATAGCAAGCTGGAGGATCCGAAAATCCGTATGTTACGGCGTAAGATTAAAGAGAACGCTTTTATTAACGGATACGGTGTGGACTGTATGAGGAGGAGCGTGGAAGGAATGTTACGTAGTGGAATCAGCCTTATGTTCGCAGGCATTCTCTTTGCCGAAATGCTGATCCGCATTGTATCTGCAAGCTTTGAATGGCTTACATGGATTCTTTTGGCGCTTATGCTTATCTTTACCGCATTGGCTATTCTTGCCAAAAAGGCCGTGCAGAAAAAAGAAGCGGAAGTTTTTGAGCGGGTGAATGACTTGATGCTAAAAGAAAACCAACTGGGACGCGGACATAGCCTTAATGGAATGGATGCACGAGTCTACAATCAACAGCCAATCTTAACAAGGCTTGAAATGAAAATGAACCAAGAGCATTTGGCGATGTTTTCCTGGGCCCGTTGGCGTACATGGCTTCTCAGCACGCCACACATTTTTCTATCCAAGATCCCCGAAATCTGTGCCTATGCAATCGTTTGTTTCTATTGTGCGCGTAATATCTTTCCCATAGGAAGTGTAATCAAATATGTAGGATATTTGTATCAATTTTCCATGGAAATCTTATCAATCTTCTATTTTGTTGCGGAATTAAAGAACAACGAGCGATTTCTTGTGCCATACCTTGAATATTTGAACCTTCCCAACGATATGTATCAAGGCTCTCTCGCCGTGGAGAAGCGAAGCGACAAAAAATATGATATCGAATTCCGCAACGTTAGCTTCAAATACGCGGGAAGCGAAAACTATGCCTTGAAGAATGTCAATCTGACTTTTAAGGTAGGTGAGCGTCTTGCGGTTGTAGGAATGAACGGCTCTGGAAAGACCACATTTATCAAGCTGATGTGCCGTCTTTATGATCCAACCGAGGGCGAGATCTATATGAACGATTTCAATGTTCGTAAATACGATTACCGTCAGTATCTCGACCTTTTCTCGGTCGTCTTCCAAGATTATTCGCTTTTGGCACTTCCGCTTGGCAATAACGTATCGTCTGCTGCTTCGTGGGACGGAGAAAAGGCAGAGAGATGCTTGCAAGAGGTTGGCTTTGGCGAGCGATATAACGAAATGGCAAAGGGACTTGAAACTCCAATCTACAAAAACTTTGACGATGAAGGCGTGAACGTATCGGGTGGCGAAGCACAAAAGATCGCGCTTGCCCGAGCACTCTATAAGGACGCGCCGTTTATCATTCTCGACGAGCCTACCGCCGCACTTGATCCCATTGCCGAGGCAGAGATCTACGCTAAGTTTGATGAAATAGTCGGTGATAAGACAGCTATCTACATCAGTCACCGCCTGTCCTCCTGCCGTTTTTGCGACAAGATCGCCGTATTTGATAACGGTGAGATCGTCCAAGTCGGTTCTCACGAAGAACTTTTGTCAGACGAAAACGGAAAATACTACGAGCTTTGGACAGCTCAAGCACAATACTATACGAAATAAAAATGCCGCCGAGAGTAA
>JAZNOD010000108.1:0-1837 GCA_045580585.1 Eubacteriales bacterium
CCTCCGTTTCTTTGGAACCTGTATGCATAAGACATCCACCACCATCTGGTCTGTTCTTTTCCCGCCATACTGCGTTGTTTTTCCTTGAAATACACAAAGTATGTCTGCGTCAAAACGCCTTGTCCGGCGAGAAAATCACTCGCCCATCCGGCGATGTCTGCTTATGAATACAGGTTCTTATACTTGTTTTTACTTTACAGACCGAAAAGGTCTTTGAAACTTGCTTTCTTTTTCGGCTCAGGCTTCACATAGTCAAAGCCGCCGTAAGGCTCTCTGCGGTAAAAACCGATGCAGGCGGTATCGGGATCGCCCTCAAAGCAGTGCTCGGTATCCGCATTGTAAACAACGCCGTCGATGCGCTTGAAAAGCTGCTGGATGCTCGGATACTGACCTGCCTGACGGAAACCGCCTTGCAGGAGTATCTGCCGATATTCCTCAACAGCTCGGTGCGCCGCAGACGGGTTACCATTGAATGTAGCGCTGAACATAAAGCCGTTTTCGCCGTAGTCCTCAATGTAGAGTTCCGTGCCGCCGCAGCTCCACTTCGGGTACTGTGGGAGCTTTTCGTCCCACTGCCGCAGCACCGCAGCGTTGCGCTCAGCCTGCGCCTGTTCCTCTTGAATGGCGGCAGGCAGCTTTGCTCCACAGGAAGCGCAGAACTTTGTGCCGATGGTATTCTGTGCGCCGCAGCTTGTGCAGACAGCGCCCTCGGCAACCGTCTGTTCGGGCAGTGCGCTTCCGCAGTCGGGGCAGAATTTCTTGTCCGCCGATGTGGCTTTATTGCAGTTCGGGCAGACCTTCATATTCTTCGCCGCCTCGGTGGCATAGTTTGTCATCGAGCGTTCAAGGTTTGCAAATGCGCCCTCCAGTCCCGATGTGCGCTGTACCTGCTGCTGCGTGTTCTGTGCGGCGCTGTCAAGGTGCGCCGCCGCCTTGTTTGCAAGCTCGGTCGCCTTCGGCTCGACCGCCTGCGTGACGGCGTTGCCTATCGCCTTGCCGACGGCGTCGCTCACGCCTCTCCTTATGGCTCTTTCCAAAAACCCCATAGAGTATCATCCTCCTTCCATTTCGCTTAACTCTTTTTCTCCCTGCGGTACGCCTGCGCTCCTTGTTTCGACACAGTCCCGGCAAGCACCGTCGGAGCCGGAGATGTCGTAGCAATCATCACATACCCACCGATAGCAATTACGACACTGATTGAACTGCAATGCAAGCTGCTGGGTGGCAGTTGCCTTTGTGTGATTGAAAGCCGACTGGCTGACTGTATTCGCCTTGCCCTTTGCACACCTTGCAAGCGTTCTGACGCTCCGACAGACCAGCGGTATCCTCGCGCCGTACTGCTTTTTACCGCAGATTGGGCACTCGGCATAAAAGCGCAGCGTTTCCGCATCAACTCGGATATGCTCGTAGAACTGTTTCATCTTATACCTCCGTTTCGTATGCAGATTTCAGATCACCGCGCACCGTATCTTGAGCTATTCAATATTTGTGCTATAATATCTTTAACAGATCGAAGCAGGGGGATTCGTTTTTCCTCTGTGCTGTCATCAGTTTACAAAAAATTTTCCCATTTTCATATCCCACGTTGGTGGGGTTTTTCGGGGGATGCCCCAAAAAACGTGGGATTTTTCAAAAAATCGTGGGGGATGACCCCTTTTCGGATAAAATTTTGATACAAAGGAAGGTGCGCTTTATGAATCACCCGATTCTCATAGAAAACCAGAAAAAGAGGAGAGATATCCCTCTGTGGATGCTTGTCTGCTTCGCTATGTTCAGCTTTTGGCAGATGGGATTTATCTATTATTTCCTTGAGCCGTCCTCGGCTCTCGACGGAAAG
>JAZNOD010000109.1:0-1748 GCA_045580585.1 Eubacteriales bacterium
GTGTTTTTGAGTTCGGCTTTTTCTTTCGGATTGAGAAAATACTCGCGCTCCAGCTTTTCGCGGCGCATCTTTTCCTCGGCTTCCACCATTTCGCGCATCACACCTGAGCGTTCAAGCACGTTCTTGATGTCGGAAATCTGACGCCGCAGAGGCTTCATTTCTGCCGTCAAGGCGCGAGCTGCGGTCTGCACTTCGGCTTTCACTTCGGGATCGTTGCAACGGCGAATGCGGTTGTAAAGGTCCTTTCTTCTTCGCTCAAGTGCCATCAGTTCGCGTTCGGTTCGCTCCAAAAACGCGTCTGCATCCTCTTTGGTGTTAATGTCCTCTTGCCCCATCAGCACCGCTTGACGCGAATACATTTCGCATTTGCGGGTCGCCTCTCGCATTTCGGGAGTGATCGGCTGATACTTCGGCGCGGGATCGTTTGGCGTGATCAGATCGGGACCGCCCAAGAGATACACAAAGGTCAGCAGGAGCGTGAGCAAGGGTCCATAGTCTCGCTCGGGCGCGTACAACCAATGCTGCCTTGGCGGATGGCGTAGGTTGCGGATATTATTGTTTTTGACTTTACCAACGTATGAAGCGTAACCGCAAAGTCCTTTCCAGTAATTCGCCTCTATGGTTTTGTCGATGGAAGCGAGACTGTAATCCTCGCCAAGCTGATGGATTCTCGTCCACTTCTGCCCGTTCTTGAGCTTGATCTTTGGATATTTCCCGCCCTCGTTTCGGTCAAACTCAAATCCTCTGTCACGCAGGTGCATAATAAAATCCTGCCACGTCGGTGAGATCTTTCGCGCCTCATCGATCGCCCAGCGCATCAAATTGTACCGTGTCGGCTTGCCCGCCTTCTCATCAAAATAGATGTTTCTCGGTGTTTTGCCCTTGGGATTTTTGATGACCGACAGTCCGTACTTGAGACAAATCTCGTCCGAAGCTTCACGTAAACTGTAATAGTTTGTGTAGCCGCTGTCGATCTTTTTGCCGTCGATAAACGAGATCGGATTCAGAATAAAATGATTGTGGAGGTGTGATTTATTAAGATGGCTTGCCACAACCACCTGATATCTGTCTCCCCACAATTTCTCCGCAAGCTCAACGCCGATCTTATGGCACAGCTCGGGAGTCACCTCGCCCGGCTTGAAGCTTTGGTACGCATGATGGGCAAGAATCGAGCCGCGATCTCCGAAGTGCTCGCGCACCCTCATCATGGCTTCGTATGGGTCGCCCGTACAGTTGATCGAGCTTACAAGGTAAACCTTTTCGTCGGGAGTCCATTCGGTTTTCTTGCCGTCTTCGATATAGTGAAGCTCTCTTGCAAGGTCATTGTACTCCGTCTTTTCGGGATTGCGCGCGTACTCGATCACGCGTTTTACCGAATCTTTGATTGCCCAAATCTTCGTTGTTGCCAAGTTCAGACCGCCTCGCTCTCATCAAGATCGCCACAATATTTTAAGAATGCCGCGCCGAAAATTCCTTCGTCATAGAACAATTTGCAATGCTCGAATAAGGTGTTCATCATTCTTTCGATCGCCGCAACGTAAGCACGAACCGGCTCGCCTTCAAGACAATATTCCAAAATAATTTCTCGAATAGCGGAAAGTTCTCTTACGATCTCGTAGATTTCCGCAGGCGGAATTGCTTTGAGATCTGCACTTTGAATTAACTTTTTTACAAGCTGAGTTTGAGAAATTTTGCACGCCTTCGCCAATCTTTTGAAGCGTTTTTTCTCATCCTTTGTCAACCTGATC
>JAZNOD010000110.1:0-6029 GCA_045580585.1 Eubacteriales bacterium
GAGTTTTTCGGCAATATAAAGCGCACGGTAGAGGTGATACTCATGCGTAACTATAACAATACGCTCAGCAAGAAATATCTCCTTGGCGCGATAAACGCTGTCATACGTTGAAAATCCGGCATGGTCGCAAAAAACCGCATTTGGCTCGATCCCTGCCTCGACAGCAACGTTTTTCATGGCATTTACTTCGTCGTAATGCGCTCTGCCGTGGTCGCCCGACATAAGAAGCCTGTCGGAAACTCCTCGCTGATACAAGTCTATGCCGACACTAAGCCTGTCCGAAAGCATAGCGGTAGGGCTTCCATCCTCGCGCACTCCGCAACCGAGGACGAGAATGCAGTCAACGTCGTCAAGCAAAGCCGCTTGGTCGGAAGTTATTATCATCTCGTCTGATCTGCCAACCACAGCCGTACTAAGACTGAAAATGCACACGGCGAACAAAATTCCGCAAAGCGCCGCAACCGCCAAAACGCGAAAGAGTATTCTTTTAATGCGTTCGGGCGGCGCGGAAAGCTTGATTTTGTTCATTAGTTGAGCGTAAGACCGAGCCTGCGCTCGATCACGTCAGCCGCAACGTCGAGATATTCGTTTTCCATAAGCTCTATCATACCTCTGTCGCAAAGAGCTGCGAGCTTGGAATCCATTGGGATCCTGCCAAGCAGATCGTAACCGAAGTCCTCAGCGATCTTTTCGATATGGCTATCGCCAAATATCTTTATCTCCTTGCCGCAATCGGGACATACAGCGTAGCTCATGTTCTCCACAAGACCAAGCACGGGAATATTCATCATCTGCGCCATATTAGCCGCCTTCTTGACTATCATGGAAACAAGCTCCTGAGGGCTTGAAACGATAACTATACCATCAAGTGGAAGTGACTGGAATACGGTAAGCGGAACGTCGCCCGTTCCGGGAGGGCAGTCAACAAGAAGCACGTCAATATCGTGCCAGATCGTGTCAGTCCAAAACTGTTTTACCGTTCCCGCTATAACGGGGCCGCGCCATACGACGGGGCGAGTTTCATCCTCAAGAAGAAGATTTACCGACATAATATCAATACCAGTAGTGCTTCTCGGGGGGATCATACCATTTTCGTCACCCGTGACCTGTCCCCTTACACCAAAGGCTTTTGGAACAGAAGGACCTGTGACGTCAGCATCGAGGATGCCTACTTTATATCCCTTGCGCTGAAGGAGAACAGCTATCATACAGGTAACGAGAGATTTACCTACTCCTCCCTTTCCGCTTACGACACCAACAACGTGTTTTACATCGCTCAGGGGATTGGGGGCTTCGTGAAGATCGGCGGGCTTGCGCGATGAGCAATTAGCCGAGCATGTGGAACAATTATGGGTGCATTCTTCTGCCATTGTATATTACCTCACTATAAAAATATAATTTTACTATATAATTATACCTCTTATATGTTAATAAATCAAGTCCGAGGAGCAAATTTCGATAAAAATTTATCCCAAAGGTCTTGAAATTATTTTAAAATAGGTTATACTATTATAGGTAAAATAAGTTAATTCAACCGAAAGGAATAAGTTTATGAAAGAACTCAAAAAAAATGCCGCATTTGACGGCGTAAAAGGTCCCGTGCTCACTATTGTCATGGATGGCGTAGGTATCGCCCCCGACGGACCTACCAATGCCGTTTACCGCGCATACACCCCCACTCTTGACAAGCTTCTCGCAAACTGTCCCACCGTTGCTCTCAAGGCTCACGGTACTGCCGTTGGTCTGCCCAGCGACGATGATATGGGTAACAGCGAGGTCGGCCACAACGCGCTTGGCGCGGGACAGGTGTTCGCTCAGGGCGCAAAACTCGTTACACAGTCCATTGAAAGCGGCAAGATGTTCGCAAGCAACACTTGGACGGAGCTTATCTCCAACGTAAAGGCTAATGCCTCTACCCTTCACTTCCTCGGTCTTTTCTCCGACGGTAACGTTCACTCTCACGTAGATCACCTTAAGGCCATGATTTCCCGTGCAAAGGCAGAGGGCGTTGCAAAGGTAAGAATACACATTCTCCTTGACGGCCGTGACGTTGGCGAGACAAGCGCGCTTGATTACATTCTTCCCTTCGAAGATTTTCTTGCAGGACTCCGCACCCCTGATTTTGACATCGCGATAGCAAGCGGCGGCGGCAGAATGAAGATAACCATGGACCGTTACGAGGCGGATTGGTCGATGGTAGAGCGCGGATGGCACACCCACGTGCTGGGCGAGGGCAGACAGTTCGCAAGTGCGGCAGAGGCTGTTAATACCTACCGCGCTGAAACGGGCGTTATCGACCAGGATCTCCCCGCGTTCGTTATCGCTAAGGACGGCAAGCCCCTCGGTACTGTTGAAGATGGCGACAGCGTGATATTCTTCAACTTCCGCGGCGACCGTTCCATTGAGATTTCCAAGACCTTTGACGAGGGCGATGGCTTTGACAAGTTCGACCGCGTTCGCCATCCCAAGGTTGTTTACGCAGGTATGCTTGAATACGACGGCGACCTCCATATACCCTCCAAGTACCTCGTTTCTCCCCCTGAGATCACCAACACCCTCGGTGAGTATCTTGCGGGAAGCGGCATTTCCCAGCTCGCTATTTCCGAAACGCAGAAATACGGCCACGTAACCTATTTCTGGAACGGAAACCGTTCCGGCAAGTTCTCCGACGAGCTTGAAACCTATATTGAGATCCCCTCAGACGTAGTTCCATTCGAACAGCGTCCTTGGATGAAGTGCGCAGAGATTACCGATAAGCTTATCGAGTGTCTTGAGTCCGGCGAGTATCGCTACCTGCGCGTAAACTTCCCCAACGGTGACATGGTCGGTCATACAGGCTCGCTCCTCGCTACCGTTTGCTCCATGGAAGCGCTTGATCTTCAGCTTGCAAGAATTCTTGCAGCCGTTGACAAGCTTGGCGGAGTTGCCATCATCACCGCTGACCACGGAAATGCAGACGAGATGGCAGAGCTTGACAAGAAGACCAAGGCTCCCAAGACCAACGCTGACGGAAGCTACAAGGCAAAGACCTCGCACACCCTCAACCCCGTTCCCTGCATCCTTTACGACGCAAGCGGAGAGGGCAAGCTCGCGCTTAAGGCTGATGACGGCAGCTTCGGTCTTTCCAACGTTGCCGCAACCGTAGTAAATCTTCTCGGCTACGAGGCTCCCGAAATGTGGGATAGCTCCCTTATCGAGATAAAGTAATTAAAGAAAAAAGGCGCTCTACGGCTCTGCATTCTTAGCGGAGAAAACACGAACACCACCAAGGATTTTTCTTTGGTGGTGTTTTTGTCGATGTGAACTTATGAAAGGCTCCCTCCGGGAGGGAGGGGGGCATGTTATAATACGAAGTGCAACACCCGCAAAAACAGAGATAAAACAATAGAATAATAAATTTGTATTTTTGAGAGAAAGGCGTAGCCTTGAACGAAAAAATACAAATCTGGGCAAAAGTATAGACTTCATGCCATCCAAGGTGTAGAATGTAGTCACCACAACAAACATCTATACGGAGGTCAGCATGAAGCCCTACAAACATTTTACCACAGAAGAGAGAAAATGTCTACAACAATTTTTATCCGAGGGATTAAGTTTTCGCCAAATAGCAGATCTTCTTGAGAGAAGTCCTTCTACTATTAGCCGAGAAGTTAATAGAAATAAAGCTAAATATAAGCCCAAAGGTAAAATTGACAACAAACATTGGTATAATTATTGGAGGGCACAAAATCTCTATATAAGACGCAGACGCGAACAAAAACGGTTTGTTTTGAAGCCAAACACGCCTGAATGGGATTTTATCGTTACTCATTTAAAGCAATATTGGAGTCCTGCACAGATATGCGGACGCTGGGAGCTGCTTTATCCGAAACGTAAAAAACTTTGTATTGCTACTATTTATAGAGCAATCAAAGCCCAAAGATTGCCTGAAATAACTGCAAAGAACAATCTTCGTCGCAGAGATAAACACAGATGTCATCAAAACTCCAACTATAACACCATTCATCCGGATCGAATCATTCCCGAATGGCTTGACGTGATAAAAGAACGTGCCAGAATAGGAGATTGGGAAGGGGATACCGTGTATGGAGGTGTCGGGAAGGGGTTGTTAGTTACGTTAGTTGACAGAAAAACTCGCTTTCTTTGCGCAGGACTTATTAAAAGCCGTTCTTCCACAGAAACAAGAGAAATGATTGAAGCGTTGCTTAAAGATAAACCTCTAAAAAGTATTTCTTTAGACAACGGTTCAGAGTTTTCCGAATTTAGAGAATTAGAACAAAATCTAAATACAGAGGTGTATTTTGCGGAACCGCACAAGCCTTGGCAACGCGGAACAAACGAAAACACCAATGATATTTTAAGATTTTTCTTTCCAAAAGGCTACGATTTTCATTCTTTGGATAATGAAACTTTGCAAAACATTGTTTTATCTATTAACTTAAGACCTAAAAAATGCTTGGGGTGGAAATCCCCATTTGAAGCGTTTTTTGGTGTTGCACTTGCTTGACAATCTGCCCTGTCGAGCGAACGCGAGACTGAAGGAGAGTGCGCGACAATACCACAAGCACTCGTTATATAAATACGCAGGCTCCTTCCACCACTTCGTGGTCCCCCTTCCTCCCGGAGGAAAGCTTTTTACGCAACCCGTTTACGGGTAGCAAGTAGCAATTGCATGGCTGGCAGGCCAATCTAAAGCGCACTTGTGCGCAGACAGTATCCTTAGGGCTATGCCCGAAACTGAAATACCCCCCGTTATACGGGGGGACTTTTATTTAATGGTCAAAATATACATATAGATATAAGTAAATTTATCCAAAATTACCATTGACAAAACGGTGTTTTTTAGGTAAAATATATATATGATTGCTAATTTTATCCTTGCAAGCTGTAAAAAAATAAAAAAGGAGAAATTCATGAAAAACTCTCTCAAGCGAATCCTCACCGTTGCGCTCGCGGTCTTTATGGTCGTGCCTATGTTTATCATGCCGGCTGCCGCCGCAAACATCACTTACGTGTCGGGCGTAAACGGCGTTTCCTCTTCCTACAAAAGCGGAAAATATTACACATATCTCACAAGTCTTCCCTACACGGGTAACAACCGTACCGACGTTCTTGCCGTTGCTCTCTCCCAGTTGGGTTATCAGGAGGGCGATAGCGCAGGCAACTATTCAGGAACCGTCGGAGGCGGTGATAACTATACCGAATTTAACTATAACATGGGTAACTGGGGCGTAGGCTACGGCGGCTCGAGCGCTCCTTGGTGTGCTATGTTCGTTACTTGGTGTCTGCGCCAATCAAAGGTAAACACCATCGGTACCGGCTCTGCAAACTGGTGCCGTAACAACACCGGAAACAGCAAATACATCTGGTGCGAGATCGGTTGCCCCGCTTGGGTTACTCAGCTTAAAAAATGGGGCTATTGGAAGGATTCCAAATACAAAGGCGGAAGCTACACGCCCCTTCCCGGTGACCTCATCTTCTTCCGTTACTCCAGCTCTGCTACCCCCGCTCACATCGGTATGGTCCTTTACGCTACAAGCTCCACAATCTACACTGTAGAGGGTAACACAAGCTCCGGCACGGGTCTTGAGGCTAACGGCGGCGGCGTTTATTTCAAGAGCTACAGCGCAAACTACTCCAACATCCTCGGATACGGCGCTATGCCCTACAACGCAAACGCCACCATTGACTACTCCGGCTCCAACCCCACTCCCGGTCTTTACATGGCAAGCACGCTGAAGTATCTCTACAAGGATGCCGCAGCTAATACATCCGCTTCCGTAAACCTTCCCGCTTACACGATGTTCACCGTTAACCGCGTAGCTTCGGGCAGCGGACTCAACTCCGTTCTTGAGTGCGTATACAACGGCACTACATATTACATCAAAAACAACTCCACCGACCGTATCATTCAGGTCTCCTCTACATCTGCATCCTCCGGTGACTCGGGTTCTTCCGGCGACTCGGGTAACACGGGCGACAGCGGCAACACGGGCGACAGCGGTAACACCGGCGACTCCGGCTCTACC
>JAZNOD010000111.1:0-7544 GCA_045580585.1 Eubacteriales bacterium
GTATGTCATCTCCAACCCGCTGCTGTTTTATACCAAGGTATGTGGCAATGTAGAGCACGTGTTTACCCGCGACATGATCGACGGGGAGATGAAGACAGAGTTCGTATCTGCTCTGCAGCCTGCGTTTGGTGCACTGGCTGAACTGGAACTGCGTCCCGCGCAGATACCCGGAAAGGTAAACGAGCTCAAAAAAGCAATGAATGATGCATTGCAGCGCGAATGGGTAGATTCACGCGGCATTTCTGTTGAAAAGATTGCCATTAATCCCATAACCTTGAATGAAGAGGATATGGAGAAGATTCAGGAGATGGAGGATGCAGTCTCCTATGGCTCCAACGCTGCAATGATGGCGGGCCGAATGACCACCGCAAGTGCTAACGCCATGGAAGCGGCAGCCAGCAATACAGCCGGTGCGGCGACAGGCTTCATGGGCATGGGAATGGTAGGCGGAGTTACGGGCGGCGGCTTTGCTGCGGCTCAAAACTTCTATAACATGGCTCAGCAACAGAACGCTCAGCGACAAGCGGATAATGCTGCCGCCGATGGTTGGAAATGCGCATGCGGTGCAACCCCAACAGGAAAATTCTGTCCTGAATGCGGTGCAAAGAAGCCCGAGCCTCAGGTAGCGGGCGGTTGGAAATGCGCTTGCGGAACTACCGCAACGGGTAAGTTCTGCCCCGAGTGCGGAAGCCCCAAGCCGGCAGAGGAAGCAGGTTGGACTTGTTCATGCGGCGCGGTAAATACGGGTAAATTCTGCCAGAATTGCGGTAGCAAGAAGCCTGCAGGCATTCCTCAGTATAAATGCGACAAGTGCGGTTGGCAGCCTGCCGATCCTACGAAAGCGCCAAAGTTCTGTCCTGAGTGCGGAGATCCGTTTGATAACGGTGATATCGTTTAATTAAGAGCTAAAAAGCTCTACTCCCAATTAAAATAATCTAATTGTTGTAAAGGAGATGAGTTGATGTCAGTATTGCAGCAATATAAATGTCCGTGCTGTGACGGTGCTATTGAATTTGACAGCGGCTTGCAGAAGATGAAATGCCCGTACTGCGATACGGAATTTGAAATGGAAACGCTTGCATCTTATGATGAACAGCTTAAGAACGAGCATGCCGATAATATGAATTGGGATACTGCGGCAGGAAGTGAGTGGCAACAAGGCGAAACGGACGGTCTTCGCGTATATTCCTGCAAATCCTGCGGCGGCGAGATCGTCGGAGACGAAACTATTGCCGCAACAAGCTGTCCATTCTGCGGAAATCCCGTGGTTATGATGGGACAGTTTGCAGGAGCTTTGAAGCCCGATTACGTGATTCCTTTTAAGTATGATAAAAAAGCAGCCGTGGAAGCACTTAAAAAGCATTACTCGGGCAAGCGTCTCTTGCCCAAGGTGTTTGCGGATCAAAATCACATCGATGAGGTCAAGGGTGTATACGTTCCTGTATGGCTTTTTGATGCCGATGCAAATGCGAATATCCGTTATAAAGCAACCCGCGTTCGCTCATGGAGCGACAGCAACTATCGCTACACCGAAACCAGCTTTTATTCCGTAATCAGAGGGGGTAATATTGGTTTTGAGCGAGTTCCCGTGGACGGCTCCAGTAAAATGGACGACACTTTGATGGAATCGATTGAGCCATACGATTTTTCGGGCGCGGTTGATTTTCAGACCGCTTATCTTGCGGGCTACCTTGCCGACAAGTATGACGTGGACTCTGAGCAGAGTATTGACAGAGCTAACGAGAGGATCAAAAAAAGCACCGAGGATGCTTTTGCCTCTACGGTGCAGGGCTATGCAACAGTTGTGCCTCAGTCAAGCAGTATTAATCTGCAAAACGGTGTTGCCAAATATGCGCTCTATCCCGTGTGGCTTTTGAATACCTCGTGGAATGGAAACAAATATATGTTTGCCATGAACGGACAAACAGGAAAATTTGCGGGTGACCTGCCTTTGGATAAGAGTGCCTACAAAAAGTGGCTCTTGGGCTTAACCGGTGCATTAAGTGCTGCGGCTTTTGCCATTTCGTATCTGTTGTGGCTTTTCTGAGGAGGTGCAGATGATGAAAAAATTTTTATTAATAATGTTTTCCATCTTTTTGTGCTTTTCATTTTCCATCTCTGCTTGTGCGGAAAAAGTGGAACTCCCCAGACTTTTGGACGGCGCGGAGCTGTTGACCGGTACGGAAGAAAAAGCGTTGTTGAAGCGCATTAATGAGGTGAGCGAAAAATACAAGGTAGATATCGTTATTGTAACATCGAAATCTACTAACGGCGAATCTGTCGCGGCTTTTGCAGAGCGTTATTATGAAACCTCGGGATTTGGCTATGGCGAAAAAAATGACGGTGTACAGCTGTTTATCTGCATGGAGGACCGCGACTGGCGTATTGATTCCTTTGGGCTTGGGGCTGATGCTATCAGTACAATGGATATTGATGATATCGGCGAAGCCATTGTTCCGTTTTTGAGCGATGGTGAATATGTAGAGGCATTCAATACCTTTATTGATGAATGCGAATATCAGATAGATGGCGAGATCAACGGTTTTCCCTTTGACTTTGTCAAGAATCTGGCGATCAGCATTGTTATAGGTCTTGTGATCGCTCTTATCGTGACGGGCATTTGGAGAGGACAGCTCAAATCTGTAAGGAAACAGCCGGGAGCGAACCAGTATACGAAACCGGGCAGTATGCAGGTTACATATTCAAACGATTTCTACCTTTACAAGGTCGTAAATCGTCAAAAGAAGGCGAATACTTCATCTTCTCGCTCATCATCAGGCTCGTCTCATAACTCCGGCGGCGGAAAATTTTAGTATATAAGCTTATCTCTCTTAAGGTGGGGTGAGTTAAATGCAAAATGTATTTAACTCACCCCACTATTTTATCTGCTTTAGCTGCGGGCGACGAAAGGCAACTACCCTGTGTTTTTGAATTTTTATATTGATTTATTTGTGCATTTATAGTATAATAAAATAAACTTTTATATTTTGAATAGGGAGACTTTGCGCATGCCCCTGTGTCCAATATCGACTCATAATTTTGCGGGAGAACGCGCTGGCGCGTTTGCCCGTTTGCTGTGGCGCGTGAGTTTACGTTATGTATAAGCATTTTTTTAAGAGAGTTATTGATATAGTGGCATCTCTGGTTGGAATCGTTGTTTTGGCGTTACCGATGATGGCGGTTGCCGTTATCATAAAAATTGACTCCCCCGGACCCGTATTATTCAAGCAGAAAAGAATTGCAAAAGGCAAAAAATATTTTTATATTATAAAATTCAGGTCAATGCCCCAAAGCGCGCCGAGCGATATTCCGAAGCATGAATTTCGTCCCAAGACGTTTGCGCTTACTAAATGGCAACGCCTAATGCGCAAGACTTCCATTGATGAATTTCCGCAACTTTTCAATATTTTGTGTGGCTCAATGAGTATTGTAGGTCCGCGTCCCGCGCTTTGGAATTATTACGACCTGATATCAGAGCGCGACAAATACGGCGCCAATGATATCAAGCCAGGGCTTACGGGCTGGGCGCAAATCAACGGCAGAGATGAGCTTGACGTTGCTACCAAAGCGAGACTTGACGGTGATTACGCGAAAGCCTTGAACGCAGGCTGTTTTAAAGGTTTTGCGATGGATATCAAATGCTTTTTTCGCACCATTGTCAGTGTGATAAGGCTTGATGGGGTAGTCGAGGGAGCCGCGGACGATCCAATAGCGCGGGAATCAGAAAACGTTCAAGACTGATGCGTACAAGGCGAAAAATCAAATTACGAAAGGATGGCATAGTGATTATGAAAACAGTAATGCTTGTTTTCGGTACTCGCCCCGAGGCGATCAAAATGTGTCCCCTAGTAAATGAGTTGAAATCCAGAAAAAACATAAAAACGGTAGTCTGCGTTACAGGTCAGCACCGTCAAATGTTGGATCAAGTCTTGAGTGCGTTTGGCGTTATCCCCGATTACGATTTATCTATAATGAAGGATAATCAAACGTTGTTTGATATCACTACAAATATTTTGGACGGCATCAGTGCTGTTTTGGATGAGGTCAAACCCGATATAGTTTTGGTTCACGGAGACACTTCTACCACGTTTGCCACCGCCTTGGCTTGCTTTTATAAGCAAATTACTGTCGGCCACGTGGAAGCGGGACTGCGGACTTATGATACGTTTAGCCCATATCCCGAGGAATTCAACCGCCGCGCCGTTTCAATTGTTTGCAAATACCATTTTGCCCCCACAGAGCTTTGCAAGGCGAACTTGGTAAGAGAGGGGAATGAGGAGAGCAGTGTTTACGTTACGGGAAATACAGCCATCGATGCGTTGAAAACCACTGTTGTTGAAGAATATTCACATCCCGAGCTTGAGTGGGCAATGGGGAGTCGATTGGTTTTGATTACGGCTCATCGCCGCGAAAATATTGGACTGCCTCTACACAATATGTTCCGCGCTATTCGCCGTATTGTAGACGAGCATAAAGACGTCAAGGTGATATATCCAATTCATACGAATCCGCTGGTTAGGAAAGCGGCTTACGAAGAGCTTGGAAACTGTGAGCGTATACATATCATAGAACCGCTTGATGTCTTGGATTTTCACAATTTTCTCGCTCGTAGTTATTTGGTTTTAACGGATAGCGGAGGAATTCAGGAGGAAGCTCCTGTTTTGGGTAAGCCTGTTTTGGTTATGAGGAACACGTCCGAAAGGCCCGAGGGGATAGAGGCGGGCACGCTTAAGCTTGTCGGAACAGACGAGCAAATGATTTACGAGAATTTTAAGCTTTTGCTTGAAAATCAGGATGTATACAATAGCATGTCAAGAGCGAAAAATCCGTACGGAGACGGTTTGGCTTGCAAGCGAATAGCTGATATTCTTCAATCGGAAAATTAGTATAAAGACTTTGCCTATAATTACAGTGATGAATTAAAAAGTCTATCGGAGATAAAAATGTCAAAATTATGGAAGTATTTTAAGGGATATCGGCGCGAGGCGATCGCCGCCCCCTTTATGAAGATGCTTGAAGCACTGCTCGAGCTTATGATACCGCTGTTTGTGGCAGAGATCATAGACGTCGGGATCGCGCAGGAGCGTAGCTCTTACGTATGGCAAATGTGCGGACTTATGGTGCTTTTTGGCACGATCGGTGTCGCCGTTTCCATCACCTCACAGTATTTTTCGGCAAAAGCTGCTGTTGGTTTTTCCTGCGCCGTGCGCCGCGACCTTTATAAGAGAACGCTGGCTTTGCCTCGTGCGGAGTCGGACACGCTTGGATCGGCAACTCTGCTGACGCGCCTTACCGCCGACGTAGACAGGCTTCAAAACGGAATAAATATAGGACTGCGCCTACTTTTGCGCTCTCCTTTTATCGTTTTCGGTGCGGTGATCATGGCGTTTCTGAGTGATTGGCAGGTCGCGCTCGTTTTCCTTGCGGCAGTTCCCGTGCTTGCCGCCATCATCTTTGCCATAATTCTTTGGGGAATTCCTCTGTTTTCGAAGGTGCAGGCGAAGCTTGACACGCTCACCCGCCACACTCGCAACAATCTTCGCGGTGTGCGTGTGATACGCGCTTTCAGACACGAGGAGGAGCAGATCGAGGCTTTTGACAGGGCAAATGACGAGCATAAGAAAAAGACTGTGTTTGCCTCGGGCATTTCCGCATTGCTCAATCCCTTGACTTATGTTATAGTCAACATAGCCATTATAATGCTCGTTAAAAACGGCACTCTCGCCGTTGATAGCGGAAGGATCAGTCAGGGTGATCTTTTTGCAATATATCAGTATATGACGATGATACTCGTCGAGCTTATCAAGCTTGCCAACCTGATCGTTACGCTTACAAAATCCGCTGCGTGTGCGGAGCGAATAAGCAATACGCTCGCGCTTCCCACAGAGGAATCTCCCGAAAAAATGCCCGAACTCAAGGTTGGAGCGCCTTTGCTTGAACTAAAAGGTGTATCCTTCAAGTACCGTTCTGCTTCGGGCGAATCGCTCACTGACGTCAGTTTCGCACTAAAATCGGGCGAAACAGTCGGAATACTTGGCGGTACGGGCTCCGGCAAGACCACACTTGTGGACCTTATACCGAGAATGTATGACGTAACGGGAGGAGAAGTGTTATTCTGCGGAGTCAACGTCAAGGAGCTTCCGCTTGCTGAGTTGAGAGAGCGAATAGCCGTGGTTTTACAGAGCGCAAGACTTTTTTCGGGAACGGTTGCGGAGAATATTCGTTGGGGAAAGGCTGATGCTACCGATGAGGAAATAAAGGCGGCACTTCTTGCCGCGGATGCCCTTGGATTTGTTGAGGAAAAGGGGGGCATTGATATCCCCGTGGAGCAGGGCGGCTCTAATTTTTCGGGCGGTCAACGTCAAAGGCTGACTATCGCACGCGCGTTGGTGCGCAAACCCCGGCTTCTTATTCTTGACGATAGCTTTTCGGCTCTTGACTATGCCACCGACCTTAAGGTGCGTACCAATATTTCATCGCTTGACTACCGCCCCGCAACTATAATCGTATCGCAAAGGCCGTCATCGGTTATGAATGCGGAGCAGATACTTGTGCTTGATGCGGGCGACGTCGCGGGACTCGGCACGCATGAGAGTCTCCTTGCAAATTGCGATGTTTATCGCGAGATATATTTCTCGCAATACGGAGAGGGAGGACAGAACAATGGCTAAAAAGAAATCCATCCTCACCCCCGAGCAAAGACGTGCTACAACGCGCAGGCTTTTAAGGTTTGCAAGGCCGTATCTCGTGTTTTTTGTAATTGCGTTTATTTTTGCCGCCGCGTCAAGTATTATGGCGCATTATATTCCCATGCTCGTCGGAGATGCAATTGACCTTGCCGTAGGAAAGGGCAACGTGGATGTCGAAGGTATTCTTGCGCTTTTGCCCGTCATGCTCGCGCTTGCCGTGGGGGGCGCACTCCTTGATTGGCTTGTAAGACTCGTCGGACAGCGTATAAGTGCCTCGATCACACACAATATAAGAGCCGCCTGCATCCGTAAAATACAAAGGCTTCCGCTATCGTACCTTGACTCGCACAAAAGCGGCGACATTCTCTCGCGCGTTATAGCTGACACTGACCGGCTTTCAGAGGGACTTATGACGGGAATTATCGACCTCTATTCGAGTGTTATAGGTATTGTTGTTACCCTTGGGTTTATGATATTTATAAATCCCATAATTGCACTTGTCGTCGGTATCCTTACACCGATGTCGATGCTTGTAGCTACCTTTATTGCTAATCGAACGTTCTCCCTTTTTGGCAAGAAATCGGAGATAACCGCAAAGCAGACCGCGCTTATTGACGAGGCTGTGTCCGGCAGGGAGGTCATCAGTGTTTTCTCTCACGAGGCGGCAAGCCTTTCGGAGTTCGACAAAATAAACGAGGAGTATCGCAAAACCGCCACGCGCGCCGTGTTCTACTCGTCCATAACTAATCCCGCCACACGATATGTAAATAGCCTTATCTACGGCGGTGTTGCCCTTGTCGGCGCGCTTCTTTCCATAGCAAGCGGCGGAGCGATCAGCGCGGGACAGATATCCTG
>JAZNOD010000112.1:0-3679 GCA_045580585.1 Eubacteriales bacterium
TTTCATTGGTCCTTCGTCAAATAATTTTCTTACTTTGATATCGGTGATCTGCATACAAGTCCTCCTTGATAAAATTTTACTGTGATTTATACCGTCCTTCACGCATACTATTATATAATATATTTGTGAAGAATATTCAACTAAATTTGGTTTTTTGTGTGAAAATTAACAGATTTATTAACAATTTTAGCAGTTTTTTTGCCCTTTAATACAAACTTTGATAAAATACGACAGAAAGGAATCCCATGTCTACTCCCAACACTCATTACGGAGATAAAAATATTGGTCAAATGCTATCGGGCGTGCGAAGTATTTTTTTCGCAGGCATAGGAGGGGTAAATATGTCCTCCCTCGCCCTTATATCCAAGCTTCGCGGCTTTGCCGTCGGCGGTTCGGACACGGGCATTACCGCTGTCACCGACTCACTCGAGGCTTCGGGAATAAAAGTTTTTCATACCCACGATGCCGCAAATATCCAAGGCTATGATGCCCTTGTATACACGGTTGCCATTTCCCCTAACAACCCCGAGTACAAGGCGGCTCAGATGGCAGGTATCCCCTGTATATCCCGAGCTGACTATCTCGGATACGTCATGACGGGGTACAAAAACCGCCTCGGAGTTTCGGGCATGCACGGAAAAAGCACCTGCACTTCCATGTGCGCCCTTGCGTATATGGAGGCGGGTGCAGACCCCACAGTCCTTTCGGGCGCAACACTTGACGCCATGCACGGTGCCTACAAAATAGGCGGCGAGGAATTCTTCATATTCGAGGCTTGCGAGTATATGGACTCCTTCCTCGACTTTAACCCCACGGCCGCAATTATACTGAACATTGAAATGGACCACGTGGACTATTTCAAAAGCATGACGCAAATAAGACGCTCCTACTCCAACTTTGCCGCCCTCACGGGAACTTCGGGAAGCTGTATATACAATTCCGACGACGAAAACGTGCGTCTTGTTATGCTATCTTATAGCGGAAAGCCCATAAGCTTCGCGGTGAACGATGAAAACGCCGATTACCGCGCTGTAAATATCACTCTCACCTGCGGCAGACCGTCGTTCGACGTCGCCGCATCGGGCGAAACGCTCGCGCACATAGATCTTTCGGTATGCGGAAGCCACAATATATACAACGCCCTTGCGGCATTTGCGGCAGCACATTCGGCAGGACTTGATGCCCAAGCCATCGCTCGCGGTCTCTCACGCTTTAGCGGTGCGGGCAGGCGAATGGAATACAAGGGCTCTGTATCGGGAGCTGACGTCTATGATGATTACGGTCACCACCCAACCGAGGTAAAAGCAACCCTTGACGGATTCAGACAGATGGGATATAACAAAATGATTTGTGTTTTCCAACCCCACACGTACAGCCGCACGTCCGAGCTGTTCTCCGACTTCGTCTCCGCTCTCGACGTGGCAGACGAGGTCGTATTAGCGGAAATATACGCGGCACGCGAGGTTGACACACTCGGTGTCAGCTCGCAAAAGCTCGCTGCCGCCATAGGCAAGAAAGCTATAAATCTGCCAAGCTTTGAGGCGATAGCGGAGCATATAAACGCAAACGTAAAAAGCGGAGATCTCGTGGTCGTTATGGGTGCGGGAGATATCTATAAGGTATTCTCCCTGCTTGATCTGCAATGAGCCGCGCCTACGGCGCGATATCGTGCGCCTACGACTGTTTGAACGGCGGCGTGGATTACACCGCGTGGGCAGACTTTGCCGAGAGGTGTTTTGACACGTTTCTCCCCTGCCGCCCCTCGCTCGTGCTTGATCTTGCATGCGGCACGGGAACGCTAACCGACATTCTCGCGCATCGCGGCTATGATATGACGGGAGTTGACGCATCCCCCGAGATGCTATCCGTCGCACGCGAGCGTTGTTGCGAAGACACCCTTTTGCTTTGCCAGAACATGTGCGCCTTTGAGCTTTACGGCACCGTGGGAGCGACAATATGCTCGCTTGACTCGCTCAATCACCTCACACGCAGCGGAGAGCTTGAAAAATGTTTATCACTCGTGCACAATTATCTTGATCCCGACGGGCTATTCATCTTTGACGTCAACTCCGCCCACCGATTTGAGGTGGAATACGCAAAGGAATCCTATCAACTCGAAGGCGAGCTTGATGACGGCAGAATGGTCTTTTGCAATTGGCAAAACAATTATTCAAAAAAACGCGGCATTTGCCGATTTTATCTCACACTCTTTACCGAAACTGCGGCTGAAAGCGGAATATACGCACGAAGCGATGAGGAATGGAGCGAGAGGTATTACAACCGCGAAGAGCTGACTGCGGCACTTGAGAATGCGGGCTTCGAGGTGCTTGGCGTTTTCGGGAACACTGCTATGCGCGCTCCGCGAAAAAATGACAGCAAGCTGTATTTTGTCGCACGAGCAAAAAAATAAAACACGGAAGTTATTGATATGGAACAGAAAAAATCAACCATACTTCGCGGCATGACCGCCGACGGCTCTGCGCGAATACACGTCATCGACTCACGCGCCATCGTAAACGCCGCCATAGGATATCACAAAACATCTCCTACCGCCACAGCCGCGCTCGGACGGCTGCTCACGGGCGCGTCTATAATGGGCGCAATGATGGGTGAGGAAAATGAAAGCCTTACACTTACGGTAGCCGGAGACGGTCCCGCAGGACGCATCATCGCCCTCGCCGATTGGTACGGCAACGTGCGCGGATATATCGGAAATCCAACCGTGGACATTCCACTCAAACCAAACGGTAAGCTCGACGTCGGCGGCGCTGTTGGCGAGGGATATCTCAACGTAGTGCGTGATAATGGAAACGGTGAGCCCTTCAGCGGATCTATCCCCCTTGCGGGCGGTGAGATTGCAGAGGATATCGCAAGATATTACGCCGTCAGCGAGCAAGTACCAACCGTGTGCGCGCTTGGAGTGCTTGTTGACCGCGACCTGTCCTGCCTGGCGGCAGGCGGTGTGTTCGTTCAGCTTTTACCGTTTGCCGACGAAGAGACCGTCGATAAGATCGAGGCAAATGCCGCACATCTCGGCAACATCTCTTCCCTGCTTGCCAAGGGCAAGACGTGCCGCGAAATAGCAGACATTGCGCTTGAGGGAATTGAATACGACGTTTTCGATGAGCTTGAGGTGGAGTACAAATGCACCTGCGAGATGGAGAGAATGCTCCGTGCGGTAGCCTCGCTCGGTGAGAGGGATATATTAAAGCTCCTTGACGAGCAGGAAGCCGAAGGCAAAGCGCGTGAGCTTGAAGTATGCTGCAGATTCTGCGATAAAAAATATACTTTTGATGAAAAAACGCTTCTCAAAGAGGCGGAAAGACTCAAAAATTCATAAAATGATACTTTTTAGCCTCAAAAGCGGAATCTGAAAAAAATCGAAAAAAACTTCAAAAAAATTGAAAAAAATTCAAAAAAGGTATTGACAAGGGGCGGCAGGTGTGGTATAATCTTACCTGTCGCCGGCAATACGGCGATCAGCAAAGGCCACATGGGAGCATAGCTCAGCTGGGAGAGCACCTGCCTTACAAGCAGGGGGTCATAGGTTCGAGCCCTATTGTTCCCACCATTTGGCCCGGTAGCTCAGTTGGTTAGAGCGCCAGCCTGTCACGCTGGAGGTCGTGGGTTCGAGCCCCATCCGGGTCGCCATATACAGCACCCTTGCTGTACGCCTCTG
>JAZNOD010000113.1:0-7689 GCA_045580585.1 Eubacteriales bacterium
CTCCTACTCCTTCTTTGTCGAGCGAAACGCTTGGTGCTGTTTCTGCGTATCTGTCCGAAGCCCCTATTTTCTCGTTTGCTAAAGAATCTTGCGCCGAGCAAGATGAAAACAAAGCAGAGGAAATAAGCAAAAGGACTAAAAACGCAGAAATCCACGTTTTCTTAAAGTTCTTCATTGTGTTTCTCCTATTTTGTTGTTATTGCTCGGCGCATATAAATTAGTTTATTTTTGCAAGTGCGGCTTCAATTCCCGCGGCGGTTTCCTCGTATTTAGCAAGCTTTGCCTTTTCAGCCTCAACGACTGCGGCAGGTGCTTTGGCTACGAAGCCGGCGTTGGAGAGCTTTCCAACAAGGCGTGCGATCTCACCCTTGGTCTTTTCAAGCTCTTTGGTAAGTCTTTCCTTTTCCTTAGCCATATCGACAAGCTCAGAAATGGGCAGATATACGGTTTCGGCATCGATAACTATCTGTGCGGCATCGTCAGCGGATATCTTGCCTTCAAAGGATGCGGCACCCACAACATCGGATGCGGACGCAAGTCTGATAAAGAAGGGGTGGGTAGCTTCTCCGAAGGAAGATGCGTACTTTGTTTCAATATAGACCTTGGTCTTTCTGGAGGGAGGAACGTTCATTTCCGTACGGCGTGCGCGGATGGCCTTGATAACGGCGATGAGCTTTTCAATGTCGGCGGCTTCCTCGGCAAAGCAAAGTGCCTCGTCGTATGCAGGGAAGTCGGATATCATGATGCTTTCGCTGTCGGATGCGTGAGGAAGAGCCTGATAGATCTCCTCGGTGATGAAGGGCATAAAGGGGTGCAGTAGCTTGAGCGTGCCTTCAAGAACGTAGGTGAGAACGTTCTGTGCGATAAGGCAACCTTCGCTGTCCTTATCGTTAAGGCGAGCCTTTGTAAGCTCGATATACCAATCACAGAAGATGTCCCATACGAAGTCATAGAGCGCGGAGAGCGCAACACCGATCTCGTATTTGTCAAGGGATGCTGTAACGGATGCGGTAAGCGCATTGAAGCGATCAAGTATCCACTTATCCTCGGGTGCAAGCTTGTCAACAGCGGGCAGTGAAGCCTTTTCTATCGTGAGGTTCATGCGGACAAAGCGTGATGCGTTCCAGAGCTTATTTGCAAAGTTACGAGCAGCCTCGATCTTTTCATCCGAGAAACGCATATCGTTTCCGGGGGAGTTGCCTGTGGTAAGGGCAAAGCGCAGGGCGTCAGCTCCGTACTTGGAGATTATCTCAAGGGGATCAATGCCGTTGCCGAGCGATTTTGACATCTTGCGACCCTGAGCATCTCTTACAAGTCCATGTATAAAGACGTGGCTAAAGGGTTTTTGTTCCATAAATTCAAGGCTCATAAATATCATTTTAGAAACCCAGAACGTAATGATGTCATATCCCGTAACGAGAACCGCGGTCGGATAGTATTTCTCAAGCTCGGCGGTCTTTTCGGGCCATCCGAGAGTGGTGAAGGGCCAAAGGGCGGAGGAGAACCAAGTGTCAAGCACATCCTCGTCCTGATTTATTTTCGCCGAGCCGCACTTGGGGCATTTTGTCACGTTTTCCTCGGAAACAACAAGCTCGCCGCAGTCCTCACAGTAGTATGCGGGAATACGGTGTCCCCACCAAAGCTGACGGGAAATACACCAATCCTTGATATTTTCCATCCAGTTGAGATATATCTTTGAGAATCTGTCGGGAACGTAGCGTATATCATCCTCTTTTACAGCCGCGATAGCGGGCTCTGCAAGAGGCTTCATTTTAACGAACCACTGCTTTGAGGCAACGGGCTCAAGTACAGTGCCGCAACGATAGCAATGCGCAACGTTGTGAACGCACTTTTCGATCTTAACGAGAAGTCCCTCGGCTTCAAGATCGGCAACGATTTGGCGGCGAGCCTCAAATCTGTCAAGTCCCTGATACTTTCCGCCATTTTCATTAATGTGGGCGGTGTTGTCAAGAACGATTATGTTTTCGAGATTGTGGCGCAGACCCGTTTCATAGTCGTTGGGGTCGTGGGCGGGAGTGATCTTAACACAGCCCGTGCCGAAATCCTTGTCAACGTTTTCGTCAGCGATAACGGGAATCTCGCGTCCTACCAAGGGAAGAATGAGCGTCTTTCCAACGAGGTCGGCGTATCTTTCATCATCGGGAGCAACGGCAACGGCGGTGTCTCCAAGGAGTGTTTCGGGACGTGTGGTAGCGATAATAACGTACTTTCCATCCTCACCCTTAATGGGGTAACGAATGTGCCAGAAGCTGCCTTCAAGCTCCTTGTGCTCAACCTCAGCATCCGAGATAACAGTGTTACATTTGGGGCAAACGTTGGTAATGCGCAGACCGCGATAGATAAGCCCCTTGTTGTAAAGGCTTACGAAAACACGGCGAACGGCGGCAGAAAGACTGTCGCTCATTGTGAATTGTTCACGTGTAAAGTCGCAGGAGGAGCCGAGCTTCTGGAGCTGGCCTATGATGCGGCTTCCATACTGTGCCTTCCAATCCCAAACACGCCGGAGAAAAGCCTCGCGGCCGAGATCGTGGCGAGTAATGCCTTCATTTACACGAAGGTTTTCTTCAACCTTGATCTGTGTTGCGATTCCTGCGTGGTCAGTGCCGGGAACCCAAAGGGTATTAAAGCCCTGCATACGCTTGTAGCGTATGAGGATGTCCTGCAGAGTTTCATCAAGCGCGTGACCCATGTGAAGCTGTCCCGTTACGTTTGGGGGCGGGATAACGATGCAGAAGGGGGGACGCTCGTCCTTAACGTCGGGTGTGAAATACCCCTTTTCCATCCACATGGAATAAAGTCTGTCCTCAAACTGCGACGGATCGTAGGTTTTTGGCAGCTCGTGTGTCTGTGTCTGTTTTTCTTCCATAATCTTTCTCCAAAATATATTTTTTATTTTTAACATAAAAAAACGCCTTACATCCAAAACAGGACGCAAGACGCGCGGTACCACCTGAATTTGCGCTGTGCGCACACTCAAAAGCCGATAACGAGGCAGACCGTTCGAAGCTACTTGATTCACCCCGACCGCTCACGGACGACTTCAAAGCCGCTTTCCGAGGGCTCGCACCAACCGCCCTCTCTCTGTGGGAAAACCTGTCTTTTACTACTTCCGATCACAGCGTTTATACATAAAGTATACCATAAGTAAGGGTTTTTGTCAACACAAAAATAAAAACTAATCTTTATATTTTCCTTGACCTTGACATTGATTTTATGGTATACTAAATTATATCTAAAAATAAGGAAGATAGAAATGAAAACACTTCTTGCAGTTGATGGAAATAGCATACTTAACCGTGCGTTTTACGGTATTCGAGCACTCTCTACCTCATCGGGACAGCCGACCAATGCGGTGTACGGTATGATTACAATGCTCACAAGGCAAATGGAAAAATACGCCCCCGATATGTGTGCGGTGGCATTTGATATGCGCGCTCCTACCTTCCGTCACAAAATGTATGACGGATATAAGGCAAATCGAAAGGGAATGCCGGAGGAGCTTGCCGCGCAACTGGAGTATGCGCGCAAGGCGGTACGCGCGCTCGGCTTTCACATAATCGAAAAGGAAGGCTTCGAGGCTGATGATATACTCGGTACGCTTGCCGCTTACGGTGATGCCGCAGGTGACGTACAAACGCTTATTATGACAGGGGATAGGGATTCACTTCAACTAATCTCGGAGCGTACAGCGGTGCTTCTCGCGACTAATAACGATTATATATATTTTGATAGAGACGCTTTTTTTGAAAAATACGGTGTTGAACCCTCTCAGTTCGTTGACGTTAAGGCTATTATGGGTGATAGCTCGGACAATATTCCGGGTATTGCCGGAATCGGCGAAAAGGGGGCGCTTGCCCTTATTTCGCGATTTGGAAGCCTTAAGGCTGTGTACGAATCCTATGAGAGTGCGGACGGAATAAAACCTGCTATGCTTGCAAAGCTTGAAGCGGGGAAGGACTCAGCCTTTATTTCACAGAGCCTTGCGGAGATCTGCCGCACGGTTCCCGAAATGCCAACACTCGCAGAGCTTGAGACTGTCGGAATCGACAAGGTTGAGGCAAAAAGGCTTTTTGCAGAGCTTGAGTTTGGTGCTCTTATAAAGAAAATGGGACTTGACGCCGTTGAGGACGTGGCTGAAGCCGCCTTGGCTCCTACATGCAATTACAAGGTTGAATGCGGTGCTGAAG
The DNA here is from genome assembly GCA_045580585.1 of Eubacteriales bacterium. GTDB lineage: Bacteria > Bacillota > Clostridia > Oscillospirales > CAG-272 > CAG-390. The sequence goes on from JAZNOD010000113.1 coordinate 4,209, forward strand.
CGTTTGCTTCAATACTTTCTTCTGCTGCCCCTGCCATTTTCTTTGACAGCGATAAGGCTGAAGTCTTTGACGGCGAGAGGCTTTGCTCCACAGATATCGCAAGCGTTCCGTTTGATGCTGTTATCGCCGCTGCGCCTCGGCTTGCGTGCTATGATTGCAAAGCTATCTACGAGCTGTGCGATACGTACGGTGTACGTATACGAAACATCGGTTTTGACGTTATGTTAGCCGCCTATGTGCTTGATTCAAGTGGCAGCTTTGATATTTCAAGACTTATCACGCTTCACCTTGGAGAATTACGTGACGATAATATTTCGGATGCTGTTTACACCTACCGCTTGAGAAAAGTGCTTTCTCAAAAGCTCAAGGAGCAGGAATGCGAAGGACTCTTTTACAATATCGAAATGCCCCTTGCGGGCGTACTTGCCGACATGGAGGAAGCCGGATTTCTTATTGATGCCAACGGACTTTCAAAGTACGGCGAGGAGCTTGCGGATGCCGCAAACGCCTTGACGGAAAGAATATATTTTGCCGCAGGTGAGGAATTCAACATCAATTCTCCCAAGCAGCTTGGAGATATTTTGTTTGAAAAAATGGGACTGCCGGCTGGCAAAAAGACAAAAACGGGATATTCGACGAGTGCGGAGATCCTTGAAAAGCTCGCGCCAAAATATCCAATCGTTTCTGACATCCTCGAATACCGTCAGCTTACAAAGCTTATCGGAACTTACGTTGCGGGGCTTCTTAAAGTTGCGGATAAGGAGGGAAGAATACACACGAAATTCAAACAGACGGGAACAGCAACGGGCAGACTTTCATCAGCTGACCCGAATCTGCAAAATATTCCCATTCGTACCGAGGTCGGCAGGGAGCTTCGCAAATATTTCCTGCCGCGAGAAAATTATCTGCTTGTTGATGCCGATTACTCCCAGATAGAACTTCGTCTGCTTGCTTGCATTTCAAATGATGAGAATATGATATCTGCCTTTTTGTCGGGCGAGGATATACACACATCCACCGCCTCAGCGGTGTTTGGCGTTCCCCGCGAGATGGTAACACCGCTTCTGCGCAAGAGAGCGAAGGCTGTAAACTTTGGTATTGTCTACGGCATAGGTGAGTTTTCCCTCTCGCAGGATCTTGGGATAGGTATGAAACAGGCGAAGGAATATATCGAGAGCTATCTTGCCACTTATCCCGGCGTACGTGATTATCTGAAAAACGTAGTCGAGGATGCTAAATCAAATGGCTTTGTTACAACTCTTTACGGCAGACGACGTTTTATCCCCGAGCTTAACGAAAAGAACGGCGCTGTGCGCAAATTCGGTGAGCGCGTAGCGATGAACAGCCCTATACAGGGAACAGCGGCAGATATTATAAAAATAGCTATGATAAACGTTGACCGCCGCCTGAAAGCCGAGGGGCTTGATGCCCGAATGATACTTCAAGTTCACGACGAGCTTATTATAGAGGCTCATCGTGATTCCTCCGAGCGTGCCGCCGAGATACTTCGCGATGAGATGGAAGCCGCAGCAAGGCTTCCGGTGCCGCTCTGTGTCGACCTTTCGGTGGGGTCTCGCTGGTATGAAACCTAAAAGGAGAGAATTATGAAGCTCAGACCATCTGTATCCCCACTTATTACCGTTGACTCGTATTTCAGCGTGTGGTCAGCGACGGATCGCCTTGCCGATCGAGCAGTTCTTCCAACGCCTTTACTCTTTTTTCAAGATTTGTGACTATCTCGTTGAACGCAAAGACAAAAAATGACAGAACAAGAGCGACACCAGGCTCAATAAGAATGGGATTGCCGCTTTGAAAAAGCTTCCAACCACCCAAAAAGACAGCCAGATATATTAAAACAAAGCAAAGCGCAAAAATGATTGCCCATTTTAAAATAATTTGAGTTTGTTTTTCATAAATGATCATCCATGGGGAATTTGTTTAGTGAGTTGACAAAGGTGGAGCATTGTATATTAATGAAATCGCGCTTGCGCGATTTCATCCATCGCAGATGGATTTCTTCCGCCAACGGCGGATTTAGTTAAAAAAACTGATTTCAAATGCTTTGGGTTCTTAAGGACAGTTTTTACAATAAAGCAACAGAAAGACAAACGGTTCAGCCAGAGGCTCCCTTGTGTAAAGGGAGCTGTCAGCGAAGCTGACTGAGGGATTGTTTTTGAACAAATTTTAACATTTACAATCCCTCCGTCACGCCTACGCCGTGCCACCTCCCTTTACACAAGGGAGGCTTTTTTATCCGCGAGTGCGCACTTACTCACCACTAATTGTAGTGGTGCAAAGGTTTCAACTGTCAGTAGAAAGAGCTTGTAATGTTCAACAAGTGCGTTATTGACCATGATCCTCTGATGTGGTATAATATAATTGCTTTTTAAAGGGGGATATGCTTATGAATATCAGTAAAATAATAACTGACAGGCGGAAATCGCTTGGATTGACTCAACAGGCATTGGCGGAAAAGCTTAATATTTCTTTTCAAGCTGTTTCAAAATGGGAAAATGGTACTTCTTATCCCGATGTTACGATTCTCCCCCTACTTGCTGCTACTCTTAAGGTTTCTATAGACTCTTTGCTTGGATACTCTTTGCAATCGCTAACCGAATATGACAAACGATATAATATGGAGGGCTATTATTGGGGCTTGTCACCCAACCATCTTTGTTATGAGATTATGCGTCTCAAACCTCCGATCAGACCATATAAAGTGCTTGACATAGGGTGCGGTGAAGGTAAGGACGCTGTTTTCCTCGCAAGAAATGGATACAATGTAACCGCTTTTGATATTTCGGAACAAGGCTTATCAAAGGCACGTGAGCTTGCCGATCACTATGGTGTTAAAATAGATTTTTTCAAAGCAGATGTCCGTGATTTTAGGCTTGAAGCGGATTTTGACATAATTTTTTCGAGCGGAGTATTTCATTATATACCGCAAGAACAACGCAAAAGTGTCATTGACAGTTTGAAGATACACACCGCGGCAAACGGAATAAACGCCATAAATGTTTTTGTTAGAAAACCTTTCATTCCATTACCACCCGATATCGAAGAAAGCGAAATGACCGCAGGAGATTGGAAATCAGGAGAGCTATTGACGTACTATTACGATTGGTTGTTCAGAAAGAATGAAGAAAGAATTTTTGATTGTAATAGCAGCGGTGTTCCTCATAAGCATTGTATGGATGTAATAATTGCAGAAAAGATTTAATACAAAAGCCTCGGCAAGATTTTCTTGCCGAGGCTTAATTTTAATAAAACTGTCCTTTAGCACCCGAGGCTAAAGCAATCGGTTTTTTTGCCTCAAACGTGATAAAAGGTCAAAAATCAGGGTAAAAACGAACAAAAGGTCAACTTCAACACAAAACAAAACTTACAAAAGAACCTGCAATAGACCCATCTGGCATTTTTACAGGACTAACGGAGAATTTGTTTTTCAACCATAAGCGATGTGATGGAACGTTCCCAATGT
>JAZNOD010000114.1:0-7284 GCA_045580585.1 Eubacteriales bacterium
TTTATGCTCACCGATAGCGCGGGTGAGGGTATCGTCCAGCTCAACACAGTATGTCTGGCTTGTCTTGATTCCATCGACTATATTCTGACCGCAATCGCGTGAATAATAGAAATAATTTCCCTCGTCGGTAACAAGAACCGAGCCGTCGATAGTGGAGTAACCAAGGTCAAACATGGGCTTGCCCCAAACGTCTACAAAGGGGCCCTCGGGACTGTCCGAGGTGGCAACACCAAGATAAAGAGTGCGGTTGTTTTTGCTTATTCTTGCGGTGTAGTGCATAACGAACTTTCCCTTGTGGTAAACGACCTCGGGCGCCCAGAAATCGACGTCGCCCCAGTGTTCTTTCGCATCAAAGCAAACCTTAGGTTCGCTCCAATTCACAAGGTCGGTGCTTTTCCAAACGTAAAAGCCCTTGATAAAACTTGTAGCGTAGCAATAGTAAACGCCCTCGTGCAGAACGATCTGAGGATCGCCGATATATGTGATATCTGTAATAATCATTTTCTTTCCTCCAAAATGGCATAATTACCTTTGTAAATTGTACCACATTATATTAAAATTGTCAACCTCTCACAATGAAAATACTCACCATTTTCATTTCTTTGTCGACACCGTTATATTGACTTTGTATTTTATTTGTGTTAAAATATATATAACTAAATAAACAACCTCTTAAGGAGACTTAATATATGACTTACGAATATCCCGGATGGGAAGGCTTTACGGGTGGTACTTGGACAAAGGAAATACACATCCGAAGCTTTATCCGCCACAATTACGAACCTTACGACGGAAACGAGGACTTCCTTGAAGCTCCGACAGAAAACACAAAAAAACTTTGGGAACAGGTCTGCGAGCTATTCAGAAAAGAGCGCGAGGCGGGCGGTGTTCTTGATATGGACACGCACATAATTTCCACCATAACCTCACACGCACCGGGTTACATTGACAAGGACAGAGAAAAAATAGTCGGTCTGCAGACCGACAAGCCCTTGAAGCGCGCTTTTATGCCCTACGGCGGCATCCGTACAGCCGAGCGTGCCTGCAAGGATAATGGGTACGAAATAGACCCGAAGCTGAGTGAGTTTTTCACCGTTCACAGAAAAACGCACAACGCGGGAGTTTTTGACGTTTACACGCCGGAAATGCGCGCTTGCCGTTCGAGCCATATAATCACGGGACTACCCGACGCATACGGCAGAGGACGTATCATAGGCGACTACCGCCGCGTTGCGCTCTACGGCGTAGATTTCCTCATCCGTGACAAGCAAGAGGAGAAAATGACCACTCGCTCCGCAATGTACGCAGATATAATCCAACAGCGCGAGGAGCTTGCCGAGCAGATACGCGCCCTTGAGGATCTTAAGAAGATGGCTCTATCCTACGGCTACGATATTTCCGAGCCTGCACGCGACACGAAGGAAGCAATACAGTGGCTCTATTTCGGCTATCTTGCCGCAATAAAGGAGCAAAACGGCGCGGCAATGTCCCTCGGACGTACCTCGACGTTCCTTGATATATACGCACAGCGCGACCTCAAAAACGGTAGATATACCGAGGCTGAGATACAGGAAATGGTAGACCATTTCATTATGAAGCTGCGCCTTGTTAAATTCGCGCGCACGCCAGAATATAACGCGCTTTTCTCGGGAGATCCGCAATGGGTGACCGAATCCATCGGCGGCTTTGGCATCGATGGACGTCACATGGTAACGAAAATGTCCTTCCGATACCTGCACACGCTCGTAAATCTCGGTCCGTCCCCCGAGCCGAACCTTACAGTTCTTTGGTCGGTAAACCTTCCCGTAAACTTTAAGCGCTATTGCGCGCGCCTCTCCATTGAAACGTCCTCGCTCCAATACGAGAACGACGACCTCATGCGCTTTACCCACGGTGACGACTACGCCATCGCGTGCTGTGTTTCCTCAATGCGCATAGGCAAGGAAATGCAGTTTTTCGGCGCTCGGGCTAACCTTGCAAAATGTCTGCTATACGCAATAAACGGCGGTGTGGACGAGATATCGCACAAGCAGGTCGGCCCCGAGTACCGCCCCATCACCTCGGAATATCTTGATTACGACGAGGTAATGAATAAGTACAGGGATATGATGACGTGGCTCGCGGGCGTTTACGTAAATACCCTTAACGTCATTCACTATATGCACGATAAATACTGCTACGAAAAACTGCAAATGGCTCTCCACGACAAGGAAGTGACCCGTTGGTTTGCAACGGGTATAGCAGGTCTTTCCGTAGTTGCGGACTCGCTCTCCGCGATAAAATACGCAAAGGTGCGCGTTATCCGCGATGAAACGGGACTTGCGGTTGATTACGAGGTCGAGGGCGATTTCCCCAAATTCGGCAACGACGACGACAGGGTAGACAGCATAGCGCGTGATATAGTCCATGAATTTATGGAAGCTGTAAGACGCAATCACACCTACCGCAGAAGTATCCCCACCACGGCCATTCTTACAATAACGGCCAACGTCGTATACGGCAAGGCAACCGGCTCTACACCCGACGGACGCAAGGGCGGCGAGGCATTTGCCCCGGGTGCTAACCCCATGCACCGCCGCGACACCAACGGCGCTGTGGCATCGCTCTCATCCGTTTCAAAGCTCCCCTTTATCGACGCGCAGGACGGTATTTCCAACACCTTCTCGATAATACCCGGTGCACTCGGCAAGGAGGACCGTATATTTACGGGCGAGCTTGACGTAGACGCCTGCGGCGGAGCTTGCTCCACCCCAACGCTTTTCGCGGGGCTTGACGATGCATCCGACACGGCCAAAAACTGATTTCGAAGGGAGAAAAACAATGTCAGCAACCAATTCTCAAATAGATAATCTCGTCGCGCTTCTTGACGGATACGTTCAAAAAAGCGGACATCACTTAAACGTTAACGTTTTTACAAGGGAAACTCTGCTTGACGCACAGGCTCACCCCGAAAGATATCCCCAGCTTACCGTGCGCGTAAGCGGATACGCGGTCAATTTCGTAAAGCTTACGAAGGAACAGCAGGATGAGGTCATCTCCCGCACGTTCCACGACCGCATCTGACACTGCTATGAAGGGGCGCATACACTCAATAGAAAGCTTCGGCACGCTTGACGGTCCGGGGGTGCGTATGGTAGTCTTTTTGCAGGGCTGTCCACTCAGGTGCAAATACTGCCACAACCCCGACACGTGGCAAATACACGGCGGCGTGGAGATGTCCGCCGAGGATGTAATGGAGCGTTTTTTGAAAAACCGTCCCTTTTACTCAAACGGCGGAATAACCGCAAGCGGCGGTGAGCCACTCTTGCAAATAGATTTTCTCACCGAGCTTTTTGCGCTTGCCAAGAGGCATGGCGTTCACACCGCCATCGACACGTCCGGCATAACTTTTCAGCGCGGAGAATATGTTGAACACCTTGACCGTCTCCTTGCGCTTACCGACCTTGTAATGCTTGATATCAAGCATTCCGACAGCGCCGCGCACAAGGAGCTGACGGGTGCGGATAACGCGAATATACTTGATTTTGCCGACTACGTCTCCCAAAAGGGAGTTCCGATATGGGTGCGCCACGTGGTAGTGCCAACGCTGACCGATGGCGAAGAGCATCTTCTTCGCCTCGGTGAGATGATAGCAAGAATAAGCACCGCACGCGCCCTTGACGTTCTGCCATATCACACGATGGGCAAGGAAAAATATCGCGCTCTTGGCATTGAATATCCGCTTGAGGGCATTCCCGCACTGCCGAAGGATGCCGCAGAAAAGGCGAAGGCAACCATTCTTCGCGGTTATCGGCGCAAAAAACAAAAATCTTAACGGAGTAATGATATGAAAAAGCCACTTCTTGAGACGCTGACACTTGATAGCTGTCCGCGCTTCGTTTTTAACCCAAGCATTTTTGAATATACAATACCCGTCCCCGAGGGAAATCCGCGCCTGCCGAGGATTTCCGCCGCCGCCGAGGACGGCGCGGACGTAAAGGTACTGCGCCCCATACGCGCACCCCACTCGCGCGAGGCCGTGGCAAAGGTAATACTCACAAAGGATAGCGAGAAAAGCGAATACGTGCTGAATTTCGTGCAGGACGCATCGCTGGGATTTGTACTTTTGTACGATGACAGATACGCTTTCGCGCCCGAATATTCGGGCAAGGGCAAGCTGAAATTCACAAGCTCCGACGATAGCGTTCTTGCGGTATCCGAGGACGGCGTGATACACGCCATTGCGCTCTCCGACTCCCCCGTGACCGTAACAGCCAAGGTCTGCCGCACCACGGTAGCCACGCTGACGGTCGATAGAGTCGAGCGTGCTCCGCTGAATATTTTTTACGCAACGGGACAGAGCAACTCACGCGGCTCGTACGATCAGGGCATAGACCGCCCCACCGAACAGTTAAAAATGGCGCACGCACCGCTTGGAAACACGTATTTCCTGTACGTTGACCCGAATACGGGAGAATTTTCAACAGACGAGATATACGATTTCGGAGATAAGGTAAGAAGCGGATTTCACGGCGCGCTGACGAAGCGCTGGTACGAGCTGACGGGCGAAAAAACGCTGATGGTCATTTGCGCCTGCGACGGCGTTGCCATTCACTCGTGGGCTGAGGACGGCAGAATGTACGGCTACGCCAAGACCGTTTCCGCCGCCGTTGAAGCTCTCTACTCTGCCCCCGATTCGCCGTTTGAGATAAACCGCCGCGGCTTTTTCTGGACGCACGGCGAAACGCAGATGGTACGTTGGTACGAGCGCGGCAAGGGCTACGTTCAGGGCAGCAAGCGTCTGCTTTGGGACAACGAATACTACGACATATTTATTGCGATACGCAATAATATGATAAACGACTTAAAGGTCGATTTCGGCGCGATAGTGCTTGTCCGCGCCAACCGCAACAGAGCGAGCGCACAGAGCATCGAGCTTGGAATGCTTACCGACCTTTTGCCCATTCGCGCGGCGCAGTACGCGGTCAACAACACGACCGATGCCACTCTGTTTATAGCGTCGCGCGTGGGTGATTACGCAAAAATGCCCGATTTTCACGATAGCACGGCTTACGGATTCGGCTTTGTCGGACCGCAGAATCTGCATTACACGCAGACGGGATACAACGAGCAGGGACGCGTGCTTGCGGAAAATCTTTACGGCGCGCTCTCTCCCACGTCCGACCGCACACCGACGGAGCTTGAGCTGCTTGACTCCGACGGCAGAACGCGCCTTACGGATGGCGACGAACTGACCGTCCACGCAGGCGGCGGACATAGGATAGCCGCGATAGTGTTGCCGCTTTATAACGACGCGCCGAGGGTGAAATACACCGTCACCGAGGGCGCGGATATATGCAATATCGACGTTTACGGAAATATCCGTTTCACCGCCGCCGCAAGGCTTGGCGACACCGCCGAGATAACGGCACAGAGTGAGGGCGGACTTGTGCGCCGCGTGCGAGCAAGGCTCGCCGCCGCCACTGTAGACAGCGCAAACGACCAGACGCAGAATCAGATAGGATAAAAGCCAACGCCAAACAAGGAGAACGAAAATGAGCAAAAAGCAGATAATCAAGCTGACAATTGCCGTGATTTGCCTTATTGCATCGTTGACTATCGCCGTCTTGAGCATCGGCGGCATCGTTTCCGCCGCAACCGCTTCCTACGATAGCTGCGAAGCGGAGGGCGGTTTTGCCATTATCGGCGTGTTCGCCTTCGTCATCGCTATCTCGGCAACCATGGTGGTATGCACGTTCACGCTTTCGGCAGGCGCAATGCTCGCGCTCGCCGCCCTTTGGCTGTTCAATGGAATGCTCCCCGACGCTCCCGACTCCCCCGACTCCTCCTACACCTCCGTCTCCCCCAACGGTTCCCACAGCGCGATAAAGACGCTTTACGGCGCAAGCCGCATTCTTTTCGTTGCGGAGGCAATCGGAGTGCTTACGCTCATAGTGATATTTATCCTTTCCGTGATTTTGGGATAAATTTTTGTTTTCCGAAGTTCTGTCCCCCATCAATCACCAAGCGCAACGCGCCAAATGAACAAACGAAAAAACGAACAAAAGCTTCATAACATAATGATGGCGAGTAAAATGCAAACGCATTTTACTCGCCGTTTAAAATAAGACGCACTCCGTTCCAATGAAAAAGCGATGCAGGTTTTTCAAAAAAGGGCGCAAATCGCAAAAAAATAAAGCACGCTCAAAACTCCAAACCGCATCCGAGGCAAAAGCAAAGCTCACATCGCGGCACCGACATCTACCGAGCCCCCAAGCTCACAGCACAGCAAAAGAAAGTTTTTTAAAAGAAACAAAAATTGTAAAGACACTTTTAAGTGAATAAAAATAACTTTTTCAAAAAAAGAAAATAAAAATAGAAAATTTCCGAAAAAAGTATTGACTTCGCTCGCAAATCGTGATATAATATCGAATGTTCAAGCGATACCCCTACAGCGCTTGGATAAAAATCTGGGTGTGGCGCAGCTGGTAGCGCGCTACCTTGGGGTGGTAGAGGCCGCACGTTCAAGTCGTGTCACTCAGACCAAAATCGGGATTCGTAAGAATCCCGATTTTTCTTTGTATTTACTGGGTTTTCCGCACTTTTGGGTGCGGATTTTTTGTTTCCCTTCTTGCGCTGAATTTGCCGATGGTAGAGGCCAGTACATAGTTTAGTACATAGGTTTCAAACGGCACGGTTTGCAAATGGTAGAGGCTTTCGGTCTTACCCTCGGAAAGAAATAACCGTTCGTTCATTTCCGTGGTGCATAATTTCAGCCATCAAGGAGGAAAAAATCATGGCAAGCATCGTATCACGCCCCAACGGCACTTATCTCGTCCGTGTTTCCTGCGGTGTCGACTCAAACGGAAAGCAAATCGCACGCGCAAAGACCTTTAAGCCATCAAAGCCAAATCTTCCCTACTCCAAGCTCAACCGCGAGCTTGAGGCGTTCGTCTCCGCCTTCGAGCAAGAGCTTGAAAACGAGGGGCCGATGCGCAACGTTCGCCCCGACAGGATCACCTTCGCCGATTTCTGTGTTCAGTATCTTGAGATCAAAAAGAACTCTCTGTCCCCGCAAACCTACAATTTTTATTCCAAGGTGATCGAGGAGGAGCTGATGCCCATGTTCGCGCGTATGAAAATGAAGGACTTGCGCACCTATCACATTCAGCAATTCGTGCAGTACCTCGCCACCGAGAAAAAACGCCTTGACGGGCGCGAGGGCGGTATTGCGGCAAGCACGGTCAAGCGGTACACCACCGTTCTTCGTTCTATCGTCACCACGGCGTATAAGCTCGAATACAT
>JAZNOD010000115.1:0-25011 GCA_045580585.1 Eubacteriales bacterium
CGTACGCGATCTTCTTGAGCTTGCTTCGGGTAAGTCCGATCTTTCGACTATGGACTGTTGCATGTATCTTAACAAGGTCGGTCTTTGCGCCGGGGACTATATTGACCGCGAGGTGGACACCTCTTTGTCAGGCGGCGAGGTCAAGCGCATCGAGATCGCGACGATCCTTGCGAGAAATTCCTCGCTTATGATCTTTGATGAACCCGAGGCAGGAATTGACCTTTGGTCGTTTGCGAAGCTTACCGATACTTTCAGAGATTTGCACAAGAACAGTAATGCGACAATAATAATCATCTCCCATCAGGAGCGCATTATCAACCTTGCGGACGAGATAGTTGTGCTTTCGGGGGGCAAGGTCGAAAAGAGCGGCACAAAAGCGGAAGTTTTTCCGTCCATTATCGCTGAGGCTACCCACGGCTGTAAGTATATGAAGAATATTGAAGCGCATTAAGGAGCAAAAAATGAACAAGACAGACCTTAAGCTCCTCCGTGAGATAGCGGATCTCGAGCGAGTTCCGCAGGGAGCATATAATATAAGAAAGGACGGCGAAACTGACAGCCGTTCATCTACGGAAAATATAGTTATTGAGTCAAAAACAGACAAAAACGGAATTGACATAATTATCAAGGACGGTACTGTAAACGAGTCGCTGCACATTCCCGTTATTATAACCAGAACGGGACTTTCCGAACTTGTGTACAACGATTTTCATATCGGAGATAACTGCGACGTTCTTATTATCGCAGGCTGCGGTATTCATAACTCAGGTTGTGAGACCAGCCAGCACGACGGCGTTCACACTTTTTATATCGGCAAAAACTCTCGTGTGCGCTACGTTGAAAAGCACTATGGTGACGGCGAAGGAACGGGCGAGAGGATAATGAATCCCGAAACCGTTGCCTATGTCGGTGAAAATTCCTTTATGCAGATGGATACTACGCAGATAAAGGGAGTTGACTCCACCAAACGTAAGACCACCATTATTGTTGGCAAGGGGGCAGAGGTTGCAGTTAACGAAAAGCTCCTTACGCACGGAAAGCAGATTGCTGAATCTGAAATGGAAATAATTCTTGAAGCTGAAGATGCAACGGGTCGCGTAATTTCACGCTCGGTTGCAAAGGACAGCTCGTATCAGGTCTTTTATCCCAAGATGACGGGTAAGGCTTCCTGCTTTGGACACGTTGAATGCGACTCTATCATTATGGACGACGCTAAAATAAGCTCCATTCCCGCAATATGCGCCGAGCATACCGATGCACGCCTTGTTCACGAGGCTGCAATCGGAAAGATAGCGGGAGAACAGCTGCTCAAGCTGATGACACTTGGTCTCAGCGAGGCAGAGGCAGAGGAAAGAATACTTGAAGGATTTCTTAACTGATGATAAGAAGAGCAGAGAATAAGGATATAGCTGCGATAAATCGCCTTCTTTGTCAGGTGCTTGATATTCACGCCGCGGGCAGACCTGATATATTTCGGAGCGGTGTTAAAAAGTATACCGATAGCGAGCTTGTGGAGATTATAGCGGACGATAGCACGCCGATCTTTGTAAATATACACGGCGGCGAGCTTGTAGGTTATGCTTTTTGCGTTTACAAGGAAACACGAGATAATAATATATTAAAGGACGCCAAGGTGCTTTATATTGACGACCTTTGCGTTGACGAGACTTGCCGCGGAAGGCATGTCGGACGTGAGCTTTACGATTTTGTGCTTGCACAGGCTAGAAGGAATGCTTGCGACAGGGTAGAGCTTAATGTTTGGACGCTCAATACTGCAGCTATGGGCTTTTATGAGCGATGCGGTATGACTCCGCAGAAGATAATGATGGAAATACAAATTGATAAGGAGGAGAGTAAATGAATTATTCTGAGATAACCCCATATATTAGAAAAATGGCAGAGAAATCCTCCCAAAACAATTGTATAAGACCTGAGATGTATGCAGAAAATCAGGTGTTTCGCGGACTTCGCGACCTTAACGGGCGCGGCGTTGTGACGGGACTTACCGAAGTTTCTGATGTCAGAGCTAAAAAGCTTAACGAAAACGGAGAGCTTGTTCCTTGTCCGGGTGAACTTTACTATCGCGGAATAAATATAAATTCTCTTGTCGATGGATTTTACGGAAAACGTTTTGGCTTTGAGGAAGCGATATATCTTTTGCTTTTTTCAAAACTTCCCACTCGTGATGAGCTGGACGAGTTTAAATGGACTCTTGCGAGCTACCGTTCGCTTCCGCAGTCTTTTGTGCGAGATATGATACTCAAAGCACCCGGTAAGGATATGATGAATATTCTCTCAAGAAGCGTGCTTGCTCTCTATGCTTACGATGATAATCCTGACGATATATCCGTAGAAAACGTTTTAAGGCAGTGTTTGCAGCTTATCTCAACCTTCCATATGCTCGCTGTCTATGCATACAATTCATATCAGCACTATCACCGAGGAAAGAGTCTTTTTATTCACGTTTCCGACCCCGACGTATCTATTGCCGAAAACCTCTTGAAGCTTCTTCGCGAGGACAGGCAGTATACCCCCCTTGAGGCGCAGATACTTGACCTTGCCCTCGTTCTTCATGCTGAACATGGCGGCGGAAACAATTCAACCTTTACAACTCACGTTGTGACGTCCTCCGGCACGGATACATATGCTGCTATCTCAGCTGCTCTTGGTTCGCTCAAGGGACCGAGGCATGGTGGAGCAAACGTAAAGGTCGTCAGAATGTTTGATGACATGAAGGCGAGCATCAATACGCGCGATGACGGAGCGATAAAAGACTATCTTGTAAAGCTTCTTAATAAGCAAGCGTATGATAACGCAGGTCTCATCTACGGTATGGGACATGCTGTGTATTCGTTATCTGACCCGAGGTGCGAGATACTAAAGGGCTGTGCCAAAAAGCTGTCTGTTGAAAAAAATTGTCAGGAAGAATATGAGCTTTATCAAAAGGTGGCAAGCTTTGCTCCCGAGATAATAGCAGAGAAGAGAAAGATGTATAAGGGAGTCAGCCCGAACGTCGACTTTTATTCGGGGCTGGTTTACCGTATGCTCGGACTTCCCGATGAGATGTTTACTCCGATATTTGCCGTTTCAAGGATAGTCGGTTGGAGCGCGCACAGAATAGAGGAGATCCAAAACGCAGGAAAAATTATCCGCCCTGCATATATTAATGTCAAAAAGGCGGAAGAATACGTGTCCATAGAGGAAAGATAAATAAAAAAGGAGGATGGATAAATGGCATTTAGCGCGAAATTTATGAAAAAGCAAATAAAACTCATTGCCCCCAAGCTGTCCTCCCTTACACTCGAAGAACAAAGGAGTTTTCAAGATAAGCTCGGTTCCCTGATGACTAATATGAAGGGGAGAAAAACGAGGATAGAGAGAAAGCATTTTGGATCATTTGAGGGGGCGTGGATATACCCGTCGGAAACCCGCAGAGAGGGGGTTGTTCTTTATCTGCACGGCGGCGGATATGTTTGCGGTTCGCTTGAATACGCACTTGGATTTGGTTCAACTTTTGCTGAAAAATGCGGAATTCGGGTATTTTGCCCCGCATACCGTCTCGCTCCCGAGCATAAAGCACCTGCCGCTGTTGAGGACGCTTTCGAGGCGTATACTTACTTGCTTGAATGCGGTATATCGCCGTCGTCCATTATGCTGTGCGGCGAGAGCGCGGGCGGAGGCTTGTGCTATGCGCTGTGCAATAGACTTTCCGACGCCGAAATTGAGCTTCCTGCCGGAATTATCGCCATTTCTCCATGGCTCGATCTCACCTTGTCGGGTGACAGTATCGAAAAAAATAAGGATGTCGATATTTCCCTTAACAAGCAAACATTGTCTTTCTTTGCCAAGAGTTATCTCGGGGACATGCTTGCGCCCGACGGCAGGGAAGTATCTCCGCTTTTTGGTGATGTTTCCTATATGCCCCCGTCGCTTATAATGGTTGGCTCTGATGAGATACTTCTTGATGATGCGTTGCGAATGCACGAAAAGCTGAGAGCCGCCTCGCGCAGATGCGAGTTGAGTGTGGCTGAGGGGATGTGGCACGCCTATCTCATGTATGACCTTAAAGAGAGCAAGGCTGATTTTGCTGCAATTTGTGCGTTTGTGGATTCCCTTGTGCCTACGGGTGTTGGATTGCGGTGGATGAAGCTCGATAATGCAGCCAAAATATATCCTGCCGCCAAAAGGCGTCGATGGAACAATATGTTTCGGCTTTCTGCCACAATGTCTGAACCCGTTGACAGGGATGTTTTGCGCGTTGCTCTTGATGCGACTGTACGCCGTTTCCCCTCAATTGCCGCGCGGCTTCGCAGGGGGGCGTTTTGGTATTATCTTGAGGAGCTTCGCCGCGCCCCTGAAATTGAGGATGAGCGATCATCTCCGCTTATGCATATGCCATTTGAAAGCATTCGTAAATGCGCACTCAGGGTGCTTGTTTACGGAAATAGAATAGCCGTGGAGTTTTATCACGCGCTGACAGATGGCAGGGGAGGGCTTGTTTTTCTGAAATCATTAATTGCGGAATACATTGAGCGCCGCTATGGCGTTAGTGTTCCGAATACCGATGGCATTCTCGACCGACGTGAAGCCCCTCGTGCCGAAGAACTGCGTGATAGTTTTTTAGATGCGTGCGGTGACGTTTCCAAAAGCCGCACCGAGCCTAATTCATATCGAATAGAGGGCGTGCGCGAGAAGGACGAGTTTCTTAACCTTACTACTTTTATAATAAATTCCGACGAGATACGGGATGCCGCGCGCGATAGGGGCGTAACGGTTACCGAACTTATCTGTTCTGCCATAATCAAAGCTACTTGCCGTATACAGGATTCACACGTGGCACGCCGTCGTCAAAAGATGGTAAAGGTCCTCGTGCCTGTTGACCTACGCCGTCTTTTTGGCAGTGAAACACTGCGAAATTTCTCTCTTTACCTCACACCGGGTATTGATCCGCGCGTTGGTGTGTGGGAGTTTGACGAGATCTGTCATTCTGTTCACCATCAAATGGCGCTTGGTGTTACAAAAAAGGAAATGACTATGCGCTTGACTAAGAACGTCAAGAGTGAGCAGTCGCTTATTGTCCGTATTATGCCGCTTTTCATCAAAAATTTTGTTATGAAATCGGTTTATGATGCGGTTGGCGAAAAAAAGTCTGTCATGGACCTTTCCAATATTGGAATCATCCAAGTCCCGAGCGAGATGGAGCAGTATGTCGACAGATTCGATTTTATTATCGGAACTCTGCCGAACACACATGAAAACTGTGCGGTGCTATCTTATAAAGGAAAGACTTATATCAACTTTACAAGGGATATCCAAAAATCCAACCTTGAGCTTTATTTTTACGAGCAATTGCGCGAAATAGGAATACACGTCAAGGTTGAAAGCAATCGGCGCTGAAAGGAGTATTTATATGTATTGTGTTAAATGCGGTGTTGAGCTTGCGGATACCGAAAAGGTTTGTCCGCTTTGCGGCACAGCGGTATACCATCCGGACATTTCTCGTCCGCATACAGCCCCCACCTATCCGCACTTTGTTAAGGGCAAGGAGAATATGCGTCCGCAGGGGTTATTGTTTATCTTGACTATTCTTGCAATGATGCCGATAGCTATAACTCTTTTTTGTGATCTTCGCCTTACCGGTGCTGTTACTTGGTCGGGATATGCAGTCGGCGGCATACTTGTAGCATATTCGTTTTTTGTGCTTCCTTTGTGGTTTTCCCGTCCCAACCCCGTGGTATTTGTATCTCTTGACTTCGCGCTGCTTGGCGCACTTCTTCTCTATATAAATTTTGCTACGGACGGAGATTGGTTTTTAAGCCTTGCATTTCCCGCGGTTGGTATTTTGGGCTTTATAATTACCGCTATGGTTGCCTTGCTCCGCTACGTCGGAAAAGGAATGCTATATATCTTTGGCGGTGGATTTATAGCTGTTGGCGGATATTGCCTTTTGCTTGAGTTCTTTATAAACTTGACGTTTAGTGATAATTTCAAATTCATCTGGTCGCCATATCCTTTTATATCCTGTTTATTTGCCGGACTCGCCTTGCTTATCATAGCAATCTCAAAGCCGTTGCGAGAGTCCTTACACAGAAAATTGTTTATATAAAAAATACGGTTTCGCAAAGCGAAACCGTATTTTTTATATACATAAATCAGTCTCCAACATAGGGGAGAAGAGCAACGTGGCGAGCGCGCTTGATAGCGTTCTGAAGCTCGCGCTGGTGCTTTGCGCAAGTGCCGGAGATACGGCGGGGAAGGATCTTGCCACGCTCGGTGATGAACTTGCGAAGACGTGCGGAATCCTTGTAATCAATGTAGTTTATTTTTTCCTCGCAGAAAACGCAGACTTTTTTTCTTCTGCGGTTAGCGTTTGCGGGACGTGCGGCGCGAGGTGCGCGCTCAGGCTGTCTATCCATAATAATTAACTCCTTATCAATTTAGTGTGTCCCCAATCAGAAGGGGAGATCGTCATTGTTGTCAATGACGTTAAAGCTTTCAGCAGCACCGGGGGTAGCGAAGGGTTCGGGGGCATATCCGCCGTCAACAGCGGAATCGCGGCTTCCCGACTCGCTTCGAGAGTCAACGAACATAGCCTCGTCAACAATAACCTCGGTAGCGTATCTTGTCTGACCCTGCTGATCGGTCCAACGTCTTGTCTGAATCGAACCTGTTACGCAAAGGGCAGAGCCTTTTCTGAAATATCGAGCGATGAACTCGGCGGTCTGTCTCCAGGCTACAAGATTTATAAAATCTGCCTGGGGCTGTTGAGCATTTGCTTCAGAGGAGCGATAGCGGCGGTTCACTGCAAGAGTGAAGGAAACTACCGAAATTCCGCTCTGAGTGGTTTTAAGCTCGGGGTTACCGGTAAGACGACCGCAAAGAATAACTTTGTTCAAATTGAGGTTAGCCATAATTCACTCCACTATGACAGAAAATTACTCAACGTCAGCAGCGGGAGCTTCTTCAGCAGCAGCCTCTGCAACAGGAGCTTCCTCGGCAACAACCTCTTCTGCAGCTTCTTCAGCGGGAGCAGCAGCGGCAGCAGCCTTATCAGCAGCGCGGCGAATAACCTTGGCAACTTCTTCCTCGTCAAGCTTAATGATGAAGGAGCGCATGATGTTCTCGTCGATGTTGAGAAGTCTCTCAAACTCAGCGGGGAACGCGGGGGCTGCGCGGAAGGTAACTATCGTGTAGTAGCCTTCGTTCTTGTCATTGATGGGGTACTCAAAGCGACGCTTGCCCCACTCGGTGACATCGATGATCTCGCCGTTCTTTTCGACGAGGCCTACGAATTTTGCAACGGTCTCAGCGGCATCACGTGCGCCGGTAAGATCGGTAACGAACATGCATTCGTAAGCAGTGTTTGTCTTTACGTTTTCCATATTTAACCTCCCTATGGACTTGTGACCGCAGATCTTGTCTGCAGTAAGGAGACGGGATTGCAAAATTTTCCCGTACCAATGCAGTATTATACCACAAAAGACAAGCTGTGTCAATAATTATTTTCAAAAAAACACAATAAAACTTAGAAAAGTGTATCAATAATCGGAAAGCTTCTCGGCTTTCATCAGTTTAACAAGTGCGCTTGTTCCGAGTCTCGTTGCTCCAAGGGATATGAACTCCTCGGCGTCAGCAAAGGAACGAATGCCGCCTGCGGCCTTTATGCGGAGCGTCGATGGAGAGCTTTTTGCCATTAGCGCAACATCCTCGCGTGTTGCGCCTGCCTTTGAAAAGCCGGTTGATGTTTTAATAAAATCTGCCCCGGCCTCGGCGACAATTGAGCACATTTTTATTTTTTCGGTATCTGTCAACAAGCATGTTTCTATGATGACCTTTAGGAGCTTGTTGCTGCAAATTGCTTTTACTGCGGCAATTTCCTCGCGTACCTCATCGAATTTACCGTCTTTAACCAGTCCCAAATTTATGACCATGTCTATCTCATCAGCGCCATTCTTGATCGCATCAGAGGCTTCAAAGCATTTGACCTTGGTGGTATTGTAGCCATTTGGAAATCCGATAACAGTGCATACGGCGGTCTTGCCTTTTACGTATTCTGCGGCGGTTTTTACAAATGCGGCGGGAATACATACAGATGCTGTTTTATATTTTATCGCATCATCGCACACGGATAATATTTCCGCCTCGGTTGCGGTTTGGGCCAAAAGGGTATGGTCAACATACCGTAAAATTTCATCCTTCTTCAAGTTTTTACCTCTTTATAATATAATGTAGGGATTATTTGAGATAATCGTAAAAATTGGCAAGTTGGGTGTTGGGGTAGTAAGCTGCAAGAATGTGATTGTATTTCGCTCCCGCCTGACCAAGATGCGCCGTTCCATACTGGCTTACTCCAACGCCGTGTCCCCAACCGCGTCCGACTACAACGTAGTTTGATGATGAGGAGGCTTTGTAGGTTTTGGTTACTTGTTGAAGCTCTGTTACAATGAGAAAATTGCCGTAGTCGCAAACGTGCGTGTAATATCCGTCCTTGTCGGGTTTACTCGTTGTTGGTATTTCGATGTTTTGAGTAAGTATGGCAGTTCCTTTACCGGTATGTACGTAAAGGGAGCTGGACAGATTTGAAAAAGCTTGCCCCAGTTTAGTGAAGAAATTAAATTTCCCCGCGCTTTCAACAGCGATTCCGTTTGCGGTATAAACGTTCATGTTCTCTGCGTAAGAAGCATCAAGAGAAATAATTTTTGTTGAAATAACGTTTTCATACGTATAGTCAAGAGAACCTTTTCCTATAAGAAAATTTGCGGAGTTTGCGCCGTAATTATCCATCACGCCTACAACTTTGCTGCAACGGGTTTTGGTAGCTACGTTGCCCTTGCTGTCCTTTACGCTCATCTTATAAACGTATGGCGATTCTCCCGCAAACTCAAGGGAAACGTTTGCAACCGTGTCCCCGGAATTGTAAATGCCAAACCCGCTAAGAAGCTCCTTTTGCGTCATTTCGAAGTTCCAAAACGCGCGTGATGTAACGGAATATTGCTCCCATGGGGTGGGCTGGTTGATAATATACGGACCTATCGAGCTGCCCCAAACGTATTTTGAATCGACAGTCCATCCGCCTTGTGAAGATGAATAATAGCTTGTAATCATTTTACCGTCGCAAACAAGAATAGTGTCCTTTGTTTCCGCAACGGCTTGGATTACTTTATCTGTTATCTGGTGGCGTCCCCTGTATACTTGGCTGGCGGCTGTGTTTACCAAATCAAATCCGTAGGACGAATATTTTTGTCCGATACAGCCGGCGGTGTAGGACCTTACGATAATAGCAAAGGCTTTTTGAGTCTCAAGCGGCCAACTCGTTACTATTTCGTTGGGAAGAACACCTTCGACATAGCTTTGAAGATCGGTAAGGTTGATAAGAGTCAGGCCTTTGTGGCTGTTGTTAATATATCTTCTGAAGCAAAAAGCTCCCGGATACATATATCCCGTTGTCTTATAAAAAGTATAGGCCTTTTCCGCATCCTTCATTTGCTGCGGAGCGATTGCACCGATATAGTCACCGTCGCCTGCGTGCTCAAACAGAATGGTGTCACAGTCAACGTTAAGCACACATATTCCCGAGCTTGACGGAGAGGCGACGGAAATATTGTATCCTTCGAGCGTTTCGCCAATGACGGCGGCGGCGTCACCTGCCGAGCTGTAGTCTGGGTAAGCGCCTATTCTGACAGATTTTACACCGTTATTGTATGAAGGAAAAACGTGCTCATAATCAAATGCAAATTCAGCATTTAATTCATCAAGCTTGTCCCATACGTTGCCGTCGTTGAGAGTCAATTCGATATGGTATGCCCCGATATCGGTTTTTGCAGCGCTTGAAGCCAATGAACATTTACCCGCAAGGACCGAGAGATTTGCATCGCATGCAACTACGACCGATGCGGCATCAATGAAAAATAAGGGGGTAAAGCTGCGTTTGCTTCCGCTTTCGATATATGCCTCACCGGCTACAAATCCATAAGGTGCTGTAAAGGTGTGCGAAACAGTTACACTGGAGCCGTATCTGATACCTACGGCAACGTAAAATTCATTGTTTTTTATTGACGTTGAAAAAGCATATGACTCAAGTGTTCCCTCTGCCGCGGCGCTTGAAATAATGAGAGATAGGGCTATGTACAGCGATCCAATAAGCATTAATGCGGCAAGAGCGAGCGCGACTATTCTTACCCACAGCTTTTGACCGGAAGCGGTCTTACGGCTGAACAATGACATAGTTGCCTCCTACCATTACATATGCACCGTCAAATGACGTAATAGTTACACCTCTGCCGTCCTCTCCGCCACGCGGGATGAGAACGTTATGGAAAAGTGTCAGAGCTTCACCGTCATAAAGTTCGGTTCCGTCAGACAAATCATTAAGTCCTTGCGCGCTTCCCGATTCTTTAAAGGGAGAGACAGCAACAGCAGCGCCCGAGCGCAGTACAACGAGTACCGAATCATCAGTTCCTAACGCGCGGATAGTAGCTCCGCAGGGAACAAAAACAGGCTTGTAAAGCGTTCCCGCTTTAAGGAGAACGGCTTCCATATCCTCTTGGAGCTGCTTGCACTGTTCCTTGAGCTTTCCGATATCTCCGCTTCCCGAAGTCAGATTATTAACTTTGTTGGTCAGGGAGTTCAACTTTGTGGAAATTGTTGATAATTGCTTGAAATCGTTCGAAAGCGTGGAGACGTCACTCTTCATCGTAGAGAATTGACTTTGCAGTTTTGATAATTTGTCAGCAAGGGAGGTAAGCTCGGTGGAAACGGCGGTGTATTTGCTGTCGAGCTCGGCAATCAAACCATTCAGTTCTTCCTTCGTAGAGCTAAGCTCTGTTTTTAGTGAGGAATTGGCTTTTTCAAGTTCAGTTGCCTTGGTCTCAAGCGCTCCAATACGGTCAAGAAGAGACTGCAGTGCTTCAGAATTAATGGCAGGCGTGTCGTTTCCTGCGTTGTTATTGCCGCCGGAAGATGCTCCGCCCATTGAGTAAGCGAGCTCAAGCGCTTTTAAACGCGAGTCTATTCCGGAGACGGTGGTTTTTAATTCGTTAATTTTTTCAGTAACGTAAGCCTGCATTCCCGACAGTGAAACAACGGGGTCTTGGGAGCTGTCGTAGCTTACGGTGGCGTAAACTGCCAAAGAGCATATTGAAGCAAGCAAAAAAGCAAGAATCAGCGCAGTGGAACGCTTCAATTCTTTTTTGATTTTGTTGTTTTTCATAAAGTTCTCCTTGTGCGGATCAGAAGTCCATTTTTATTTGCATTTTTTCCATATCCTTTTCAATCAGAAGGACGGGGGTAGCGGGAATTTTGAGTTTTTTATAGCCCTTGGTGCTTTCAAATTTATCTGCAAAGTCCGCAATGACGGCAGACACGGTCGTGTTCTTTTTAAGCGTGATGAGCTGTGAGCCGATAGAGGTTCTCGTAGTCTTTTCGGGTATCAGAGAAGTGGAAAGAACTATGGCGCGGTCGTTTGAGGAAACTATAAGAAGTTCAAACGGCTTGTCCTCCTCAAATATTCCGATTACGGGCGATGACGGCGCATATGCCCCCGTCATCTTTCTGCGCTTTCCCTTTACAGCGTAAGCGGAAAGCGGGATTTTTACGCCCTTGCCGTTTTCGAAAACAAATACCATGCGCTTATTGTCTGGCCATTCCTCTCCGAAACGCACAAAGATTGGCTTTTCGCCATCATCAAAGCCAAGTTTTCCGGGGAGATATTCACCAAGCTCGGAAGCCTTGCAGGTCGGGATATCAAGCGCACGACAACGATAGAGCTGCCCTTGATTAGTAAAGAACGCAAGCTCGGAGATGTTCTCTCCGTCAAGCTCGGCAATTATCCTGTCACCCTCTTTGAGCTTTTGCTCATCGTTACCCTTGAGAGATTGAGTGGTTATCTTTTTGAAATACCCGTCAGCGGTAAGGAAGAAATGCGCAGGATAGTTTTCAATATGCTCCTCGGGGTTATAAACAGCAACGTCGTCGGAGGAAACGATCGTGGAGCGACGCTCCTGACCGTATTTTTTCTTGACCGCAGTAAGCTGCTCTGCGATGAGCTTTTTAAGCTTTAGCTCATCCGCAAGCGTAGCTTCTATGTCCGCGATATCCTTGCGGAGCGAGTCTATCTCGTTTACACGGTTGAGAATGTATTCTCTGTTAAGGTTGCGCAACTTTATCTCCGCGATAAATTCCGCCTGGCGTGTATCAATGCCAAATCCCTTGCAAAGATTGGGTATAACGTCCGAGTCCTTTTCCGTTCCTCTGATGATGCGGAGCGCCTTGTCGATGTCCAGCAGTATTTTGCCAAGTCCCAAGAGAAGATGGAGCTTGTCCTGCTTCTTTTGAAGCTCAAACGTAAGCTCGCGGCTAAGGCAAGTACAGCGGAATTTTATCCACTCGCGCAACAGATCCATTACACCAAGCTGACGCGGAACGGAATCTATAAGAACGTTGAAGTTGCAGGAGAAAGAGTCCTCGAGCTTAGTGTTCTTAAAGAGCTTTAACATAAGCGCGTCGGGGTCGACTCCGCGGCGCAGATCAAGCGTTAGCTTAAAGCCGGAAAGGTCGATCTCGTCTCTGAAATCCACAACCTCCTTGAGCTGATTGTCCTTGATCATATCGCCAATACGCTTCATAATGATCTCTATGGTGGTGGAGTAGGGGATTTCAAGTATGTCTATGCAGTTTGCATCCTTGTCATAGCGATACCGTGCGCGTATCTTAACAGGTCCTGAGCCCGTTTCGTAAATGCGGCGCATTGCGTCTCGGTCGTATATGATCTCTCCGCCGCCGGGAAAATCGGGCGCCGGCATGATCTCAAGGAGCTTATCGGTGTCGATTTTGGGGTGGCGCAGCAATGCGATGGTTGCATCGCATACCTCGGAAAGATTAAACGAGCATATGTTTGACGCCATGCCGACAGCGATACCAAGGTTGGGAGTGACGAGAATGTTCGGGAACGTGGTGGGGAGAAGCACGGGCTCCTTCATCGTTCCGTCGTAGTTGTCGATCATATCCACGGCGTTTTTATCGATACCGTCAAACAGCTCCGCGGCAAATTTATCGAGTTTTACCTCGGTATAACGCGAAGCGGCGTATACCATGCTCGAGCTGTATTGCTTACCGAAAGAACCTTTTGAATCCACGAAAGGATGGAGCAGAGAAGCGTTTCCTCGAGTAAGGCGGACCATAGTTTCATATATCGCGGCATCGCCGTGAGGATTTAGTTTCATTGTCTGTCCGACGACGTTTGCGCTCTTTGTGCGCGCGCCCGTCATCAAGCCCATTTTATACATAGTATAGAGTAGCTTTCTGTGCGATGGCTTGAAACCGTCGATCTCGGGTATAGCTCTTGAAACTATAACGCTCATAACGTATGGCATATAGTTTTTCTCAATAGTATCGGTTATAAGCTGATCAGTAGCGGGAGCATGTGGCGCAGGAATAGGTTTTTCGTCAACTTTTTTCTTCTTAGCCATTTTTGAATTCCTTATACATAAAATGATTATTTTTCGAGCTTAATAACAGTATGCGCAGCCGCGCGAATGAGTCTGTTGTATATAGCAAGACCGTATCCGTCGGTGGATGGGAGATTTGCATAAATCGTATCTCCCGCCATAGAGTTCGACTCACGAAGTGCGGCAAAAATGCGGTGTGCTTGTGTCTCAAGGTCGGTTTCGGCGCCGATACATATTGTGTCAGAACCGAGCGCGCGTGCTTGTTCATCGTAGCAGATAATTACGCAACGCTCGTTTCTTTGCTTTTCCTTAAAAAAATTAAGGCGTTGCTCGGCGCTGCCGTCAACAAGGATGAGCGGTTTCGCGGGGGCGTAATGGCGATATTTCATGCCAGGGGAGAGAGGACGCTCGTTTTCCTTTAAAGTGTGCAAAACGGCATCCGCAACGCTGACGTTTTCGCAAACGCAGGATAGCGCATCGTACGTTACGGCTCCGGGGCGCAACAGCACAAGGGAATCATTTCCCGTCAGCTTTACTATGGTGGACTCTACGCCAACCTCGCACTCTCCGCCGTCGATAATGCAATCCACCTTTCCGTAAAGGTCGTCAATAACGTGCGCGGCGCACGTGGGAGAGGGACTGCCGGATATATTGGCGGACGGCGCGGCTATCGGAAGCTTGGCGAGCCGTATAAGCTCACGGGCTATGGGGTGCGAGGGACACCGCACGGCAACGCTGTCAAGTCCGCCGGTAACCGTACCGGGGATCGTATCCCTCTTTGGCATAATAACCGTCAGCGGCCCCGGCATAAAATGCTTCGCAAGTCGGTAATAAAGAGGGGAGGTCACAGCGTATGGCTCGGCATCGCGCGGCTCGCAAATATGAATGATAAGAGGATTGTCTGACGGACGTCCCTTTGCCTCATATATTTTTTTCGCGCTTTCGGCAGAGGTTGCATCGGCGCCGAGACCGTAAACGGTCTCGGTGGGAAAAACTACCGTTCCTCCGCGCCTGATCGTCATCGCTGCGAGAGAGAGTGAGTCTTGCGCATCGTCGGCGTGATCTATCTTTAATATTTCGGTCTTCATAAAGTACCTTGCTTTAATCAAAAAGAATTGTTTTCTCCGTTTTTCAGCTTTTCTGCAGTGTCGGCGGCAATAAGGGAATCCATCATTGCTCCTATCGCGCCGTTAAGAAAACTGTCAAGAGAATGTAGGGTGAGTCCGATTCTGTGATCCGTGACTCTGTTCTGAGGATAGTTATAGGTGCGTATTTTTTCACTTCTGTCACCGCTTCCGACTTGCGATCGGCGTGTTGAAGCGATTGCGTTTTCCTGCTCGGTGCGCTTGATATCGTATAGCTTTGCGCGAAGCAGCTTGAGCGCTTTCTCTTTGTTTTGAAATTGCGAGCGCTCCTGCTGGCATTCGATCACTATTCCCGTGGGCTTATGAGTCAGCCGCACGGCGGACTCGGTCTTGTTTATGTGCTGACCGCCCGCTCCGCTGGATTTGCAGGATTCAAATACCAGATCCGAAGGTGGAATATCGATCTCCACGGCATCGGCTTCAGGGAGAACCGCGACGGTGACCGTCGAGGTGTGTATGCGCCCCTGCGATTCGGTTTCGGGGACGCGCTGAACACGGTGAACACCGGATTCGAATTTGAATTTTGAGTACGCACCGTCACCGTCAACGGTAAAGCATATCTCGCGATATCCGCCAAGTCCCGTTTCGTTGGCAGTAGCAACCGAGAGCTTGAAGCCCGAATGCTCGCAGTACATTGAGTACATGCGGAACAAGGTGGATGCGAAAAGCGCCGCCTCATCACCGCCCGCGCAGGCACGAATTTCGACAACGACGTTTTTGCCGTCGTTTTCATCGCGCGGAAGAAGCATGATCTGAAGCTCTTCGTGTGTGGCGCGAACGCGCTCCTTTGCGAGAGAAAGCTCCTCTTGCGCCAGAATGCGAAGCTCCGCGTCAGAGGAATTTAAAAGCTCTTGCGCATCAGCAACGTCGCAAGCGGCGCGGCAATATTCGCGATATTTTGTTACGATGGGAGTTAGAGCTTTGTATTCTCGCAATATTCCCGTGTATTTCTCAATATCGGAAATAACGGTGCTGTCCTCAAGCATGTTTGAAAGGAGGATGTATTTTTCCTCTGTCTCTTTTAACCGTTTAAGCATCAGTAGCGATTGAAAGCAGAAAAGCTGCGGTGTGCTTCGTAGATATCTACTTTGGAGATAACTTCGTAAGGCGCGTGCATAGCGATAACGGGAACTCCGAGATCGACCGTCTCGATGTTGTGATTTGCAATATATTTAGCAACGGTTCCGCCGCCGCCGAAATCCACCTTACCAAGCTCGCCTGCCTGCCATACAACGTCATCCTTCGCCATAATGGCGCGGAGCCAGCCAATGTACTCGGCGGATGCATCGTTGGTGCTTGATTTGCCGCGTGCGCCCGTGTACTTTGTAAGCACTACGCCGCAGGAGAGCAGGGCGGAATTGCGTTTTTCAAACGCCTCTGCGAAATTTGGATCGTATGCGGCAGAAACGTCTGCGGAAAGACATTTTGAGTTAGCTCGCACAACAGCACCGCTTATCCCTTGCGAAGCGGCGATCGCATCAATAATATCAAGCATCAGATCGCATTGCATGCCCGTGTTGCCGTCACTTCCGATCTCTTCCTTGTCAGCGAGGATGCACATTATGGTGTGAGGGGAGTCAAGGCTTTCAAAGAGCGCCGTGAGGGCGGGGTAGGAGCAAACTCTGTCGTCGTGTCCGTAGCCGCATATCATGGAACGGTCAAGTCCCGCGTCGCGTGCGTTGCCTGCGGGAACGGCACAAAGCTCCGCGGTGAGAAGATCTTCCTCGCAGATGCCGTATTTTTCATTAAGGATGGAGAGAATATTCAGCTTTATGCCATCAGGCTCGTTTGCAATGGGGCGGCTTCCGATAAGGAGATTGAGCTTTTCGCCCGCAATAGCCTCGCCAAGCGGCTTTTTGTCCGATTCTTTTCCAAGGTGGGGAAGGATGTCGTTGATATAAAGAACGGGATCGTTTTCATCCTCACCTATGGTCACATTAACGCTGCTTCCGTCGCCGCGCACGACAACGCCGTGCAGCGCGAGGGGAGTGGCGAGCCATTGATATTTTCGGATTCCGCCGTAATAGTGCGTTTTGAGGAAGCACATTCCGCTTTCTTCGTAAAGCGGAACTTGCTTGAGATCAAGGCGCGGTGAGTCGATGTGCGCCGCGGAAATGCGTATTCCGTTAGCTATGCTTTCGCTTCCGACGGCAAACAGGAAAAGATTTTTTCCTCTGTTGTTATAGTAATAACGACCTCCCGCCTTAATTTCGTCTCCGAAATTATAGGCGATAAAGCCATTTTTCTTTGCAAGCTCGATAGAGGTCAAAACAGCCTCTCGTTCCGTTTTTGAGTCGTTGAGATATTTTACATAACCCTTGGCATAAAGATAAGCTTTATCAATGAAGTCGGAGTCCTTTTTTGCATATACGGTCTCCTTTTTGTAGGTAAGTTCACGCGCCATCTGCGCAGGAGTCTTGGTTTCTGACATTTTTATATCCTCCGTAAATTAATATCATTCGTAAAGCTCGCGGTAGATATCGGCGATCTTATTGGCGTTTTTGATATATTCTGCCGTTTCTTCGTTGGGAATGTTTTTCAAAGTTCCGTCGGAATTTGAATAGTTAGCATTCCATAACCAATTGTCAACCGTTTCTTCTCCGATGTGGAGAGCAGCCCAAACACAATCCCAATTTCCGTATTTGGCATAAAGCTCACCGAGCCAATAAGCTCCAAAGCGAAGGTTGGTCTCGGGTTCGTACAAAAGTCCCGGGTCTACTGCAAGGTCAAGTGCCTTTCCAATCTCCATATATTGTTCCTTGGTCAAGCAAAAAAGTCCTATGCCGCCATCCGCGGACTTGAATGACGAGTCAAAGTCACTGCGCATCTTTACAGTAGTGTATATTGCCCATGTTGGGACCCGATATTCAAGCGAAAGTGCGCTGACAGTGTCGTTGTATTCTCTTGGGTATTTGTTTCGCTGATAGCTGTCGGCTATATGATCGTAAAGAAAGCCGCAACCGATCGAAAGCGCTATGATAATGATAATTATTAGTGAATTTATAAGTGATTTTCTCATTTTTTCTACGTCTTGCGTATTGTTTCTATTATTTCCAAAATGGCTTTTTCAAGCTCTTGGGGATTTCCCGTGTTGTATACCGTAATGTCACATTTGTCGGAATACCATTCATCGGGCTTTGCCGCATCGAGCCGTGCATTAAGCGCATCTGTGTCAAGCCCGTCTCGCGCCGAAAGTCTTGAAAGCCTCAACTCACGCGGGGCGAGTAAAGCGATAGTAAGATCGCATTCTTTATCAAAGGTGGATTCAAAAAGCAAAGGGGCATCTACGAGCGCTCCGCGGCAATTGTGGGAGAGCGCGTTAATGCGCCTCTTTACCTCGAGTAAAACGTATTTGTGCGTTATGGTATTCAACCGTTCAAGTTTGTCTTTGGCGTCCGGAGCAAAAACGATTTGCGCGAGGGCGCGTCTGTTAAGCGCGCCTGTCGGAAGCAGAACCTCATCTCCGAACTGCTCTCGAAGCTCGTCGGTGCAGGGAGACGGGGCGTCGGTAAGCTCGTGATATATTTCGTCGCAGCCAATTGAACAAAAGCCCATTTTTTCAAAAATGGAGCAGAAAAGTGATTTACCCGCGCCGCTTGGTCCCGTGACTCCGATCGTAAACATATCTTTCTCCTAAAAAGCAATATATATAAATTATAGCATATTTATAATTAAAATTCAATAGATATCAATAGAAAAAATAATTTTTGCATTTTTTGCTTAAATGTTGAAATGTGAACGTTTTTGTTGTATAATATTAAATGGATTGTTATGGAAAAAGGTGAATTATGAAAAAATACAAATGGTTGCTTTTTGATGCAGACAATACACTGCTTGACTTTACCCGTGCCGAGCGTGCAGGTATTACGGATACGTTGCTGAACTCGGGATTGTCCGCAACAGATGAGGTTATAACAACGTACAGCGCAATAAACGATAGTCTTTGGAAAGAGCTTGAACGCGGTCTTGTTACGAAGGAGCGCCTGAAAATTCTGCGCTTCGAAAGGCTCTGTCAGCACTATTCTTTCAGCGCAGATCCTGCGGCTATGGCGGCAGAGTACGTTAAAAATCTGTCAAAGTACGGCTTCCTTTGTGACGGCGCTCTTGAGCTTTGCCGCGCCCTTTATGGCAAATATGATATGTACGTTATCACTAATGGCATCAAGGTCATTCAGGAAGCGCGGTTTGAAAAAAGCGGAATAAAGGGGTATTTTACTCATTCCTTTATTTCGGAGGAACTTGGCTGTGAAAAGCCGGGACGTGCGTTTTTTGAGCGCGTAGCGGAGAGTATCGATGGTTTTGATCCCGAGTACGCCCTTGTTATTGGGGATTCGCTAAGTTCAGATATTCTCGGCGGTGTGAATTACGGGATAGATACCTGTTGGTATAATCCGAAATCTCTCCAAAAGCCTGCAGATCTTCCGATAACTTACACGGTAACAAGGCTCTCCGAGGTGGCTCGCCTTCTTGGAGCGGATGAATAAACCTCGGAGGTTGGTTTTGAACGGTTTTTATGAAAAGATAGCTCTCGTGTGCCGAGAGCTTGCGGATAATAATATATATTTTGAAAAAGATGCGCCCCTTTGCGTGCGCACGAGCTTCAAGATCGGCGGTAACGCTGATATCGCGGTGTTCCCTGCGAGTGAGAACGAGCTTTGGCTCGCTGTTGCCGCGCTCAGAAATGCTGATGTACGCTTTATGTTTGTCGGAAACGGCACAAATCTTTTGTTTTCCGATGCAGGCTATCGGGGTGCAGTTATAATTACCAAAAAAATGCGGAAAATATCCGTGGACGGAAATGTTCTGTCGGTGCTTTGCGGGGATTCATTTACGGAAGCGGCGGTTGCAGCCAAGGAAGCCGCGCTTACAGGTCTTGAGTTTGCCTACGGTATACCCGGCAGCTGCGGCGGCGCTGTGTGCATGAATGCGGGCGCATATGGCGGAGACGTTAGTTCCGTGCTTCTGGATATGCGCGTTCTTGATACAACGAACGGAAAAGTTTTCACTTTGACAAATGGCGAGGCGGAGTTTTCATATCGACACAGTATAATCAAAGCGTTTCCGCATTACGCCGTCATCGGGGCGCGATTTAGCCTGGAATACGGAAATAAGGGCGAGATCGATTCACGCATGCAGGAGCTCATGTCACGCCGCCGCGACAAGCAGCCACTGGAATATCCGAGCGCGGGAAGCGTTTTTAAACGTCCCGCCCCCGAAATGTACGTGGGTAAGATGATCGACGAGCTTGGTCTCAGAGGCTACACTATCGGCGGAGCGCAGATTTCAAACAAGCACGCAGGTTTTATAATCAATATTGGCGGCGCAACGGCGGCGGATGTTCTTGCGCTTGTAGACTACATCAAGAAAGCTGTTTTTGATGCATACTCGGTGAAGCTTGAGTGCGAGATATGCGCGGTGAGTGAAAAATGAAAACTTTTTCATCGAACGTCAAAGATGAGATTCTTTCGTCCATACCGAACCATCAATGCTGCAGGCGAGCTTTGCTGATGGGACTCATGATAAACGCCGAATGCGGCGTGGGCGATGCCGTCTATCTTCGCATTACAGGCAAGGAGCTTGCTCCTCTTTTGCAAAAACTCCTTTTTGAGCAGTTTGGCAGAGAGGTATCGCCGGACATAACGAATTGCTACGGCAGGAGCGTTGCCGAGTTCGGTTTTGTTTCCGCAAAGCTTTCGGCGGTGCTTACAGAACTTTCCGATCCGCAAAAAACGGAAGAAGCGCTTCCTTTTCTGAAGTGCAAAGCGTGCGCATCCGCGTTTTGCGCGGGACTTTTGCTTTCGGCGGCAAGGATAAGCGACCCTTCGAAGGAATCAAGGCTGGAGTTCAGGATCAGCGATCCGCAGCGAGCTATGCGCACAGCGGCGTTTTTTACCGCCCGAGGAAATACACCGTCAATATCAGACAGAACGGAGCTTACGTCGTTGCTTTATCGCCGAACCGAGGATGTCGAGGATATTCTTGCTATCGGCGGCGCGAGCGTGTCCGCTATGGCATCTATGCAACAAAAGCTCGTACGCGAGCTTCGCGGTGAGGTCAACAGAAAATCTAACTGCGAGGTAAAAAACATACGCCGCGCAACTTCGGCGGCTGCTATACAGCTTGAGGCTATAAAAAAGCTCAAGGCATCGGGAAAATTTGATCTGCTGCCGGACGAGCTGAAGGAAACTGCGCGCCTGAGGGAGGAAGAGCCCGAAATGCCGCTTTCCGAGCTTGCCGCAAGGCACGTGCCGCCCATATCAAAATCAGGGCTTAATCATAGAATGGAAAAGCTGCTTTCTGCGGCTGAAAAAATATAAAACGCTTAAGAAGGGGGACGGCGAATGTCAGGCTTCGTCCATTTGCATTTGCATACCGAATACAGCCTGCTTGACGGCGCTTGCCGCATAAAGGATATACCCGAAGCGGTAAAGTCGAAGGGACATACGGCTGTTGCTGTAACAGACCACGGCGCAATGTTTGGCGCGGTGGAGTTTTGGCGTGCGTGCAAAAAAGAGGGCGTGAAGCCGATAATAGGATGCGAGGTCTACGTTGCTCCAACGTCACGTTTCGAAAAAATAGCGGGACGCGAGGGCGGCGCGCATCACCTTGTCCTCCTTTGCGAAAATGAGATAGGTTATAAAAACCTTATATACCTTGTTTCCAAGGCGTACACGGAGGGCTTTTATTCAAAGCCGAGAGTGGATGCCGAGCTGTTGCGCGGACATTCCGAGGGTATTATCGCCCTCTCTGCTTGTCTTGCAGGCGAGATACCGTCAGCGCTGACGGGCGGTGACCGTGAGCGCGCACGACAGATTGCCGAAAAATATATCAAAATATTTGGCAAGGAAAATTTCTTCATCGAGCTTCAAAATCACGGTATAGCCGAACAGCGCCAGATACTCCCCGAGCTTTATTCGCTTGCTCGGGAGCTGGGGCTTGGGGTGGTTGCCACAAATGACGTTCATTATCTGAAAAAGAGCGATGCTCGCGTTCAAGCCGTTATGATGTGCATACAAACGGGAACTACGATGTCGGACGAGGGACGCTTTGGATTTGAGACAGATGAGTTCTACTATAAATCCACAGAGGAGATGGAACGGCTTTTTGGCGGATTTGAGGGCGCGCTTGAAAACACCGTCAAGATAGCCGAAAGATGTAACGTAGAGTTTGATTTCGATACGATAAAGCTCCCGACCTATCCCGTGGCGCCGTCAACGACCGCGGAGCGCGAGCTTCGCCGTATTGCCGAGGCAGGGCTTTCACGCTTGATAAGCGAGGGTAAGCTCCCCGCCGCGGGACACATCGCGGATGAATATCGCGCGAGAATGGAATACGAGCTGTCCGTCATTCACAAAATGGGGTATGACGACTATTTTCTCATCGTTTCCGATTACGTAAATTTTGCAAAACGCTCCGATATTCCCGTAGGCCCGGGGCGCGGTTCAGGCTGCGGAAGTCTTGTCGCGTTTTGTACGGGTATTACCGATATAGATCCCATTCGCTTTGATCTGCTTTTTGAGCGTTTTCTTAACCCCGAAAGGGTTAGTATGCCCGATATAGATATCGATTTCTGCTATAATCGCAGGGACGAGGTGCTTGAGTACGTCAAGGATAAATACGGGGCGGACAGAGTTTCGCAGATAGTTACCTTCGGTACTCTTGCCGCGAGGGCGGCGATCCGCGACTGCGGACGCGCTCTCGGTATGCCATATGCCGAGGTAGATGCTATCGCCAAGCTCGTGCCGAGGGCGCTCGACGTTAGTGTTGAACAGGCTTTGAAGCTTGATGCCATCAAGGAAAAATATGAAAGCTCCGAGCAGGTCAGAACGCTGCTTGATACAGCCGCCGCGATTGAGGGAATGCCAAGGAATATCTCCATACACGCGGCGGGAGTAGTTATCACCGAAAAGGCGCTTACCGAGTATCTTCCGCTTGCGGCAAGCAACGGTGCGGTGATTACGCAATATGATATGGATACGGTAGCATCGCTCGGGCTTCTGAAATTTGATTTTCTCGCGCTGCGTTACCTTACGATAATAAAGGATGCGGTAGATCAGATAAAGGAGCGAGAGCCTCACTTCGATATCGAGAAACTCGACCTTGCCGATAAAATGACCTATGATCTTATCTCATCGGGGCAAACGTCAGGCGTATTTCAGCTTGAATCCGGCGGAATGCGGCAGATGCTGACCAATCTGCGCCCCGAGTGTATCGACGATATACTTGCCGCCATAGCTCTGTATCGACCGGGTCCCATGGAGTCGATACCTAAATATATCGAGGGCAAAAATGCCCCCGAAAAGGTCAAATATCCGCATCCGATGCTTGAACCAATACTTCGCCCAACCTATGGGTGCATCGTGTATCAGGAACAAGTTATGACAGTTTTTCGCACCGTTGCGGGATATTCATTCGGCAGGGCTGATCTCGTCCGCCGCGCTATGTCAAAGAAGAAGGCGGATGTGATGGAGGCGGAAAGATCAAGCTTTGTTGAAGGCGCACTCTCCCGTGGAATGAGCGAGTCCGTTGCGGACGAGCTTTTCTCTCAAATGTCGAGCTTTGCAAGCTACGCGTTCAATAAGAGCCACGCTGCCGCTTACGCTGTTATTTCTTTCCGTACGGCGTATCTCAAGGCGCACTATCCGCGCGAATATTTTTCCGCACTGCTGACCTCGGTTCTCGGCACACCGGAGAAGGTGGCTGAGTATATTTCAGAGGCAAATCGTGCGGGGATAAGAGTTCTTCCGCCCGATATCAACCGCAGCATGACAGATTTTCACGTAAACGGTTCGGATATAACCTTTGGTCTGCTTGCTCTCAAAAATGTGGGGCGTCAATTTGTTGATGCCATGATAAGAGAAAGAAGGCGAGGAAGCTTTACGTCCTTTTCGGACTTTCTCTCACGTATGTCGGGCAGCGACCTCAACAGACGAATGGTTGAAACGCTTATCAAGGCGGGCGCGTTTGATTCGCTTGGTGTCTATCGTTCAAGGCTTCTTGCCTCGCTCGATTCCGCGCTCGGTGCGGTAGCTGACCGAAACAGACGCAATATTGACGGTCAGATAGATATGTTTTCGTTTGCGAGGGAGGACGGCGGGGAGGATTCACTGTATATCACGTATCCCGAGATTCCCGAGTTTTCAACGCGTGAGATGCTTTC
Source organism: Eubacteriales bacterium (assembly GCA_045580585.1). GTDB lineage: Bacteria > Bacillota > Clostridia > Oscillospirales > CAG-272 > CAG-390. The sequence goes on from JAZNOD010000115.1 coordinate 23,751, forward strand.
TCTTGAAAGAGAGGCGGCAGGTATGTATTTTTCGGGACATCTGCTTGACGGATATTCCGTTCACATCGACTCTTTGAAGCCGACGCCGCTTTCTGAGCTTACTTCCGAGGATGAGATCACCGTTTCTGACGGAGAAGTGCTTGGCGTTTGCGGAATGATAACTTCCGTAAGCACTAAAAACACGAGAAACGGCGAAAAAATGATGTTTTTGAAGCTTGAGGACAGATATGATTCTATCGAGGTCGTGGTATTTCCCGCAAAGCTTAAAAAATACGCATCCATTCTTCGTGCTGATGAGGCGGTATTTATAAGCGGAACAGCTTCGCTCAGAGAGGGTGAGGGGGCAAAGGTTCTTCTTAACGCGGTAATGCCGCTTCGCACCAATGAGGAAATGGAGCGCAGGGCGGCGTCTGCGGTCAAGGGAAGCGCGCCGAGGCGCGCCGCCGATGCGAAAACCATTTCCGTGGTCTATATAAAAGTGCCGTCTGAGGACTCCGAGATATACAAAAAAGCCCTCAACTTGGTTGAGATATTTGAGGGCGGTGTGCGTTTATCCTTTTATTTTGCGGATAGGGCGGAGTACAGGGAGCATAGCCACGGCATCGACGCAACTCCCTATATTCTGAACGCTCTTGCCGAAACCGTCGGCAAGGATGCCGTAGCAACGCGATAGTCTACGATACAAGGTCGTAGATCGCCGAGATCGCAGAGCTGTAGTCCGAAAAGGTTATTCCCTTATCCAACTGCTCAAGTGCGCTTGCGCACGGCTTATCCGATGGAGCTTTACGCGAATAAAGCACCGTCCCGTCGGAGGCTGTAACGCTCAGAAATCCATCACTGTATCTCAATGTGTATTTGGGCGGATTTTCAGCATTTGCCCCAACGAAAACATCGTTTGTTTCATCGCCGGATGTTTTGGAATCCTCGGGCTCTGTGTCCGAAACCTCAGGGGAGCTATCGCTTGATTCTGCAGTGGGGGAGCTGTTGCTGCTTGCGGAATTGCCCGCCTTTTCGGCAAATACTGCGCGCGCTGTTACAAATACGGCAAACGTCGAGACTGCGAGTGAAAGAATGGCTATCAATACAAAACAGATCAAAAGAGTTCTTTTGTTCATAGGAAAAAATCCTTTCTTTTTCACATATTTTTTTGCTCTTTGAATATTATTATCCTATGAAGTTCATAAAATATTCAAAAAGATGTGATAATATGTATTGAGAACCGAAAAATCAAATCGGAGATAAATATGAAAAACAAAAAAAT
>JAZNOD010000116.1:0-1963 GCA_045580585.1 Eubacteriales bacterium
AAAAACGAACAAAAGGTGTCTGTTCTACTCTAACCGTTTTTTCTTTTGTTCCATTTTCCCTTGAATATGCGAAATCAAAAAACATCCAAGCGGTGTAAGTGGAATAAAAATCCAAAACAGAATCTCCCACACATAACTGACATGATAAATGATTTCAGAAACTTGCGTATATTCACCGTGACTTCCGACATAATATGCATTGGCGTCGCAATACCCCAATGAAGCAGACCCACCTATCATAAAACCGTAGAGAAAAAAACCTGCTATAATAACGATTCCTATCGTATTCCAAATGGATAGAATCAAATTGGTTTTATTTTCTTTCACAGCTATACCTCCTATTATCGTTATTATTATATCAAAAAATCGCTTGTTTGTCAAATGATGCATCGCCTTGCGGCGATATGATGCATTTGCTTCGCAAATATGATGTTACTCCACTTCGTTCCGCAATGATGCGATGTTTGCCCAATGTGCCGTCAGGCACACATCATTAGGCGTAGCCGTCATCATAGGGCAACGCCCTGCATCATTTGCCGCAGGCAAACATCATTCAAAAAACGCACCTTTGTCAGTAGACAAAAGCGCGTTTTTTGCTGGCTTAAACGTGATAAAAGGTGTCTAAACAAGGGTAAAACGAACAAAAGGTGTCTGTTTTGGTTATGCGTGCCCGTTCGACAAATTGGAATTTATCAGACATTAACTGTCCTATGCTATAAAAACCCTTGATATTACTGGGGTTTTCGCCTGTTACAAACTCAACTGTTATGTATTTTCCCTTGTTTTTGCCCTTATGAGCGAAAATAAGGGAAACTTTTTATATCTAACCGCCTACTACCTTATCGAGCAGTCGTGCAGAAGTACGCTTCGCCTCTCTTGTAGAGTGAGCGTAGACATTCATCGTGGTACTGACATCAGAGTGACCTAAAAGCTCTTGCACATCCTTCGGTGCCGCTCCGTTTGAGAGCAGATTGCTCGTGAACGTGTGTCGCAGTTGGTGGAAATGAAACCCGTCGAGACCCTCTACCTTTTTGCTTGCCCGTTTGCACATAATACCGATCGTGCTGGGCGATTCATACGTTCCGTCAGGTCTTAAGCATACAAAGGATATTTCCTTGTAGCCATCGGGAACCTTCTCATTTCTCGGTAGCGTATAGACCTCGTAGTATGTACGGTCTTTCTCCTTAACCTCAATATAGTAGTTGAGGCAGAAGAGTTCGCCGTATTTGAATCCGTTTTTGTGCTGTTCGAGCTTGGCTGTTCGCAGAATCTCTGCCAGGGTGTCACAGAAGTCCACCGTGCGGACTTTCTTGCGTTTGGTAGCCCCTATTTCCGTCTTGTATCTTGTATTGTTGTAGCGCATACTGCGGCGTACCGTGAGGTACTGCTTTTCAAGATTTACGTCTTGCCAAGTCAGTCCGCAGACCTCGCCAATGCGAAGTCCTGTGTAGTATGCGATCTGTATAGGGAGCAGTGCGGGGTTATCCTTTGCTTTCAGAAAATCCTCAAGCTTTAGATACATTTCGTGAGTCAGCGTCGGTATGGTAGCAACGTCTCCGTTATCGTCCGAGAACAATTCGTAATCATCCTTTTTCCCACGCCATACAACGTACTGCATCGGATTAAAGGAAATCATACGCTTTGGAAATACTGCAAAGCGGAACGCTCCTTGCAGTACGGCGGAGAACAATCGCAAGTAACCCTTGCTAAGTGCTTTCGATGTTGTACCGTCCGGATTTACTCCGCCGAAGCTGAGCTGATCCATGAACGCCTGCAGATGGTCGGCTGTCACACTTTTCAGTTTTCTGTTGCTGATGGGAAACTGCTTGATTCGGTTGACTGTTCCTTGATAGGACATTACCGTACCGTTGCTTAAGTTTCCGGGCTTCAGTTCTTCCTCTACCCACATATCCAGCAGCATACCCACCGTTGCGTTTTCGGATTTCGCTACGAATTTCTTTGC
>JAZNOD010000117.1:0-1712 GCA_045580585.1 Eubacteriales bacterium
GGAGTGAGAAACAGTATTGCCGAAAACAACACCCTTACCGCAAACGCTGCATTTTGCCATTCCTGACACCTCCTTAAATACTTGAGTCCATAACAACATCGGTAATTATATCACAATATTTTGAAAAAAGCAAGGGGTTTACGAATTATTTTTTTATTTAATTGCAAAAATATCGTTATTTTTTAAAAATTTCGCCGATGACCCCCGTTTTTTGAGCTTTTAAAAGGCGTACGAGGCGTTCTTCGCCTCTAATATCCGTATCACTCGGTGCGCTAACCTCGATAAATGAATCCGTATGGCCCGTAGCAACGCCATCGGAATAGGTCTCGAACAGTACGCTTTGAATAGGTTTTTTCTCTATTTGCTCGAGCAGTATTTCCTGCGTTATCCGTTCTTGGAGCGCGGCAAGCTCCGCGGCGCGCCGCTTTTTCTCCTCCTGCGGAACCTGATCTGCCATCTTTGCCGCAGGTGTTTCTGTACGCGACGAATACGGAAAGATGTGAGCCATCAAAAATCTGTTATTTATCAAAAACTCCCGTGTTTCGGCATATTCCTTTTCGCTCTCCCCCGGAAAACCAACTATTACGTCGGTGGTGAAAATAACGTCTGGGATAGCCTCGCGGAGCCGAGCCATCGCTGATGCAACGTCCTCGGCAGTATAGCGGCGATTCATGGCGGCAAGCGTTTTTGTGGAGCCGCTTTGCAGTGAGATGTGAAAATGAGGGGCAAGGTGTGCGAGGGCGGATATTTTGTTGATGAAATTCTCATCGAAGAGAGTCGGATAAATAGAGCCCAAACGTATCCTTGTTTTTTTGCATAGCTTGTCCACGCGGCAAAGCAGGTCTTGGAGCGTAACGCCATCAAGATCACGCCCGTAGGATGCGGTTTCTATACCTGTCAGAACGATTTCGGGACATCCGTCGGAAATAAGGTTGCCCACTTCTGCCAACACGTCCTCGGGATGCTTTGAGCGCACCTTGCCGCGCGCATTGGGGATTGCGCAGTAGGCACAGCGGTTTTCGCAGCCGTCCTCTATTTTAATATAGACTCGGGTTCGCGGGAAGCTGTGCAGCTCCATTTTTTCAAACGGCGCAGTATTGATATCAGGTACGTGTATTTCCTTATCCTTGCCGGCACCGTTCTCAATGAGGCGAGATACAATGCTTGCGCACAAAAGCTTTTCGGCGTTGCCGCACACGGCGCAAACACCGTCTATGTCGGCTATCTGCTGCGGTGAGCTTTGCGCGGTACAGCCGGTAACTATTATGGGGGCATTGGGATTTGTTGCGTGGAGTCGGCGTATCATCTGTCTGGATTTGCGGTCTGCTTCGGCGGTAACTGTACAGGTGTTTATAATGTAGGCATCGCAAGTCCCGTCGGGGGTTTGGGCATCTATTCCTATTGCGCCGAGTGCTTCTGCGATAGCCTCGCTTTCATATTGATTTACCTTACAGCCGAGTGTCAGGATACCGACCTTTTTGTTTTTTGCCATCGTTTCCGCCTCCAAAAATAATACGTGTATATTTTAGCATTTTCCCGAGAAAAAGTAAACACCCGCCGCCGCAAAAAATAAAAATTCGTCAAAAAAACTTGTATTGGGCGGAATATTTTTAAAATAGCCTTGAAAACAGAGGCGGATTAGAGTATAATAATCATATACGTACAGCACATCTTTTTAAAGACAAGGAGAGTAAAAATGAGTACACTTCATG
>JAZNOD010000118.1:0-7977 GCA_045580585.1 Eubacteriales bacterium
AGCAGAGCGCGGCGACGACCGAGGAATCCTTGCCACCGGAAATGCCCACTATTGCGTTACAGCCATTTCCGTTTTTCTCAAACCACTCTTTTATCCACTCTATGCAAGCGGCGGTGGCGTTTTCAACGTTAAAATTATACATTTTTCTCCTTCGGCGGACGGCTTATCCCGTTATTTTTGAAAAAAGCCTTTTTGTGCAAAATTTATGAAATCATTATATAGTATTTTTTCTATTTCGTCAATGAAATTTCAAAAAAATAATTGATTTTGTATGAGTTTTGTGTTATTATATTGCATGAAAGAAATAAACGTTAAGGAAAATATCTATGAAATATGATGTTGCTATAATCGGAGCAGGTCCCGGCGGTATATTTACCGCGTATGAGCTTGTTAAGAGCGTTTTTGACGGTAAGATAGCCGTTTTTGAAGCGGGCGCTCCTCTGGAAGAAAGGAAATGTCCCATAGACGGCAAAAAGATAAAATCGTGTATAGGCTGTAAGACCTGTGCTATCATGAACGGTTTTGGCGGCGCGGGTGCGTTTTCCGACGGAAAATATAATATAACCAACGAGTTCGGCGGCACTCTGCACGAGTACGTCGGCAAGGCAGAGGCGCTTGAGCTTATGCACTACGTTGACAAGATAAACGTTGAAAACGGCGGAGAGGGCACAAAGCTTTATTCCACCGCTAACTCAAAGATAAAAACACTTTGTCTGCAAAACGGTCTGCACCTGCTTGATGCATCGGTACGACATCTCGGAACGGATATAAACTATATCGTTCTTCAAAATCTTTACAACGGACTTAAAGACAAGGTGGAGTTTTTCTTCCGCACAGCGGTTACGGACGTTAAAAAGAATGGCGACGGCTACACCCTCGTTACGGCGGGCGGCGAGCACGATGCGGATTTCTGCGTTATTTCCGCAGGCCGTTCGGGAAGTAAATGGATGGAGAAGGTCTGCCGCGAACTTGATATCCCCACGCGCTCGAACCGCGTGGATATCGGTGTCAGAGTGGAGCTTCCCTACGAGATATTTGCACACCTTACCGACGAGCTTTACGAGAGTAAGATAGTTTACCGCACCGAAAAGTTTCAGGACCTTGTGCGTACGTTCTGCATGAATCCGCGCGGTGCTGTCGTAAATGAGAATACCAACGGTATCGTTACGGTCAACGGTCACAGCTACGAGGATCCCGCAAAGCAAACGGGTAATACCAATTTCGCGCTTCTTGTAGCAAAGCATTTTTCCGAGCCGTTCCGTGACAGCAACGGCTACGGCGAGAGCATTGCAAGGCTTTCCAATATGCTTGGCGGCGGTGTTATGGTACAGCGCTTCGGTGACCTGATAAGAGGACGCAGGAGCAATGCGGCAAGAATTGCGGAAAACTTTATGACGCCCACGCTCAGCGCAACTCCGGGTGACCTCAGCCTTGTAATACCCAAGCGTATTCTTGACGGTATAATCGAGATGATATACGCTCTTGATAAAATAGCACCCGGTACCGCAAACGACGACACTCTCCTTTACGGAGTTGAAGTTAAGTTCTATAATATGGAGGTTGAGACAGATAATAATCTTGAAACCTGCCACAAGGGGCTTTTCGTTATCGGTGACTGCGGAGGAACTACTCATTCGCTCTCTCACGCATCCGCAAGCGGAGTATACGTTGCCCGCTATATAAGCAAAAATCAAAACAAGTAATTTGATCCTTATGGATTCGGAGGTATAAAAATGCAACAAGATATGATCCTCATTATCGATCTGGGCAGCACAGAAAACGCTCGCCTTGCCCGCCTTATCCGCCGTGTTGGCGTATACAGCGAGATCCACCCCCACGACCTTGACGAGAAGTCTCTCGCGGCTATTCCAAACGTTAAGGGCATTATCTTCAACGGCGGTGAAAACCGCATAGTTGACGGCGTGGAGGTCAAGCCATCGGCGGCAATTCTCGCCGCAGACGTGCCCACGCTCTCTATTGATTGTGACGGCGCCCCTGCGCTTAGTGCAGATGATGATGCCGTTATCGAAATGCTCAAGCCCTTTATCTTTGACACATGCGGTGCTGATGCTAACTGGAATATTGAAAACTTTATTGCAGATCAGGTGGAGCTTATCCGCCGTCAGGTCGGTGACGGCCGTGTGCTTCTCGCGCTTTCGGGCGGCGTTGATTCGTCCGTCGTTGCCGCGCTCCTCATCCGCGCGATAGGCGACCGTCTTACCTGCGTTCACGTAAACCACGGTCTGCTCCGTCAGGGTGAGCCCGAGGAGGTCGTTCAGGTGTTCGGCAAGGAGCTTGGTGCTGATCTTATCTACGTTGATGCCGTTGACAGATATCTTGATAAGCTTGCGGGAGTTGCCGATCCCGAGCGCAAGCGTAAGATAATAGGCGAGGAATTTATCCGCATTTTCGAGGAGGAGGCACGCCGCCTTTCATCCGAGGGTGTGAAGTTCCTTGCGCAGGGTACGATATACCCCGACATTATCGAGTCGGGTACAAAGACCGCAAAGAACGTAAAGTCCCACCACAACGTTGGCGGACTTCCCGAGGACCTTAAGTTTGAGCTTGTAGAGCCGCTTAAGATGCTCTTTAAGGACGAGGTTCGCGCTTGCGGCGCGGCTCTCGGACTTCCGGACAATATGGTAAACCGTCAGCCCTTCCCCGGACCGGGACTCGGCGTGCGTTGCCTTGGTGCGATAACGCGCGACAGACTTGAGGCTGTCCGTCACTCCGACGCGATTTTGCGCGAGGAGTTTGCAAAGGAAGGACTCGTCGGCAAGGTATGGCAGTATTTCACCGCCATTCCCGATATGAAGAGCGTTGGCGTGCGCAACCACGCGCGCTCTACGGAGTGGGCAGTAGTCATTCGCGCGGTGAACACCGTTGACGCAATGACCGCGACAGCCGCCCCCCTTGATTTTGCGTTCCTGCAGAGAGTTACCGAAAGGATAGTAAACGAGGTAAAGGGCGTTAACCGCGTTCTCTACGATCTCTCACCGAAGCCTTTTTCGACGATCGAGTGGGAATAATAAACGTAAGTCGAAAAAGCCTTATATATCAAGGGATTTCAGCACTTGAAACGAGTTTTTGATACCGTTTTGATACCCAATAGAATCATAAACAACGGCAGGAATGTTAAAAGTTCTTGCCGTTGTTTTTATATGTCGGTGCCGCTTCAGTGGCACCCTTATTTTCATATCAGTTCACACATTTTCCGCAAAAATATGCTATAATATAAAAAATCCAAAAAACTTTCAAAAAATGTGAGCCATTTTGAAAAAAGTAGCGACTATTACTTATGAAGGACCTTTCAAAAACATGGAAGGAGGTGTGTTATGGAACTTCAAACAAAAGCGAACTCTGTGATGAGTGACGAGAAGATCGTTGACCTATATTGGCAACGTGACGAGCAGGCAATCAAGGAAACAGATATCAAATACAAAAAGTTCTTGCTTTCGGTGGCGATGAACATTGTCCACGATATGTGCGATAGCGAGGAATGTCTGAACGATACATATGTCGGAACATGGAATGCGATCCCTCCGGCAAGACCCGTGGCGTTACAGGCGTTTCTTGGATCAATTATGCGAAGAACAGCTATTGACCGATTCAGAGCAAAGAAACGTCAAAAGCGCATTGCATCGGAATTCACGGTTTCGCTTTCCGAGCTTGAAGATTTCATAGCAGATGATGGCGATATGACCGCAGAAATAGAAACCAAAGAACTCGCCAAAAGCATAAGTAATTTCGTCAGATCTCTTCCCGACAGACAAATGTTCATTTTCGTCAGCCGATATTATATTGCCGATCCCATTTCGACAATCAGCAAGGAACTCGGCTGTAGCGTTTCTACCGTCAAGCGAGAGATCGAAGCAATCAAAATTGGACTCAAAAAACATCTTGAAAGTGAGGGTTATATAATATGACACAAGAAAAAATTATCGATGCCATTACAGATCTGGATTCGGACATTCTTAACCGTTATTTCGATATGAAAGCAGATCTCGCAGCGAAAAAGAAACCGAGAAAGCGCACTTGGGTAAAATGGGCTTCACTCGCAGCAGCTTGTTTCTGTCTTGTTTTAGTTGTAAGTGTAGTCTTTTTTAAGGGAGAACAAATACCCGATACGCCATCAACAGAATACATCGGATATACTGCTACATCATCGTTCTATTATGAGGATGATGTATGTAAAAATGAAATCGCAACAATCACGCATAAGGGATTCGACGACACATCCATCACTCTGTTAATTGACAAAAAAACAAGCGATCCGTTTTTGCTCGCTTTTAGAGGTTGGCAATCTCCCAATTCCAAAGTGATAACTAATACTACATCAGATTTGATTATTTACGTCAACGGCGAGAAAGTTGACGCAATTCCAACTGCACCCGGCATATATGAAGTGAAAATTGACTATAGCAAATTTGCATTAAAATGTGAGGAACTTGATCCGTATATGTTTGTTTCGGATGTTGGATATTTCAGCTTGAATAATGAGGGTTATATAGTTGATGGTATTGATGGCTTACCCGACCTTACAATGCCGGAATGATTATACGCTTACAATCATTAAATGCAAAAAACTATACAAGCCGCTGATCATTCGACGACTACAACAAGGAAAGGCGGCACCCGATCGGGTGCAACCAATTATAGATTTCAAAAATAAGCAGAGGTGTGATATGAAAAAAATAGTAACTATCGTTGTGCTAATTTGTATGTTGTCCGTGGTTTTTAGCGGATGCGGTAATACAACCGTTTCGCTCGGTACTTATCAAAACGAAAATAACGCGGAACAACAGGTCATCATCACGGAAAACAGCATTAAGTTTATAAATGTTTCCTTTGATGAGTTCAACGAGGAACTGCGCCAAGATATGGGAACAGATCTTCATTTGACCAATTTTTTGAGTGGAGAAAACGCCTATACGTGCAAAGACGGTGTTTTGTCGGTTGATATAGAATCTGCTATAGCCGTATCCTTTGAGTATGGTAAAGATTATATTATCTTTAATGGCGAAAACTTCAAATTATCCTAAAAATGCTTGACATAAAAATTCAAGAAAGATTTTGGCGATATAGATTCGACGACTACCACAAGGAAAGGCGGCACCCAATCAGGTGCCGCCTTTCAATATTTTAGCCATACTGTAAACTTATAAAAAAACTTCGCAAACCTCTTGTATTTATTCTGATTTTATGGTATAATGAATAACGAAAAAAAGCCGTGCTTCCCGGGCGGTATCGTTGATACCAATTTGATACCGTTTTTTCGCAGACTCCATAGACGAAGCAGAAAAAGGCGGTCAAATCCCCCGATAAACCGCGCGAAAAGACCTAAATTCACGGGGTATAATGCTAATTTAAGCGAGTGGGAATGACTTTTGCGTAGCAAAAGTCAACTATGATCGCCTGCGGCGAGTTATGAGTTGTGATACGTTGCACGTAGTTATGATGCACCTTCGGTGCAGTTTGAAGTAACATGGCGATCATATCATAACGATTGCGGAGCAATCTCATAACATTTGGCGAAGCCAAATTCATAACTCTAAACTCATAACTTCTCGTTCCCCATTTGCGAAACAAGTTATCAGTTATGATTTCCTGTGGCTTGCTTTGGTGAACTTTGTCGGTGATATGGCGGCTTGGCGTTTTGCGCCAAGCCGTTTTTGTATGATCATATGGGTGAGCCGAATGTGTTTTTGCATTCGGCTCACATTTTTTGAACTTTTGGGAGGAAAGTTTGCAGTTGGCTATTGACAAGATTAATACTTCGTGATATGATGTATTACACGATGGGAGGTATTTTATGGATATTCAGTTGAAGCGAGGCATTTTGGATGTCTGCGTGCTGTCGGCGATAAAAAACGAGGATTCGTACGGGTATAAAATAATAAAGGATATGAAGCCTTACGTTGATATGTCCGAGTCTACTCTATATACCATTCTAAAACGCTTGGAAACGGCAAACATGCTAACTGTCCGGACGGCAGAGCATAACGGCAGATTGCGTAAATACTATCACATAACGGGTGCGGGACTCTCGCGCATTGAGGATTTTAAAAATGAATGGCGCGAGGTTATGCTGATGTATCGATTTGTAACAAAGGAGGATGGAGAAAATGACTAAACAAGAATTTCTCTGCGAGCTTAAGGCAAAGCTTTGCGGTTTGCCCGCCGAGGATGTCAGCGAGCATATTACGTTTTACAGCGAGATGGTAGATGACCGTATTGAGGAGGGGCTAACGGAGGATGAGGCAGTTGCCGCGGTTGGTTCTGCGGATGATATTGCGGCGCAGATAATAGCGGATACCCATCTCTCGAAAATAGCAATAGAAAAAATAAAGCCTAAAAAACAACTCGGCGCGGGAACTATCGTGCTTTTGCTGCTTGGCTCTCCTATATGGCTTTCCTTGCTCATTGCCGTATTTGCCGTGATACTTTCGCTCTGCGTTTCGTTATGGGCTGTTATTATTTCCGCGTGGGCAGTGTTTATTTCTCTTGCCGCATGCTTCGTTGGCGGTGTAGCTGTGTGTGTTATTTTGACCATAGGCGGCAACGGCGCTTCGGGTCTTGCCGCGTTTGCCGCAGGTCTGATCTGCTCGGGGCTTTCCATCTTTGCGTTCTACGGATGCAAGGCAGTGACGGTTGGCACGTTCATGCTTACAAAGAAAATTGCGATATGGATTAAGAATTGTTTTATTAAAAAGGAGGGAGCATAATGAGAAAGGGAATAAAGGTATGGCTTATCATAGCGGTTTCTCTTATGCTAAGCGGTTGTCTTCTATTTGTGGGTGTAATGACAACGCTCGGATGGGATTTTAGCAAATTATCGACGTATCAATACCGGAGTAACGAGTATGAGATAAGCGAGGATTTTTCATCCATATCAATTTATACCGAGACTGCCGATATCACTTTTGCGTCTTCAGAAGACCAAAAATATCGCGTTATCTGCTATGAGGATGAGAAACTGGGGCATAGCGTTTTTGTGGAGGACGGAAGCCTTATTATAAAGCGCTCGGACGACAGAGAATGGTACGACTATATAGGGATCGGCTTTGATTTCCCGAAAATAACGGTCTGCATTCCTCGCGGTGAGTACGGCGCGCTTACGGTGTGCACAACTACGGGAGACGTTATTATTTCCGATGATTTTTCGTTTAGCAGTATTGATATTTCGGGCAGCACTTGCGGTGTAACGAGCTATGCATCTGCTTTGGATGAGCTGAAGATAAAGCTGACTACGGGAGATATTAAGCTAAAAAACATGTCTGCCGGTGATATCGAGCTTTCCGTTTCTACGGGAGACGTGTACCTTTCGGGCATTGCGTGCGAAAGCCTGACTTCAAGCGGAAACACGGGAGATATTTCTTTGGATAACGTTATTGTCGCACAAAAGCTTTCAGTTGAAAGAAGCACGGGAGACGTGGAGTTTGAAAAATGTGATGCCTCCGAGATATACGTAAAAACAGATACGGGCGATGTTGAGGGAAGTTTACTGACGGAAAAGGTGTTCGTTACCGAAACTGACACGGGTAGCGTAAAAGTGCCAAAATCCACTGTGGGCGGCAGATGCAAGATAATAACCGATACGGGGGATATTGAGATAACGTACCGTGATTAAAAAAGGTGTGTGAGCCGAATTTGCAGTCGGCTCACACTTTTTTGATTCAAGCAATGGTTGATAGGATAATTTCTTGATTCTATTTACTTTTTAATATTGATATGCTATAATGTTTTAACAGTAATAAACCTTAACCGAAAAGAGAGGAAAAAATGATTCTTGAGTTTAAAAATATAGAAAAGTCCTTTGGCGACAAGAAAGTGTTGAACGGCATTTCTTTCAAGGCAGAGGGCGGAAAAGCGTTCGGATTGCTCGGAAGAAACGGCGCGGGCAAGACCACGTCAATTCGCATTTTGATGAACGTATTTCCCGCCAACGGCGGCGAGGTGTTGATCGACGGCAAACCC
>JAZNOD010000119.1:0-6201 GCA_045580585.1 Eubacteriales bacterium
GATATTTCTGATAAAGTGTTGTATTTCGTTAAGGTCACATACGGTGATACCGCTTCCGAGTGCCACTACGTTGCCTGCATCTATCCAGCGCAGATATCTGCGGCGGCGGCGAATGTCAAGCGTGGCTATCGAGGACAAATCAAGCTGTCCTTTATATCCGAGAGAAAACAGCTCCTCTACCGCCTCGGGATGATATGAGCCAACATTCACGAGCAGTGGGTGATAATCGGCAAATCGCAGTGCCGAGAGAGTATCAAGCAATTCCGCATCCCATCTTGCGCGCGGAAGCTTAACAAGCAAGAGTCGATTTTTGCCTACCGCAAGCTTTTGCAAACCCGAAACCGTTGCCACATCACAAGTCAGATCTATCTCTGCGCAGGTAAATATCGAGGGGGCTCGCTTTACTCTGATAGCAGATACGTTTTCCTTTGCGCGCCGTACCATATCCGAAAACGCGCGCGGCGGAGTCTTATCAAGGCAGACGTCAGCCGTGGCAAGAGCCGCGCTGATACCCGCCGCTTTGAAGATCTCAATAATATCTGCAGCATCAGCCCTGCCGTGTGCGCCGGCAATAAGCGGCAAAACGTGCGCACGCAGGTCGATTATATAGTCCTTATTTCCGTTCACTTCATTATTTCTCACTTACCTTTATTATGTGAACATTGTACCACACATACGCCGCTTTGTCAACTTTATATTTTCCCCGCTATCTTTGTTCGCAGCCATGCGATTATGCGTTTTTCAAGTCTTGATATGTATGACTGCGATATTCCGAGAAGATCCGCAACTTCCTTTTGCGTAAGATCGCGCTCGCCCGTTAGCCCGTAGCGCAGCTCTATTATCTGCCGTTCCCGCGGCGAGAGCGCCGCGACCGCGCGGCGTATCATTCTTTTTTCCTCGGCGGCGGCAAACTCCTCGAATACACTCTCCTCCCCTGTATCAAGCACGTCGGAAAGAAGAAGCTCGTTGCCGTCCCAGTCCACGTTAAGCGGCTCATCAAGAGACACCTCACACCTTTGCTGATTATGCTTCCTTATATACATAAGTATCTCGTTTTCAATACACCGCGAGGCATAGGTGGCAAGCTTTATTCCCTTTTCGGGGCGAAAGCTTCCAACCGCCTTTATAAGTCCCATCGTACCGATAGACACAAGATCCTCTATCCCGATCCCCGTGCTTTCAAATTTTCTGGCTATATAAACCACAAGGCGCAAATTTCTCTCGACAAGGAGCGTTCTCGCTTCCTCGTCATTTCCTTGGCACATACGGCAGAGAACCGCTTCCTCTTCCTCTGACGAGAGCGGCGGCGGAAGCGTATCGGGACCGTTGACGTAATATATTCCGCTAACGTAAAATCTCCGTACCACATCAGCCGCAAAAAGCCGTAAACGAAAAAATACACACCTTAACATTTATTCTCCTCTCTGCCGCATTTCGGCATTTAAAATCAAATCAATCCTGCGGGAAGTATGGCTTTCGCCTCTCCGGCCGACAATCTTCGCGGCAGGGGGGCAAGCAAAACATCCGCTTCCACGCTTTTTTCGTCTTGCAAAATTCGTACTGACTTAGGTCTTACCGCCGCAAGCACGGTGCTGTCGCCAATCAATGCGCCATCTGCCGGCACAAAGCGCAACATAGCCGCAAGCTCGGGGGCAAGGCTTGCGGCGGACGAGATATTTCCGCTTTCCCAAATCGCGCATAGCTCCTCTGAAAAAATGGAGCGAACCGCCTCAAGCTCGCACAAAATGACCGCCCTGCCGCCAAGCGGATCTATAAGGAGATTTCCGCTATCTGTAAAACCGCGCATACTGACACTTCCGCGTTCGGTGGTAACTATCACCTCGGCGCGTCCCGTAGCCACACGCATGCGCATCCGTCTGCCGCCTACGAGAGTAGCCGCCGCCCCCGCCGCGGCAAGTAAGGCGAACGTCCAAACGGACAATCCGTCGCTGTCCGCACCATATCCCCTATCCGCACAGATTCTGTTGAATATGCTGTAAAGCGCAGTCATGCTCCCGCCGAGAATTGCGGAAATAGCGCCATATAGCAGGGTGTTTGCTAAAATCGACTCTCTGCCCAAAGCAACTGCACAGATAAGCACCATCACCGAAAGGTCTATCGCAAGAGCCAAGACACCCGTGCAATCAACCAAAAGCGCTGCCACCGCATAAATGCCCCCAAACGCTGATGCAATCGCTGCGCGAAGCAGGTGCAACCGTATGCGAGAAAGATGGCAAACTATGTAAAAGCAAAGGAAATCCATACTGAAATTTATAACAAATAAAAGGTCTCCGTATACGGTTTGACCCATGGGCATCACCTCGTAATTATTATATCCCGCCCGTGCAACGAATTATGTCGCAACCAAAGTGTCGAAAAAAATATTGACTATGGCTAAAAAAATTCCCGTGGGCGATTGACTTATCTTTTTTTATGTGATATAATAATAAAAACTATGTGTTTCGGAGGACTATCAGTATGAAGCGTATTAAAACTTTAGATACCAAGAATCTCTGCGAGAGCGCAAAGAACGGCGGTTGCGGCGAGTGCCAGACTTCCTGCCAGTCTGCTTGCAAGACCAGCTGCGGCATTGCTAACCAGCAGTGCGAAAACAAGAAGGCAAGCAAGTAATTCTTGTAATAAGAAACGCCGCCTTTGGGCGGCATTTCTTATGCATATCACTTTTGGGGAGATAAATTATGATACATAGCTATAAACTTGGCGGACTTAATATAGTTCTTGATATTTTTTCGGGTTCTGTCCACGTCGTTGACGAAGTTGCCTACGACATTATCGGTCTTTACGAGACTCATTCACGCGATGAGATAGTTAACAGCATGCTCGAAAAATATCCCGACAGAGCTGACGTCACGCGCGAGGAGATACTTGAATGCTGCGATAGCATCGAGGAGCTTCGCGCGGCAGGTAAGCTTTTTACCCCCGACTCCTTTTCCGATAAGGCGGACAAGCTCAAGGAAAAGACGTCAGGCGTTATAAAGGCACTGTGCTTGCACGTGGCGCACACCTGCAATCTTAACTGCTCTTACTGCTTTGCAAGCCAAGGCAAGTACCACGGCGACCGCGCGGTAATGAGCCTTGAGGTCGGCAAGCGCGCGCTTGATTTTCTTATCGAAAACTCGGGCAGCCGCCGTAACCTTGAGGTCGACTTTTTCGGCGGCGAGCCGCTTATGAACTTCGACGTTGTCAAGGAGCTTGTGGCTTACGCGCGCGAGCGCGAGAAGGAA
Source organism: Eubacteriales bacterium (assembly GCA_045580585.1). GTDB lineage: Bacteria > Bacillota > Clostridia > Oscillospirales > CAG-272 > CAG-390. Next base: position 3,246 of record JAZNOD010000119.1, read on the forward strand.
GCGGGAAAGAATTTCCGCTTTACGCTGACCACAAACGGAGTGCTTGTTGATGATGACGTAATCGAATTTTCCAACCGTGAGATGAGTAACGTAGTTCTCAGCCTTGACGGAAGAAAATCCATACACGACCGCTTCCGCGTTGACTATGCAGGCAATGGAAGCTGGGATAAGATAGTGCCTAAATTCCAGAAATTTGTAAAGGCGCGCGGCGATAAAGGCTACTATATGCGCGGCACTTTCACGCACGCTAACCCTGATTTTCTTGAGGATATCAAGGAAATGCTTCGTCTGGGCTTTACGGAGCTTAGCATGGAGCCGGTTGTGAGCGCACCCGGCGACGAAGGCGCGCTGACGGACGAGGATCTCCCCATCGTTATGGAGCAATATGAAAAGCTTGCCGAGCTTATGCTTGAACGCCACCGCGAGGGCAAGCCGTTTACCTTCTACCACTACATGATAGACCTCAAGGGCGGACCTTGCATATACAAGAGAATTTCCGGCTGTGGCTCGGGAACAGAGTATATGGCGGTCACGCCGTGGGGCGATCTTTATCCCTGCCACCAATTTGTCGGTGAGGAGAATTTCAAGCTCGGAAACATTTGGGACGGAGTTACCAACACTGCAGTTCAAAACGATTTCGCATCGTGCAACGTTTACGCGCGTCCCGAGTGCGCTGATTGCTGGGCAAAGCTTTACTGCTCGGGCGGTTGCGCCGCTAACGCATATCACGCAACAGGCTCGGTGCGCGGTGTTTATAAATACGGCTGTGAGCTTTTCCGCAAGAGAATGGAATGCGCCATTATGCTTGAAGCCGCAAAGACGCTTGACGAAGAATGAAAACGCCCATAAGCGATTTTGTAAAAAAATACGCCGCAAGCCGTGCTGTGCGCCTGCACATGCCGGGACACAAGGGGCTCGGCTCTCTCGGTGAAGCACTTGATATCACCGAAATAGACGGTGCTGACGTGCTGTACTCACCGTCGGGGATAATCCGCGAAAGCGAGGAGAATGCCTCGGCGCTCTTTGGCACGGCGCGAACCGTATATTCCGCGGGCGGCTCGTCTACATCCATTCGCGCAATGCTCCACCTTGCCGCGCTCTGCAAAAAGGGCGAGCGAGCCGTAATTGCCGCAGGCAGAAACGCGCACCGCGCGTTTTTGGACGGTGCGGCACTGCTTGACCTTGATATCGAGTGGCTTTACGGTGAAGAAAGCGATAATATCGTGTCCTGCCGCATTACTCCCGAATATCTTGACGCATTTCTTGTGCGGCGAGAGGTAACGGCGGTTTATCTGACAAGTCCGGACTACACGGGAAATATGCTTAATATCGCCGCGCTATCCGAGGTGTGCCACCGCCACGGCACGCTACTACTCGTTGACAACGCGCACGGTGCGTATCTGCGCTTTCTTCCCTGTTCCATGCACCCGATTGACCTCGGTGCCGACGCTGTGTGCGACTCGGCACACAAGACCTTGCCCGTGCTGACGGGTGGCGGATATCTGCACATAGGCAAAAATGCGCCGCAAACCTTTTTGGAACAAGCCGACAGAGCAATGGCTCTGTTCGCCTCAACAAGTCCTTCGTATCTGATACTTCAATCTCTCGACCGTGCAAACGCACATCTTGCTGACGGATACCGCGAAAAGCTTTGCTCGTTTACCGAAAAGGTATCCGCAATGAAAGCCCGTTTATCTTTTGAAACTGTCGGTAATGAGCCGTTAAAGCTGACGCTTGCGCCGAAATCCTACGGATACACGGGAACGGAAATATCAAAAATACTCGCTCGCGCAGGCTTTGTTTGCGAGTTTGCCGACGCTGACCTTGTGGTAATGATGCTAACTCCCGAGCTTTCGGACGAGATACTTACAGCACTTAAAGATGCGCTGTGTTGCATACCGCGCCGCGAGGCTATCAAGGAAAAAGCACCCGCGGTTATCGTTGGAAATGCAGTTATGTCACCACGCCAAGCAATGTTGAGTGTCAGCGAGACTGTCGATGTCAGCAAATCAGTCGGACGAGTTCTTGCCGCGCCGTGTATATCATGCCCGCCCGCCGTTCCGATAGCGGTCTCGGGCGAGCTGATAACGGATGAAACGTTGGCTTTGCTTGAATATTACAAAATAACCACCATAAAGGTTATAAAATAGCGAATACGCCCTCTGCCAGTGGCAGAGGGCGTATGTAATTTCATAAGAATTACAGTGATCTATGTATCCTGTTGGTTTTCCACTTCCTTTGAGCCAACGGCACGCATAGAATATACAAAAGCGCGACGTAGACGTCCCAACAAAGCACAGCCAAAATCTGCACCGGAATATATGAAATAAACATTGATGCCGAGATAAAAAGGAAAGAAAGCCCCGTTTTTCCCATAATCACTTCGGGAATAAACGCAATTGGAACAGAAAGAATCAGCAACGATATTAAATCATATTTTCCAAAAGCCTTCAAGTGCGAGATGATAGCTTCTTTCCAAGTCTTTTCCTCTGCCGCTTCGGATAAACAATGACTTTTATATTCATCATCCTTCAAAAAATACAAAAAATAAAGAGAAAAACCGAATGATAACGTTGCAGCACCGTAGATAATCAAATCCGAAAGAGCTCGGTTGTCGGCCCCCTCTTCAATCCATTTGGCACAAAATATTGCAACAGCCACCATAACCGCTATGGCTATTCCCGAAACTGCCAAATTGGCAAGTATAAAACGACCTATTCTTGGAAATTGTTTTTTCATATTAGTGGAATTCCTTTCTGCAGCAAACCAAGGTAAAACAATTCTTTATATCATAATACAAAAAAATTAAAATTATCTACTCAACAAATCCGAAAAATTCAATCCGCAACGTTTGCAGAGCATATCGTCAGTTGTAACAGTGTGTCCGCACACGGGACATTTGAATTCTTTCCCCTCGGTCAAAGGGAACTCCATAGGATATTTAAGTCCTCTTACA